>DASPZL010000114.1:0-28614 GCA_035636295.1 Paraburkholderia sp.
GGCCGGCCAGCATCACGTCGACACCGGCCGCGGAAAAACCCGCTTCGAGCGCGGCTTCGAGCATGTAGCCCGACACGCGCGTGTCCTTGCCGATCAGCACGGTGGGCCTCGTGCCCGTTCTCGCCCAGCGGTCCGCGCCCGCCAGCACTTTGCCGGCCGCGTAGCCGAGCCGCAAAACAAATTCCGGCGTAATGGGCCCTTCGCCGACTTTGCCCCGAATTCCGTCCGTTCCGAAAAAACGACGTGCCATATTTTATGTTCCTCCTTTGCGTTCAGCCGCGCGCGCGGCTGTGATTCGCCGCTTCGCGCATGGCCGCCCATACTTTCAATGCATCCACTGTTTGCGCGACGTCGTGCACGCGCAGGATCGCGGCGCCCCGCCCGGCCGCGCACACCGCGGCGGCGACGCTGCCCGCGATGCGCTCCGGCGCCGGGCGTCCGACCACCGCGCCGATCATCGACTTGCGCGACATGCCCGCGAGGATCGGATACGGCGGCTCTACCCGCGGCGCCGTGTCCGGCAGATGCGCAAGCAGCGCGTAATTATGCTCGAGCACCGCCTTGCCGAAGCCGAAACCCGGATCGACGCTGATGCGCGCACGGGCGATACCGGCCTGTTCAAGCGCCGCCACCCGTTCCTCGAGAAACGCTCGGACCTCGCTCACCACATCCACATAGGCAGGTTCGCCGAGTTGCATGGTTTGCGGTTCGCCGAGCATGTGCATCACGCACAGACCGCATTCACTGTCGCGCACCGCATCGATTGCGCCGGGCATCCGGAAACCCCAGATGTCGTTGATCAGGTCCGCGCCCGCGGCCAACGCGCGGCGCATCACTTCGGGCTTATAGGTATCGACCGACAACGGCACATTCGCGCCGCGCAACTGTTCGACGAGCGGGATCACCCGCTCCAGTTCCTCGTCGAGCGGCACCGGCGGCGCGCCGGGACGAGTCGACTCACCGCCGATGTCGATGATATCGGCGCCGTCGAGCAGCATGCGCTCGGCCTGGCGCAGCGCATCGCCGCGCATCGCGTATTGGCCGCCGTCGGAGAAAGAATCGGGTGTGACGTTCAGGATGCCCATGACCAAAGGACGTTCAAAGGTCAGCTTGAAGCGGCCGCACTGCAGCGGCTCAGGAATGGGAAAAGAGGGGAAATCGACTTTCGACACGTGGCGGCGCTTCACATAAAACGGATTAAATGCAAAACGGGCCGGTGTGAAACACACCGGCCCGCACTTTCTACTAGTCGCCTATCAGGCCGGCGCCGTAGCGCTGCCCGGCTTGACCTCGGTGCCCGGGCTGCCGCCCGACGAGGCGTCGCTCGCCGGCGGCGGCGAGCTCTTCGGCGAGCGCGGCGGACGGCCTGCCATGATGTCGTTGATCTGATCGGCGTCGATCGTTTCCCACTCCATCAGTGCGGCGGTCATCGCTTCGACCTTGTCGCGGTTCTCTTCCAGCAGGTGCTTCGCGAGGTTGTACTGCTCGTCCAGCACGCGACGGATTTCCGCGTCGACCTTCTGTTGCGTCGCTTCCGAAATGGTGCGCGTGAAGCCGCGGCCAAACGGCGTTGCGTCGTTTTCGTCGTCAACGTAGACCATCGGTCCCAACGCGTCCGTCATGCCGAAGCGAGCCACCATGGCGCGAGCCGTTTGCGTCGCCTTGTTGAAGTCGTCCGACGCGCCGGTGCTGATCAGGTTCAGGAACAGCTCTTCCGCGACACGGCCACCGAACAGGATCGCGAGACGATCAAGCAGGTAGTCCTTCGAATACGTTTCGTTGTCGTGCTCCGGCAGCTGCCACGTCACACCCAGCGCGCGACCGCGCGGAATGATCGTGACCTTGTGCACCGGATCGGCCTTCGGCAACAGCTTGGCGATCACCGCATGGCCCGACTCGTGATACGCCGTGGCACGCTTCGATTCTTCGCGGATCACAGCCGACTTGCGCTCCGGACCCATGAAGATCTTGTCCTTCGCGTCCTCGAAGTCCGTCATTTCCACGATGCGCTTGCCGCGGCGAGCCGCGAACAATGCCGCCTCGTTCACGAGGTTCGCCAGATCGGCGCCCGAAAAGCCCGGCGTGCCGCGAGCGATGACCGCCGCGTCGACGTCGTTCGAGATCGGCACCTTGCGCAGGTGAACCTTCATGATGTGCTCGCGGCCGCGGATGTCCGGCAGACCGACATACACCTGGCGGTCGAAACGGCCCGGACGCAGCAGCGCCTTGTCGAGCACGTCCGAACGGTTGGTTGCGGCGATCACGATCACACCCGAGTTCGCTTCGAAGCCGTCCATCTCGACCAGCATCTGATTCAGCGTCTGCTCGCGTTCGTCGTTACCGCCGCCCATGCCGGCGCCGCGATGACGGCCGACCGCGTCGATTTCGTCGATGAACACGATACACGGTGCGTGCTTCTTGGCCTGTTCGAACATGTCGCGCACGCGAGCCGCGCCGACGCCGACGAACATTTCAACGAAATCCGAACCCGAGATGCTGAAGAACGGCACCTTCGCCTCGCCAGCGATGGCGCGCGCAAGCAGCGTCTTACCGGTTCCCGGCGGGCCGACCAGCAGCACGCCGCGCGGAATGCGCCCGCCCAGCTTCTGGAATTTTTGCGGATCGCGCAGGAAGTCGACCAGTTCGGAGACTTCTTCCTTGGCTTCGTCGCAACCGGCGACGTCGGTGAAATTGATTGCGTTGTTATTTTCGTCGATCAGACGTGCACGGGATTTGCCGAATGAGAACGCACCACCTTTCCCGCCCCCCTGCATCTGTCGCATCATGTAGAACCAGAAACCGATGATCAGGATCGTCGGCCCAAGGTAATACAGCGCGGACACCAGCGCATTGGGTTCGTCATCAGCCTTGCCGCTCACCTGAACGCCATACTTCATCAGATCGCCGACCATCCAGATGTCGCCGGGCGACACGATCTGGTACTTCTGGCCGTCTGCTGGAGTGACCGTGAGGTTCCGCCCCTGGACAATGACGTTCTTGACTTTGCCGTTCTTCGCGTCGTCCATGAACTGCGAATAGGAAACGCCTTCCTGGACACGGGGCTTGTCGAACTGCTTGAACACCGTAAACAGCACCAGTGCGATAACCAGCCACACTGCTGCCTTCGAAAACATATTGTTGTTCAAAGCACCACTCCTTCACTTAGACGGGCGCCTACACTTGCCTTGCGGCACCACGAAAGCATTCTAATCCAGTCCGCAGACCCCTGCCATAAGGTTTCGCTACCACAGAAATAGCGTAACCGGCCGTTACAGCGCCAATTTCCGGCGCCTGGAGACCATTTATCGGCAAATGCGGATCCGTCCTGCAGCGTCCTATGCGGGCCGCTTGAGATGCTTACCCAAAATAAACGTTTCTGACGACTTGTCCCGCGAAGCTTTCGGCTTGCGGGCCGCCACCACCTTGAACTGATGCTTGAACTTTTCGACAATCTGGCTGTAACCGCTGCCATGAAAGCATTTGACTAAAAGGGCACCATCCGGCTTCAGGTGATTTTGCGAAAATTCCAGCGCGAGATCGCACAAATGCTCGATCCGCGCGGCATCCGCCACCGCTACCCCCGACAGGTTGGGCGCCATATCCGAAATTACAAGATCAACCTGGCGCTCGCCGACTAATTCTTCGAGCTGGCCGAGAACGGAGTCTTCGCGGAAGTCGCCCTGAATGAAGTGGACGTCGGCGATCGGCTCCATCGGCAGCATGTCCAGCGCGATAATCGTGCCGTCAATGCCGCCCTCGCGCTCGGCGTCGCGCTGCGCGCCCTTGGCGAGCTTGTTGCGGGCGTACTGGCTCCAACTGCCCGGCACAGAGCCGAGGTCGACGATCACCTGCCCCGGGCGGATCAGCTTGTCCTGTTCGTCGATTTCCTTGAGCTTGTAGGCGGCGCGCGCGCGATAGCCCTCCCGCTGCGCCATTTTTACGTACGGATCGTTGATGTGGTCATGCAGCCACGCCGTGTTGAACTTGTTTTTTGCCATTAAACGTTGAACTCTTGCTGCGCCATGTCGCGCTTTAGCGGATAATACGCGGTTAATTTCGCGCGGCCACCGCCAAAACTGGCAGTCATCCGCGATTCTGTTGTTCTGACGCGCCGCCCTGCTGATCGACCGAAAACCCAATCGCCGCTAATCGAACGAATGGATCGGGAATGCAGGCGCCGCCATTTTAGTCGAGTCTCCCACTTTCCATGCCAGCCCTCAAAGTCTCTTCCGACCAACGCGCCGAGTTGCGCTCCCAGGCACATGCGCTCAAACCGGTGGTGCTCGTCGGCGCCGAAGGCTTGACCGACGCTGTGCTCTCTGAAATCAACGTCCACCTTGGCGCCCATCAGCTGATCAAGATCCGTGTGTTCGGCGACGAACGCGAAGAACGCATCGCGATTTATGAACAAATCTGCGACAAGCTGAACGCGGCGCCGATCCAGCATATCGGCAAGCTCCTGGTGATCTGGAAGCCTGAAACCGCGCAACCGGCGGTGAAGAGCAAGCGCGGCACCCTGCCGAGCGCCCGCGAAGCCGCTGCGGATGCCAAACCCGGCAAGGGCCGGGCGCCGCGCGTGGTTACCGTGGTGAAGCCCAGCGAAATTCCGATGCGCAAGCCCAAGGCAAAGGCGGTCGTGGTGCGCGGCAATGAACGCGTCACGCAAGGCGGCAACATCAAGCGGGCCAAGAAGCGCCAGACTAGCGCGAAGCGCTCGCATCAGTCGAAGTAAGCGAATGATGGTGGAGGTGCGGGCAAGGTCCGCACCTTGGCGTGGTCTGTCTTAAGGCAGGATGCTGGGGCGAAATGCTCAGTTCACATGTTCAGGCGAATGCCTGGGCGGACCTGCCGGGCCGCTGAATCACGAAAACCGTAGCGCGTGACCCAGCAACCTCAGCGTGTTATGTGCCCCGCAGCGCCGCCACCATCCTGATCGGCCACGATTGCGCCGGCGCTTGCCGGCAGCTTCCACACTAGCGCCACGCCCAACAGGCTTTCGACCAGATAGAACAGGCTCGATACGCCATGCAGGACGCCGAAGCGCGTCGCATAAGCCGAATGTCCGACATCGCTGCCCGCTTCGAGCGCGGCAACGCGCATTGCATTCATGAACGGCTGCAACGCGAAGTAACCCACCAGCACGCACACGAGCATGCCCGCAATCAGCCAGCGCAAACGGCGATATGCGTCGCTGCCGCGGCGAACCAAAACGTTGGCGAGAACGAGCAGCAAAATGCCGCACACCGCGCCCAGCACGCCTTCAATGCGAAACAACTGCGCCGCCACCGCGCCCGCCGTCATCCGGTCGAGCGACGTGAACAGCACCGGCGCGACGGCATAGCCGATAGTCAGCAGACTACCGACCCACACCACCGTCAGCAGACGGAAAAATCGATGCGGCATCAAGGACACCGGGGCCGCCTTCAAACGTAGCTAACCGCGATGATTTCGTATTCGCGCACGCCGCCCGGCGCCTGCACCGATGCCACGTCGCCTTCCGACTTGCCGATCAAGGCGCGCGCGATCGGCGAGCTGATCGAGATCAGACCGTGGTCGATGTCCGCTTCGTCGTCGCCGACGATCTGGTATTTGACCTTCGCACCCGAATCAAGGTCTTCGAGTTCGAGCGTCGCGCCGAACACCACGCGGCCGTCCGCGTCCACCTTGGACGGGTCGATCACCTGCGCGCCGGCCAGCTTCGATTCGATCTCGGCAATACGGCCTTCGATAAAGCCCTGCTTTTCCTTCGCCGCGTCGTATTCCGCGTTTTCCGACAGATCGCCTTGGGCGCGTGCTTCCGCGATCGAGTTGATCACCGCGGGACGCTCAACCGATTTCAGGCGCTGCAATTCATCGCGCAGCATGTCTGCGCCGCGCCTCGTCAATGGAATAGTGCTCATAAACAACTCTAGAGGCTAAAAAACGGCCATAAAAAAAATCACCGCGGTTAAGTGCATTCCGCGCGGACCAGAGCGCCGGGCAAAACCCGAGCCATGGCACCTGCGAAACGCCGCTTAACCGCGGCACTTACGTCTTGGACAGGTATTCGAAGCCTTAGTTTAGGCGAGCGTGGAGCCCTTGTAAATCATAGACTTCCAGGTCCTTCAAATAGCGCAAGCCTTCCACCGCGGCCCGCGCGCCCGACATGGTCGTGTAGTACGTGACCTTGTTCGCCTGCGCGCTCATGCGAATCGAACGCGAATCGGCGATCGCCGCGCGGGTTTCGTCGACGGTCGTGAAGACCAACGCGATCTCGCCGTTCTTGATCATATCGACGATGTGCGGACGGCCGTCCTTCACCTTGTTGACGACCTTGACCGGCACGCCGGCTGCTTCGATCGCGGCGGCCGTGCCCTTGGTCGCGACGATCGGATAGCCGAGTTCGTGCAGCATGCGAGCGACTTCGACGGCCTTCGGCTTGTCGGCATCCATCACGGTCAACAGCACCGTGCCCGACTCGGGCAGACGCGAACCCGCCGCGAGCTGCGACTTGAAGAGCGCCTCGCCGAAGGTCTGGCCCACGCCCATCACTTCACCGGTCGACCGCATTTCCGGTCCAAGCACCGGATCGACTGCAGGGAACTTGACGAACGGGAACACGGCTTCCTTCACGCTGAAGTACGGCGGGTCGATTTCCTTCGTCACGCCCTGAGCGGCGAGCTTCTGGCCGACCATCGCGCGCGCCGCGATTTTCGCGAGCGGCAGGCTGGTCGCCTTCGACACGTACGGCACCGTGCGCGACGCACGCGGGTTCACTTCGAGCACGTAGATCACATCCTCTTTCGAACCATCCGCTTGCGGCACTTGCTGGATCGCGAACTGCACGTTCATCAGGCCGATCACGTTCAGCGCCTTCGCCATCGCGCCCGTTTGACGCTTCAGTTCGGCCACGGTTTCCTTCGACAGCGAGTACGGCGGCAGCGAGCAAGCCGAGTCGCCCGAGTGCACGCCCGCCTGTTCGATGTGCTCCATCACGCCGCCGATGAACACGGCCTCGCCATCGGAAATGCAATCGACGTCGCATTCGATTGCGTCGTTCAGGAAGCGGTCGAGCAGCACCGGCGAATCGTTCGACACCTTCACGGCCTCGCGCATGTAGCGCTCGAGGTCGCGCGGCTCGTGGACGATTTCCATCGCGCGGCCGCCGAGCACGTACGACGGACGCACCACCAGCGGGTAGCCGATTTCGTCCGCGAGCTTGAGCGCCTCGTCTTCAGCGCGCGCCGTGCGGTTCGGCGGCTGACGCAGGCCGAGGCCTTGCAGCAGCTTCTGGAAACGCTCGCGGTCTTCGGCGGCGTCGATCATGTCCGGCGATGTGCCGATGATCGGCACGCCGTTCGCCTCGAGATCGAGCGCGAGCTTCAGCGGCGTTTGGCCGCCGTATTGCACGATCACGCCGACCGGCTTTTCCTTGTCGACGATTTCGAGCACGTCTTCGAGCGTCAGCGATTCGAAGTACAGACGATCGGATGTGTCGTAGTCGGTCGAAACGGTTTCAGGGTTGCAGTTGACCATGATCGTTTCGTAGCCGTCCTCGCGCATGGCGAGCGCGGCGTGCACGCAGCAGTAGTCGAACTCGATGCCCTGGCCGATCCGGTTCGGGCCGCCGCCCAGCACCATGATCTTCTTGTTGTTGGTGGGGTTCGCTTCGCACTCTTCCTCGTAGGTCGAGTACATGTACGCGGTTTTCGTGGCGAACTCGGCGGCGCAGGTGTCGACGCGCTTGTACACCGGACGCACGTTCAACTCGATCCGGCGTTGACGCACTTCAGCCGGCTTCGCGCCGAGCAGCTTGGCGAGACGCCGGTCCGAGAAGCCGCTTTGCTTCACATACTTGAGCTCTTCTTTCGAGAGGCTCGCGAGCGTGCGGCCCGCCAGCGCCTTTTCCTTCAGGATGATCTGTTCGATCTGCGCGAGGAACCACGGGTCGATCGAGGTTTCCTCGAAGATTTCTTCGGCCGTCATGCCGACACGGAACGCGTCGCCGACGTACCAGATACGATCCGGACCGGCTTCGCCGATCTCGCGGATGATCTCGTCGCGGTTATCGGTCTTTTCATCCAGACCGTCGACGCCGACTTCGAGACCGCGCAGCGCCTTCTGGAACGATTCCTGGAAGGTGCGGCCGATCGCCATCACTTCGCCGACCGACTTCATCTGCGTGGTGAGGCGCGAATCGGCTTCGCGGAATTTCTCGAACGCGAAACGCGGGATCTTCGTGACGACGTAATCGATCGTCGGTTCGAACGACGCCGGCGTCTGGCCGCCGGTGATTTCGTTCTTCAACTCGTCGAGCGTGTAACCGACCGCGAGTTTCGCCGCGACCTTGGCGATCGGGAAGCCGGTGGCCTTCGACGCCAATGCTGAAGAACGCGATACACGCGGGTTCATTTCGATCACGATCATCCGGCCGTCTTTTGGATTGATCGAGAACTGCACGTTCGAACCGCCCGTGTCGACGCCGATCTCGCGCAACACCGCGAGCGACGCGTTACGCAGGATCTGATATTCCTTGTCGGTGAGCGTTTGCGCCGGTGCGACCGTGATCGAGTCGCCGGTGTGAATGCCCATCGGGTCCAGGTTTTCGATCGAGCACACGATGATGCAGTTGTCCTTCTTATCGCGGACCACTTCCATCTCGTACTCTTTCCAGCCGAGCAGCGATTCCTCGATCAACAGTTCGCGCGTGGGCGACAGATCGAGACCGCGCTTGCAGATCTCTTCGAATTCGTCGCGGTTGTAGGCGATGCCGCCGCCCGAACCACCCAGCGTGAACGACGGACGGATCACCACCGGATAGCCGCCGCTGCCGGTTTGCACGGCAATGTCGGCCTGCACCTGCAGCGCTTCTTCCATCGAATGCGCGGTGCCCGATTTGGCCGAACCGAGGCCGATCCTGGTCATCGCGTCTTTGAACTTCTGACGGTCTTCGGCCTTGTCGATCGCTTCCGGCGACGCGCCGATCAGCTCGACCTTGTACTTGTCCAGCACGCCGTGCGCGTGCAGGTCGAGCGCGCAGTTCAGCGCGGTCTGACCGCCCATCGTCGGCAGGATCGCGTCCGGGCGCTCCTTCGCGATGATGCGCTCGACCACTTCCCATGTGATCGGCTCGATGTAGGTCACGTCGGCCGTGTTCGGGTCGGTCATGATCGTCGCCGGATTGCTGTTGACGAGAATGACCTTGTAGCCTTCCTCACGCAACGCCTTGCATGCCTGCGCGCCCGAGTAGTCGAACTCGCACGCCTGGCCGATGATGATCGGACCCGCGCCGATGATGAGGATGCTCTTGATGTCTGTCCGCTTGGGCATAACGCTCTCGCTAATGTATTCCTGAATTCTTTCCGTCGGCGCGCGTCGTTTCTACGTTGCGCGCGCTCTGTTTGTGCGGCTCGCCTGACCGGCGCTGAGCGCATTGAGTGCGCTGAGTGCACGGCTCACGCCGGGAGCCGCAAAGGCGCTTCAAAAACCGCTTCAAAAGCCTTTTACGCCGCCGCGGTCCTGCCGGCCTTCTTCGTGTCCATCAACGCGGCGAAGCGGTCGAACAGATAGGCGATGTCGTGCGGACCAGGCGACGCTTCCGGGTGACCCTGGAAGCAGAACGCCGGCTTGTCGGTCAGCGCGAAGCCTTGCAGCGTGCCGTCGAACAACGAGATATGCGTGACCTTGGCGTTGGCCGGCAGCGTGTCGGCGTCGACCGCGAAGCCGTGGTTCTGCGACGTGATGACCACGCGGCCGTCGTCGAGATCCTTCACCGGATGGTTCGCGCCGTGGTGGCCGGTCTTCATCTTCATGGTCTTCGCGCCGACCGCGAGGCCCATGATCTGGTGGCCGAGGCAGATGCCGAACGTCGGAATGCCGCGCTCGATCAGTTCCTTCGTGGCCGCGATCGCGTAGTCGCACGGTTCCGGGTCGCCGGGGCCGTTCGACAGGAAAATGCCGTCCGGGCTGAGCGCGAGCGCGTCAGCCGCGCTGGCCTCCGCCGGCAGCACCGTGACGTGGCAGCCGCGCTCGGCGAGCATGCGCAGAATGTTGTACTTGACGCCATAGTCGAATGCGACCACGCGGTACTTCGGCGCATTCTGCTTGCCGTAGCCGGTGCCCAGACGCCATTCGCTCTGAGTCCATTCGTAGGTTTCCTTCGTCGAAACGACTTTCGCGAGGTCCATGCCCGAGAGGCCGGGGAACGAACGCGCGAGTTCGATGGCCTTGGCCTCGTCGTCCGAGCCGGCGAGAATCGCGCCGTTCTGCGCGCCCTTGTCGCGCAGAACGCGGGTCAGCTTGCGGGTGTCGAGGCCGGCGATGGCGACCACGCCTTCGTCCTGCAGATACTGCGAGAGCGTGCGCTCCATGCGGAAGTTCGACGCGAGAACCGGCAGATCGCGAATGATCAGGCCGGCGGCATGGACTTTCGTAGCTTCGACGTCTTCGGCATTCACCCCGACGTTACCGATGTGCGGATACGTGAGGGTCACGATCTGGCGCGCATAGCTCGGATCGGTCAGGATTTCCTGATAGCCGGTGATAGCGGTATTGAACACGACTTCGCCGATCGTATGCCCGGGGGCGCCGATCGAGTAACCACGAAAGACCGTGCCGTCGGCGAGCGCGAGCAAAGCGGGAGAAAATGACGGCAACACGGGAGACTCCTTGAGGAACACCCTGTTGCCGACCTGTCTATCCGACTGCGAGCCGCAGCGAAAACGCATCCACGGGATGCGCGCGCAGACTCGCTCGCGTACTGCCGTTGACGTTGCAAGAGGCGCGATGGGCCCATTGTCTGGACGGATCGGCTGGGTGCGGGGCCCTTCTTGCTACGCAAACGGCGCGCGGCGGATGAACGGTATGGGAGAGGTAGGCGCTAGGGTGCGGGTTGATAAGCTCAAACTTTATAATTATAGCGTGAAAGTGCCCTTCTCTCCAAATCCGAGATGGGGAGCGGACCAGGAGGCGCGCCCGCCCAAATCGATGAAACCCTTGCTGCGTCTGGCGCCGACGTCGTCGGACAAGATTTGCGGGGACCGGAATCGGGATAGCGCCGGCAAACGCGCTCCGACCGGCGAACCGCCGCGTGACCCGCTCAGGCCTCCTGCTCCGCGCGGACCGCGGCGGGCCGAACAGGCGTGCGGCGAGGCAATACGTACCAGACCGCGCTCAACATCTGCAGCGCCACCAGAATGCCCCATGCGGTCAGATGCGCGGCCGCCGGATAGTGGCCACCGCTCGCCGGCCAGCGCGACAGCACGGCGCCCACGCCGATCTGAAAACCGAAAATCAGCAGAAAGATGATGAGCGTGAGCGTGGTATTCACCCGGCCGATCATCTGTGCGGGAAAGTGCCTCGCCATCACCGCGTAGCTGAGAATGCCGGTGCCGCCGAAAATCCCGTACGCCGCCCACAGCAGCCCCGCGGGCAGCGGCGCGCGGAACATGATCAGCAATTGCGTCACGACATATAGCACCATGCCCACGCCGCAAAACGTATGCAACGATATGCCGCGCCGTTCGAGGCCGCGCGCCGCCGCGCCGAAACCGACGCAGCCCGCCATCATCGCAAAGCCGAGAATCGACACCAGCGCGGCCGCCTCGCGCGGCTCGAAGCCCTGAACGTCGCGCAACCAGGCGCCCACCCACAGCGATTGCATCGCATAAAACACGCCTTGCGTGACGACCGAGAACGAGGCGATTTTCCAGAACGCCGCGCTTCCCAGGATGTGCAAGGTGCCTTTGAACTGGGCGCCAAGACTCGCCTGACGGTGGGTTTCCTGCGTGTCCGGCGCGAGCGTCCACTGAGCGAGCGCCACCAGCACCGTCAGCAGACCCAGCCCCACGCAGACCGCGCGCCAACTCGCGAAGCCGAGCACCCACGTGAGCGGCGAGCCCACCATCACGCCGCCGAAACCGCCGATCGCCATCACGAGCCCGTTCATCAGCGGCAGGCGCGCCGACGCGAAGTGCTGCGCCAACGCCTTGAAAGCCGCGCCCAGGCACACCGACACGCCGACGCCGATCAAGAGCCGCCCGGCCATCATCACGCCGACGCTGTGAGCTGCGCCGAACACCCAAATTCCGAACGCGGCAAAGAGCAACGTCACCGCGGTCACGCGCCGCGCGCCGAAGTGGTCGAGCAGCACGCCGGCCGGAATCTGCGCACCCGCGAAGCCGAGGAAATACAGACTGGTCAGCAAACCCAGGTCGGTTGCCGACAAGCCTAGATCATCCGTGATGAACGGAGCAAAGCCGAGGTTGACGCCGCGAAACACATACGAAACGAGGTAACCGGCGGAAAACAGGAGAAAGACGCGCAGCTGGGTCGACGACATAAGCTTCGATCGGGGCGGCCGGTCAGCCAAAGCTCGAACGATAAAGGAAATCCGTCAAACCCGCCCGCGATGATCCGCACAATGAAAAACGCCGTCACCACGGGTGACGGCGTTGGGAAAACTTCGGTGCGCGATCGGATCGCAATTGCTGCGCGGCTCCAGCCCCGCATGTTGTCACTGGTGGAGAGCCGCTTTTTGCGCTACTTGCTCTTCTTCGCGTTGGTTGCCGTCTTCGATACCTTGCCGGACGTGGACGCCGACACTTTCGTCACCTTGCCCTTGCCGGCGCCGGATGCCGCCGGCTTGCCGGCTTTGCCCACCGGCTCGGACACCTTCACGACCGCCGAACGGCCACGCCCCTTCTTCGTCTCCGGGACGCGCGTACCGATCTTCTGGACGCCGCCGCCCTGCACGTCGGTGGCAATGCGCTCGGGACCGGGTTCGCTCGGCACCGTTTTGCCCACCGGTACGTGCAGCACGATGACCTGGCCACGCGAAACCTCGTTACGATGCGTGCGATTCCAGGACTTCAACTGGCCGACCGAGACGCCATAGCGCGCGGCGATCGCCGCCATGCTCTGATTGCGGCGCACGCGGATCAGCATCTTGCGGGTATCGGGGACGTCCGGCTCCATCGCCAGAACCGCGCTTTCGGCAACGTCGGCGCTGATGTCCTCGTCGTCGTCCGAACCGCGCGGCACCACGATCGTGGAGCCCGGCTTCAGACGCATGCCGGCCGGAATCTTGTTCACTTCCATCAGCGTGTCGGCGTCGACTCCGATCTTTTGCGCGAGCGCCGCCGGCGCCGAACGCTCCGTGACCGTGTAGGTGGTCCAGGACGACAGCGAACCCGAATAGGTCTTCAGATTGCGCTCGAAAGCGCTCGCATTGTCGAACGGCAGCAGGATTTGCGGCTGCGTCGCGCCGAGAATCACCGGCTTCCTGAACGACGGATTCAGCGAACGGAATTCATCCAACGAAAGATTCGCCAGCTTGGCGGCCGTGTCCACGTCGATATCGTGCGAGGTGGTGACCGTCACGAAATACGGGTGGTTCGGAATCGTCGGCAGTGCGAGCCCGTACATTTGCGGATTCATCACGATGTTCTTCACCGCCTGCAGCTTAGGCACGTAGTTGCGCGTCTCGTTCGGCATGCGCAAGCTGAGGTAGTCGGTGGGCAGACCCGCCGCCTCGTTGCGCGCGATCGCGCGCTGCACGTTGCCTTCACCCCAGTTGTACGCGGCGAGCGCGAGCTGCCAGTCGCCGAACATGTCATGCAGACGCGACAGATAGTCGAGCGCGGCGCTCGTCGAGGCCAGCACGTCGCGGCGCTCGTCCTGCCACATGTTCTGCTTGAGGTTGTAGGTGCGGCCGGTGCCCGGCATGAACTGCCACATGCCCGCCGCCTTCGCCACCGACAAAGCCTGCGGGCTGTACGCCGATTCGATGAACGGCAGCAACGCGAGCTCGGTCGGCATATGGCGCGCCTCGAGTTCCTCGACGATGTGGTACAGGTACTTCTGCGAGCGCTCGGTCATGCGCTGCACGTAGTCGGGACGCTGCGCATACCAGTTGACCTGCATATCGACGAGGTCGGTCTGCAGATCCGGCATTTGAAAACCGCGGCGAATACGGCCCCACAGATCGGCGTCCGCGCTGGTCAGTTGAGTGACTGAACCCTGGTCGACGTTGATCGTCTCTTTGGCGGTGGCTGTCTTGCGAAGGGCGTCGGCTACGGCTTGCTGACTGGCGGGATTTGTTGCGGTGGTGGGGCTATTCGTCGTCGGTCCCTGGCTCGCGCAAGCGGCGAGTGTCAGGACCAGCAACGCACTAAAGATAAATCTCATGAACGTCTCGGTTTCCACAAGGGCTGGAATTTGCAGCCGATAGTACGAAACGTCAACGTTTACGTCAATCGGAAAATTACGAAAAAATCAAGTAAATCTAGGGCTTGGCGAATTTTTCCGATTCTTCGCGTGAGGAACACCCTAATGCCAATCCGGTTAACGGAAGCGGTTTTTCCATTCGCGCATCAGCGTGAATGCCGCCAACCGGTCGGACACCTTCTCGTGCAACTGCTCCTGCAAGCTCGCTTGAACCGCCGGATTGCCGGCGCGCAAAAACGGATTCACGGCGCGTTCGTGGGCGATGGTGGTGGGCAGCGTCGGCACCTTGCGCGCGCGCAGTTCACTCGCCTTGTCGCGCCAGGCTTGCAGTTCAGCGTTGCCTGGCTCGCAGGCGAGCGCGAAGCGGATGTTCGACAGCGTGTACTCGTGCGCGCAGTGGACCTCGGTCGCGCCGGGCAGCGCGGCGAGCGAATCCAGCGACGCGAGCATCTGTTGCGGCGTGCCTTCGAACAGCCGGCCGCAGCCGCATGCGAACAGCGTGTCGCCGCAGAACACGTGTGGCGTGCCGCGCGGGTCCGCCGCCTGAAAGTAGGCAATATGGCCGCTCGTGTGACCCGGCACGTCGAGCACGCTGAATTCGAGCGCGGGGGCCGCAATCGTCACATGATCACCATTTTCAAGACGGTGTGTGAGATGCTCGATCGCTTCACCGGCGGGGCCGTACACGGGAACGGCCTGGCCATTCAGCAGATCGGCCACCCCGCCGACGTGGTCTTGATGATGGTGCGTGAGTAAAATAGCGCTCATCCGCCAACCTCGTTTCGCCAGATAGGCGCGCACGGGGGCGGCTTCGCCCGGATCGACGACCACCGCGTGGTGTCCGTCGGAAACGACCCAGATGTAATTGTCTTCAAACGCCGGGACCGGTACGTACTCGAGCGCATTCATAGGCGACGTATTTTTTGATATGACTGACCGAGCGATTATAGACTGGCCCGCCTGGACCGATTCGCCACCTGGCCGCTACGTGCTCGAGTGGGAACAGACCCAACTCGACCGCGTGGTGTCGGACGTGTTCGGTTACCATGCGCTGCAACTTGGCCTGCCGCAGCTCGACGCCTTGCGCGAAAACCGCATGCCGTGCCGCGGGCTCGTGCTCGATGCCGCGAGCGGCGCCAGCGCGCCCTACACTTTTCCGCGCGGCCCGGCGCATGCCGGCAACGGTTCGGCGGGCAACCGCGCGGCGCACGCTCAGCCCACACTCCTGCCCGCGCCGGCCGGACGCAGCGCGGTATGGTGCGACCTGCTCGACTTGCCGTTCGAAGCACAAAGCGTCGATCTGATCGTCATGCCGCACACGCTGGAATTCACCGGCGACCCGCACCGGCTGCTGCGCGAGGCCGAGCGCGTGCTGATGCCCGAAGGCCAACTGATCATTCTCGGCTTCAATTCGCTGTCGTTGTGGGGCGCGCGGCAATCGGTCGGCAAGATGACCGGGCGGCCCTTCGTGCCCGCCGCCGTCGACCTGATCGCCTTCACACGCCTCAAGGACTGGATCAAGCTGCTGGGTTTCGACCTTGAACGCGGGCGCTTCGGCTGCTATCGTCCGCCGCTCGGCAGCGATCAATGGCTGTCCCGCTACGGTTTCATGGAAGCCGCCGGCGACCGCTGGTGGCCGATTTTCGGCGCCACCTACATGATCAAGGCGATCAAGCGCGTGCGCGGCATGCGCCTCGTCGGGCCGCTGAAAGTGAAGAAACCTGTCCTTGCTCCGGGCCTCGCGCCCGCCGCCACACCGAACACACGCAACCACACTCAATGACTTCCGATCACATCGATATTTATACCGACGGCGCCTGCAAGGGCAACCCCGGCCCCGGCGGCTGGGGCGCGCTGCTGCGCTTCGGCGACCAGGAAAAAGAACTGTTCGGCGGCGAGGCGAATACCACCAACAATCGCATGGAGCTGATGGGCGTGATTGCCGCGCTCGAAGCGCTGAAGCGCCCTTGCAAGGCGGTCGTGCATACCGACTCGCAGTACGTGCAGAAAGGCATCAGCGAATGGATTCACGGCTGGAAAAAGAAAGGCTGGATCACCGCCGCGAAGCAGCCGGTGAAGAACGCCGACTTGTGGAAGCGGCTCGATGCGCTCGTCGCGCAACACGAGATCGAATGGCGCTGGGTGCGCGGCCACAATGGCCACCCGGAAAACGAACGCGCCGACCAACTGGCTAATCGCGGCGTCGCGTCGCTCGCCGAACTGTGATGTCCGCGTCGGCACTCGCGCGTGCACCTTTTTTTGCTGCAATTTCTTGAAGCAGGCTAACTCCACATGCGTCAACTCATCCTCGATACCGAAACCACCGGCCTGAATGCGCGCACCGGCGACCGGATTCTCGAACTCGGTTGCGTCGAACTCGTGAACCGCCGGCTTACCGGCAACAACCTGCACTTCTATATCAATCCGGGACGTGACAGCGATCCGGGCGCGTTGGCCGTTCACGGCTTGACCACCGAGTTCCTGAGCGACAAGCCGAAGTTCGGCGAGATCGCCGACCAGTTCCGCGACTTCATCCAGGGCGCGGACCTGATCATTCACAACGCACCGTTCGATATCGGCTTTCTCGACGCCGAATTCGCCCTGCTGGGTCTGCCGCCCGTCGGCACTTGCTGCGGCGAAATCATCGACACGCTCGCGCGCGCCAAGCAGATGTTCCCCGGCAAGCGCAATTCACTCGATGCGCTGTGCGACCGCTTCGGCATCAGCAACGCGCACCGTACGCTGCACGGCGCGCTGCTCGACTCGGAGTTGCTCGCCGAGGTCTACCTGGCGATGACGCGCGGCCAGGAAAGTCTCGTCATCGACATGCTCGGCGAGTCTCACGCCGGTGGAAACGCGCATGCGCCGCGTGTCGCGATCGACTCGCTCGATCTGGTCGTGATCGCCGCCAGCGACGACGAACTCGCGGCGCATCAGGCGGTACTGGATGGTCTCGACAAGGCGGTCAAAGGCACAAGCGTGTGGCGTCTCGAACCGGCGCCGGCAGCGGATGAGCAAACCGCTTAAAAAATACTGGACGGGTGAAAAAAACCCTGACATAATTCGGCTCTCTTCGGGTGGTTAGCTCAGCGGTAGAGCACTGCCTTCACACGGCAGGGGTCACTGGTTCGATCCCAGTACTACCCACCAGAATTTTGGTGTGTCGATCACCGAAGATTAAAGGGCTTACGCAGAAATGCGTAAGCCCTTTTCTATTTTCGGCTCAAGCTTTGGCGCCTGATGATTGCATATCACCGTGCCATTGCCTCCATCAGGCTTGCTCGTCAACACCGAAACTTCGTACGATTGCGGCCGGCAGACACTTGCTGATATAGTTGGCACTCGGGTATCCGCCCCGTCCACCTTCTCCACCTCATTCGACCACAGGGAGGCGCCACATGTTCGCAGTGCATATCGCCGCCCCTTGTATGGTCTCGCGACCTTAATCCGTCGCTCACGCGGCTCCGCCTGAACCGGCGTTCCGCGCAAATCCCAGACAGTCCATAGTTTCATTGCCGGTGCGTTCCGGCACGCTTCGACTGTCTCTTCCTCTCGCTTCTGACTGGAACCTCGGTGCGCTCATGCGCCACCGGGTCGTGGCAAATGACTAGAAAAAAACTCGACTTTCGCGGACAAGCCTTCAAGGACGTCCTCGGTTTCACCTTCCTGCATTGGGCGCGGCAGCCTTGGCGCATCGTCGCCATTGCGGCGCTGGTGCTGCTCTCGGCTGTAGCCGACGTGCTCACGCCGATGTTCGCCGGGCGTCTCGTCGACGCCATCGCGTCCGGCTCGGCCGGCAACGCCGTCGCTTGGCACGCCGCGGTCACGGCCTTCGGCGTGCTGAGCGCACTTGGGCTCGGTGCCACGCTGCTTCGCCAGGGCGTGTTCTTCCACATCATCAAGCTCACGCTCAGGATGATGAGCGAGATCGCCGCGAATGCGTTTCATCGCGTGCAACGCTTTTCGACCGACTGGCACGCCAACAGCTTCGCCGGCTCGACCGTGCGCAAGATCACGCGCGGCATGTGGGCACTCGACCTGCTCAACGATACGCTGCTGATCGCCCTGTTCCCGTCGCTGGTCATGCTGGTCGGCGCAACGGTCTTGCTCGGCTGGCGCTGGCCGATGATGGGCGCGGTCGTCGGCATCGGCTCGGTGCTGTATATCGCGGTGACCGTGGCCCTGTCGCTCGGCTTCGTGGCGCCCGCCGCGCGCCTTGCGAATGCGTGGGACACGCGCATGGGCGGCGCGCTCGCCGATGCGGTCAGTTGCAACGGCGTGGTGAAAGCGTTCGGTGCCGAGGAACGCGAAGAAGCGCTGCTTGCGCGCGTGATCGGCAAGTGGCGTCATCGCACCCGCCGCACGTGGATGCGCGGCACCGTCAACGGCGGCGTGCAGGGCGGCATGCTGGTGGCGATTCAGGCTGCCATTCTCGGCGCCGCGCTGCTGTTGTGGATGCGCGGCGAGGCGAGCGTCGGCGACATCACGTTCGCGCTCACCATGTTCTTCATGCTGCAAGGTTATCTGCGCGACGTAGGCATGCATATCCGCAACCTGCAGCGCTCCGTCAACGACATGGAAGAACTGGTGTCGCTGGAACGTCAGCCGCTCGGCATCGAGGATCAGCCCGGCGCGGGTCCGATCTCGATCGGCAAAGGCGAGATTCGCTTCGAGCACGTCACCTTCCACTACGGTGCGAATGCCACGCCGCTCTATGACAACTTCTCCGTGCGGATCGCACCGGGAGAACGCGTCGGACTGGTCGGCCATTCGGGTTCGGGCAAGACGACCTTCATCAAGCTGATCCAGCGCCTCTACGATCTTTCGGAAGGCCGGATCACGATCGACGGTCAGGACATCGCGCATGTGCGGCAAGCGTCGTTGCGCAGCCAGATCGCGATCGTTCAGCAGGAGCCGGTGCTGTTTCACCGCTCGCTCGCGGAGAACATCGCGTATGCGCGGCCCGGCGCGAGCCGCGCCGAGGTCGAGCGCGCGGCGAGGCTCGCCAGCGCGCACGACTTCATCGCGGCGCTGCCCAATGGCTACGACACGCTGGTCGGCGAACGCGGGGTGAAGCTGTCGGGCGGCGAGCGTCAGCGCGTGGCGATCGCGCGGGCGTTCCTCGCAAACGCGCCGATCCTGATACTGGACGAGGCGACGTCGAGCCTCGACAGCGAAAGCGAAGTGCTGATCCAGCAGGCCATGGAACGGCTGATGATGGGCCGCACGACGCTGGTGGTGGCGCACCGTCTTTCCACCGTGCGGGCACTCGACCGGCTGCTGGTGCTGGACAAGGGCAAGGTTATCGAGGAAGGCAGTCACGAGGCGCTGATCAAGCTCGAGAACGGCCTGTACCGGCGGTTGTTCGAACGTCAGGCGCTGGAACTCATCAAGGGCTTGAGCGAGCCGGAGATATTGCCCGGGACCGTCGGCGCCAAGGCAAACCGGACGGATGATTCCAGCTTGCTCGTAGGGAAGTAACCTGCATCGAACGTGTGGGACGTCACGCGGAAGCCGCCGGCAACAGGTGGTCCGCGTTGGCGTTTCGCACGCCCATCGCCTTGGCCGCGTACACGGCCACCTGCACCCGCCTGGCTCTACCGTTCGAGCGCCCCAGGCTACACCACACCAGCCGGCAAGCCGATGCCGCGCGCCATCCCCGCGGCCGCAAACACCATCAGAACCAGCAACACCGTTTGGATCACGCTGAGATGCGCGTACGAACGCGCCTTTCGCAGATCCGGCGCATCGCCCTTCCTGACCGCAGCGCGCCAGCGCATCAGCGCAAGCATGGACGGCACTTCAAGCACGAGAATCACCACGAGCAGCGTCATCTTGACGTGAAAGAGCGGCTCATGCAGGTAGTAGTCGGCGCCTTTTTCGTAAGTGCCGAAGACGCGCATCAGTCCGGTAATGATGAGCACCAGTGCCGAGAGGCCCCACCGGGTATCGGCGCGGAACACGGATCGCAAAGCGGCGGGCACGGTGGCTCGGCGCAGCGCCCAGGTGCGCCGGAGAATCGACGCGAGCGCGAACCCATAAGCGAGCAGATGAATGGCGGCAAGCAACCAGCGAACCAGCATAGCGACTCCTGCAAACGACGCGATACGATCGGTGTACGTCTGACCCGCCGGCCTTGCAGCGCCGCGCGGCACTCACTTCATTATCGACCAAGGCTTACTTTACGACGCCTGCTTCGGCCACGGCGTGTGGCCGACTGCACAAAGCGCCAGATTCAGACTTGCCGCAAAGACGTGTCAAGCGCACGCGCGGCGACCCGATCGCCTTCGGTAGTCAGCGCGGTGCGGAATACGGTCTGCCGATTGTGGCCTGCTGCCGCCGGCGAGTCCCACAGCAATTCGATTTTCGGACGGCGGCCGAAGGCGCCGCGAGCCAGCGACGGCGCGACGGTCGAGCGACGCGCCACAGCATGTCCCTCCGGCTCGCCCGCCGCCGCGAACGCCACCGTGTGGGCAGGCGCCGGCGTGGCGCGCACGCCCTGCGCGGCCGCCCAACGCACGGACAATTCGCGTGCATCGTACTGACCCACCTTGCGACGCTCGGCCCACACGCTCACTGTGCGCGTGACCGGGTCGAGCGCAACCGCATAGCGGCCAATCGCAAACCGGCGCGCGGCGATATTGGTTCGCCACAGCGCGCGCGGCCGGCAGATCCACAAGACCGCCGCGTATAACGCTGGCGCGGCCAGCAGCCAGCCGTTGGTGACCGCCACCGCTTGAACGGTGCGCCGCCAGCCGGCGCTCGCCGCGAACGCGCCGACCGACCAGACCGCGAACAGGAATCCGAGGAAAGCAAACAGACGCAGCGCCTGCCGCAGCCATTGCGGCAGCGGATGAAACGGACGCTCGGCCACGGCGCGCGCGCCCGGCAGGAAGATCAGCAGGAACAGGAACACGAGGTTGATGCAGGCCCACGGCGAGGACACCATCGCCGACAGCGCAGCGCCCAGGTCCATCTGCGCCATCGAAAACAGCCAGCGAGCCAGAAGCACGAGACCGATGGCGCGCAGCGCGAAAATCGTTCCGGCGCCGGGCGCCGCGTTCGCACGCGTCTCTTTCGTTCTCGCCAAGGCATCCTCCTGTCGTCGGCGGCGCCGCAGCCAATTTTGCGGCACGGCCATTATAGGGATATTACGGAGGGTGACTCATTCTTGCAGCCACGAAACCCTCACTTTCCGCCGCTCGTCTGGAAAAACGCGGCGCACATGCAACAACGCCCCGCGGGCGAGTGGCTCACGGGGCGTTATTTGCGGTTCCTGGAGCGCCCGAAAGCGCTTCTTAAACCGGCTTGACTGCTTTTACCTATCGCGCATTAGCTGGTGCATTAGCTGGCGTTGACTTCGCGCAGCACCGTGCGATGCTTCTGACGCAGCAGTTCTTCGTAGGTGGCGACGTAGTTCTGCGCCATGACCTTCGACGAGAAGCTCGATTCGAACGCCTTGCGCACCGTTGCGCGCGGCAGCGTGTGCAGACGCTTCACTGCGGCGACCGCGCTGATTTCGTCTTCGACGACAAAACCCGACACGCCGTTTTCGATCACTTCCGGCACCGAACCGCGATTGAACGCGATCACCGGCGTGCCGCAAGCCATGGCTTCGATCATCACCAGACCGAAGGGCTCCGGCCAGTCGATCGGGAACAGCAGCGCGTGGGCGTTGCCGAGGAACTCGGTCTTTTCCGATTCGCTGATTTCGCCGATGTATTCGACGTGCGGCAGCGACATGAGCGGCTTGATGACTTCGTCGTAGTAAGCGCGGTCAGCCTTGTCGAGCTTCGCGGCAACCTTGATCGGCATGCCCGCTTGCTGAGCGATGCGGATGGCCGTATCCAGACGCTTTTCCGGCGAGATGCGGCCGAGGAACGCGAGGTAGCTGGGCTTCACGTCCTTGATCGGCGTGAGCAGGTTTTCCGGCAGGCCGTGATAGACGGTTTGCAGCCAGTTTGCCTGCGGCAGCGGAATACGCTGGTTGTCCGAAATCGACACCACCGGCACGTCGCTGAACGTGTTGAAGATCGGCTGCAGTTCCGGCAGATCGAGACGGCCGTGCAGCGTGGTCAGGAACGGCACCGGCTGGCGGGCGAACAGCGAGAACGGGTAATAGTCGATGTGGAAATGCAGCACGTCGAATTCGTCCGCGCGGCGGCGCACTTCCTCGAGCAGCAGCATGTGCGGCGCCATCACGTCGCGGATGGTCGGGTCGAGGCGCAGCGCCTGCGGCCAGAAAGCTTCGAGTTTTGCCGAGGTTTGCGAATCGCCGCTCGCGAACAGCGTCACGTCATGGCCCTGTTCGACCAGCGCTTCGGTGAGGTAGGACACGACACGTTCCGTACCACCGTACAGCTTGGGAGGAACCGCCTCGTGCAACGGAGCGATTTGAGCGATTCGCATAATGAAGAACTCCTCGTAAAAAATCAGGCAAAGGTACTGCGTTTGGTAAAAGCGACTCGCTTGCTCGCCCGGGCCGCCTCGCCGGACATGCCGGCGCGGCCTGATTCTTCGAGAAATCTTGCGATGGGTCGCCTGGGTAGTGGCCCAGACCAGTGGGTCACCGTCTGCGCATGTGCCGGTAAACGCACATGCGCCGCCTGCGTTGACAAACTGTCAGAAATTTCAGGGGCCTACGGAGCATGCATTATCGGTGCCCAAACTCTTGCTGCGCCACAACATTTCAAAGTCTTTACGTTGTTACAAGGGGGAAACACTTTACAAACCCTTGTTTTATAAGACAGTTCTACAGTGGCGGTTGGCTCGGACATGTTCCGTGAACGCGGCATGTGCAAGTTCCTGCGAACTATTGCGTCAACTTTACCGGCAAGCGTGGAAGCAATGACGCATCACGGTTGAATGCAGTTTGTAATTATATCTCGAAATTTTCCGCAGCCCGCATGAACCACCGCCGTGTTGGCGGGTCGAGCAACTGCAGGTCGCGGAGGTCTATCGCGAAATCAGTCGCGTCATGGCCCGGATACCCAGGGCGTAATCGCTTTTGCATGTTTACAATGCGAAGCATCAGGTTCGCGGCGAACCCTTTTTCCGTATGGCCCGCGCTTTGCATGCGCAACCCGAAACCCATCGACCTCACGATCAATTTGGAACACTTAACCATCGCCCAGCGCAATGCCCACAACGCAAAGCTTGCGAGCTATGCGCATCGACCGCTTGCGTTTCTTTTCCGCTTTATCCGCCGCCACCCGCTCGCGCATGCGATCGTCGTGTGCAGCGTATTTGCGGCCGTGGGCTGTGCGCTCGCTTCGCAATACGCGATCAAACATCTGATCGACGTGCTCGGCCAAGGCCGGCATCATCCCGGTCCGCTGTGGGGGGCGTTCGCCATCCTGGTCGGCTTGATCGCCGCCGACAACCTGCTGTGGCGGGTCGGCGGCTGGGTCGCCGCGCATACGTTCGTCGCCGTGACCGGCGACTTGCGGCGCGACCTGTTCCAGTATTTGAGCGGACACTCGCCGACCTACTACTCGGAGAAGCAGCCCGGCATGCTCGCGAGCCGGATCACGGCAACCTCGAACGCGGTTTATACCGCCGAGAACACCACCGCCTGGAACGTGCTGCCGCCCTGCATCGCGGTGCTCGGCGCAATCGTCATGATCACCGCGGTGAATCCGCTGATGGCCGGCGGCCTGATGCTGTGCTCGGCCATCCTGTCGGTCGTGCTTTACAAGCTTGCCGGCCGTGGCTCGGCACGCCATCACCATTTCGCGACCAGGGCCGCCTCGGTGGACGGCGAACTGGTCGACGTGATCAGCAACATGGGCCTCGTGCGTGCCTTCGGCATGACGTTTCGCGAGCAGCAACGTTTCGGCGCGACCGTCAAGGCGGAAATGGAAGCCCGCCAGCAGAGCCTGCTGTATCTGGAAAAGCTGCGCCTGCTGCACGCGGTGATCACCGCGCTGCTCTCGGCCGGTTTGCTCGGCTGGGCGCTGTGGCTGTGGGACCAAGGGCGGGCGACTTCCGGCGACATCGTGCTCGTCAGTTCGCTCGGCTTCACGATTCTGCACGGCACGCGCGATCTGGCCGTGGCGCTCGTCGACGTCACGCAGCACGTGGCGCGGCTCGCGGAGGCCGTGCGCACGCTGCTCGAGCCGCACGGCATGCCGGATCGCGACGGCGCGACCGGGCTCGTGCCGCAAGGCGGCCGGGTCGATTTCGAAAGCGTGACGTTCGCCTACCCGCGCCGCCGCCCTATCCTCGATCACTTCGATCTGCACATCGAGCCGGGCCAGCGGGTCGGCCTGATCGGCAAGTCGGGGGCGGGCAAGTCCACCGTGCTGGCGCTGCTGCAGCGTTTCTATGAGACGCAAGGCGGCGCGATCAGGATCGACGGCCAGGACATCGCCACGATCACTCAGGACAGCCTGCGTCAGGCGATCGCGCTGGTGCCGCAGGACATCTCGCTGTTCCATCGCACGGTGTACGAGAACATCGCCTATGGCCGTCCTGAAGCCAGCCGCGAAGAAGTGCTCGCCGCCGCGCGCGAGGCGCGTTGCACGGACTTCATCGAGGCCATGCCGGAAGGCTTCGACACGATCGTCGGCGACCGCGGCGTGAAGCTTTCCGGCGGCCAGCGTCAACGGATCGCGATCGCGCGGGCCATCCTGAAGAACGCGCCGATCCTGCTGCTCGACGAAGCCACCTCGGCGCTCGACAGCGCGTCGGAAGAAGCGATCCAGAAGGCGCTCGACCGCCTGATGGTGGGCCGCACCGTGATCGCGATCGCGCACCGCTTGTCGACGCTGAACAACTTCGACCGGATCATCGTGATGAGCGCCGGCAAGGTGATCGACGACGGCAGCCCGGAAGAACTGCGCCTGCGTCCCGGTCTGTACCGCGATCTGCTGTCGAAGCAGTACGGCAAGGGCGCGACGCTGCATATCGGCGGCAAGAAGGTCGACGAACAGCACGTGGTCTGAGCAACGCACGCTCCGCTCCAGCCAGCAAACAGAAAAGCCGCTCGAAAGCGGCTTTTCTGTTTTTCGGAATCCAAGGAAAGCGCCCTTGAAGCAAGAGCTTTAAAGCGCCTATCCGGCCAGGGTTTCGCGCAGCGCCTTCTTCCCCGACGCAGCGCGCGCCTTCCCGCTTCCGGTGCTCTTTGCACCACTCCTGGCACTATTGACGCCCTGCAGATCGCGCATGAAATTATCGCGCCATACCGACACATTGTTCTCGCGCAACTGCACCATCATGTCGCGATGACGCGCCTGGCGCTCCGCAAGCGGCATCTCCAGCGCCCGGGCAAGCGCTTCGGCCATGCCGTCGATGTCGACCGGATTGACGATCAGCGCGCCATCCAGTTCCTGCGCCGCGCCGGCAAAGCGTGACAGCACGAGCACGCCCGGATTCTCCGGATCCTGCGCCGAGACATATTCCTTGGCGACGAGGTTCATGCCGTCGCGCAACGGCGTGACGTAGCCGACATGCGCGGTGCGAAACAGCGCGGCCAGCACCGAGCGCTCGTACTGCTTGTGGATGTAGAGAATCGGTGTCCAGTCCAGTTCGGCGAAGCGGCCGTTGATGCGCCCCGACTCCCCTTCGAGTTGCAGGCGAATGTCCTGGTACGCGTGCATGTCGGCGCGCGTGGGCGGTGCGATCTGCAGGAACGACACCGTGTTGCGTTGCGCGGCCGCGTGTTCGAGCAGGCGCTCGAAGGCACGGAAACGCTCGACCAGCCCCTTCGAATAATCGAGGCGGTCCACGCTCATGATCAGCTTGCGCGAATGCAGCGTCGCCTTCATCGTGCGCACCGGTTTGCCGCGCTCGCCGGCTTTCGCGAGTTCGGCGATCTCGTCCGGATAGACGCCGATCGGATAAGCCGACGCGCGCAGCGTGCGGCCGAACGCGTGAACGGTGAGCGGGCCGCTCGCCGATGCGTCGACCGTGCCGTTCGCCTCGTTGACGATGTAGTCGCAGAACGCGCGCAGATCCGGCGCGGTCTGGAAGCCGAGCAGGTCGAACGAACACAGCGCCTCGACCAGCTCGCGATGCGGCGGCACCGCGAGCAGCACCTGCGAAGCCGGAAACGGAATATGCAGGAAGAAGCCGATGCGATTTTTCACGCCGGCCGCGCGCAACGCTTGCGCGAACGGAATCAGATGATAGTCGTGGACCCAGATCACGTCGTCTTCGCGCAGAAGCGGCACGAGTTGCTGCGCGAGCCATGCATTGACGCGGCAGTAGCCCTCGAAGTCGTGCCGGTCGTATTGCAACAGATCGGCGCGATAGTGGAACGCGGGCCACAGCGTGGCATTCGAGAAGCCGCGATAGTACTGATCGTAATCGCGGCGCATCAGCGCGATGGTCGCGAAGGTCACCGGCCCGCGCTCCT
Source organism: Paraburkholderia sp. (assembly GCA_035636295.1). Classification (GTDB taxonomy): domain Bacteria; phylum Pseudomonadota; class Gammaproteobacteria; order Burkholderiales; family Burkholderiaceae; genus Paraburkholderia. Next base: position 26,564 of record DASPZL010000114.1, read on the forward strand.
CGACCTTGATGTGCGGCTGACCCGAGCTCAGCACGTCGCCGCTCCAGCCGAACCACATGCCGCCGGTTTCCTTCAGCGCGTCGTACACGCCGACCGCCAGACCGCCCGCCGCCGGGCCGCCCTCCGAGATCGGCGCAACCCGGTTCGATACGATGATCAGTCGGCTCATGAAGCGCGATTCCCGATGCAGTACGTTGTGTACGTTGAGCGACGCGGCATGGCGATCATGCCGAGCGCGCCGCCGCGACAATCGATTCCACCCAGTCGAGCAGCGCGGAGACCGATTCGATGCGCGTGCGCGCCATCGTCTCGCCCACGCCGACCTTGATCGACAGGCCGCCGCGCTCGTTGACGACGGCAAAGCCTTTCTCGTCAGTCAAATCGTCGCCTGCGAACACCGCGAAGCGGCCGACGAAAGGCGGCTCGTCCAGGAACGCGCGCATCGCCCGGCCCTTGTCGACGTCCTTCGGCTTGATTTCGTAGACCATCTTGCCGGGCTGCAGCACGTACGCGCCGGGGTAATCGGCCACCAGACGTTCGGTCGCCTCACGCGCCACCGGCTCGCGGTCCGGCGCATTGCGGTAGTGCAGCGCGAGCGCCGCGCCCTTGATCTCGAGCAGCATGCCGGGATGTTCGTTCACCACCTGTGCGAGCACCTGCTCCATCCGCAAGAGCCGCTGATCATGAAACCCGATGCGCTGCGTGTCGCCGTTCGCGTCGCGCCGCTCGGCGCCGTGCAGGCCGGCAATCGGCAGATCGGACATGCCGAGGAAAGCGTCGATACTGTCGATGCCGCGGCCGGAAACCACCGCGACCGCGCCGTTCGTCAGCCGCCGCAGTTCGCTCAGCAATTCGACCACGCGAGGTTCGACCCGCACGCCGTCCGGCGTGGGCGCGAGTTCAACGAGCGTACCGTCGAAATCGAAGAAAAATGCCGTCTCGCTCGGAGACAGAACAGCCGGAAGTTCTTGCATCGGTTAGTTTTGCCTTTCAGCCTTCTGCGGCTGGAAAAGTGTGCGCATCTTACCGCGCATCCGTCAATTTTTCGAGAAAGTAAGCCAGGACACTGGCTTGGCCGGGCGGCGCGCGGCGAGGCTGCCTGGGATTGCATTCAAAAAGAGAACGATCAGGCTGCAACCGGCTTTCAGCCGCCTGCGTCAAATTGCCTCGCAAACCGCGCGCCCGCGGGCACTGGACGACGCCACCGAAGATTTTGCGATACAGTCGCTGCCACGTGGACCGTGCCGTTACGGCCATATTTGCACAATATCGCGACTACGGCGGCGATGGCGGCGGCCCTTCAAGCGCAGCGTCGCGCGCCGCTCTTTAATCGAGTCATTGATACCTGCTTTGTTCCCCATCATCTCATCCCGACGCCGGCAACCGGATCGCGCACCATCACGCCGGCCGCGCCTGGCACAACGGTTCGCACGAGTGTTCGCGCTGATGTCCACGGTCGTCACGATCGGCGCGCCGGCAGCGCTTGCCGGTTGCACGCAGCGCGCCGAACCCTGGCACTTGACCAACGTGACGGGCCACTTGCCGGATCTCGACTTCACGCTGACCGGCGACGACGGCCGCGCCGTCAACGGCGATTCGTTCAAGGGCCGCACCTCGCTGGTCTATTTCGGTTACACCCATTGTCCGGACGTTTGCCCCGAAACGATGGGCCGGCTGATGCAGGTGCTCGGCAAGCTCGGCCCCGACGCGCAAAAAGTGCGCATCCTGTTCATCACCGTCGATCCCGCGCGCGACACGCCGCAGGCCTTGCACGATTACGTCGGCGCCTTCGACTCGCAACATGCCGAAGGGCTGACCGGCACCGACTGGCAAATCGAGTCGCTCGCCAAGCGTTACCGCGTCGCGTACCAGATGGAAAAGCGCGACCCGAACGGCAGCTATGAAGTCACCCATAGCTCCGCCGTCTACGTGTTCGATCCTCAAGGCCGCGCGCGCCTGCTGGCCACCGACCACGACACCCCCGATACGATCGCGCAGGACCTGCGCCGTATCATTGACGACCGCTCCTGACCTTTCCGATTCCACTATGT
>DASPZL010000115.1:0-19743 GCA_035636295.1 Paraburkholderia sp.
CGGACGTCACCAGTGGGCGCAATGCCACCTTGTTGTCCGCGCCGACCACGAGCGCCGTCGGGTTGCCCTTCTGGTCGTGCGTCACGCCGACCTGCGGCACGACGATCGCGTTTTCGTTCACGCCTTCCTCGATCTGCGCGCGCACGAACATGCCGGGCAGCAACACGCGATGCGGGTTCGGGAACGTCGCGCGCACCGTCACGGAGCCGGTGGTTTGATCGACCGTCACGTCGGAAAACTGGAGCTTGCCGGGCAGGTCGTAAGCGCGGCCGTCCTCGAGGATCAGCTTGACCCTGGCGGCGTTCGGACCGCCGACCGACAGGCGGCCCGCCTCGATGTCGCGGCGCAGTTGCAGCCCGGCGAGACTCGACTGCGTGAGGTCGACGTAGACCGGGTCGAGTTGCTGGATCGTCGAGAGCAGCGTCGCCGCGCTCGCCTGCACATAGGCGCCGGGCGTCACCGACGATTTACCGATACGTCCGCTGATCGGCGACGTGACGTTGGTATAGCCGAGATTGATCTGCGCGGTTTCGACCGCCGCCTTGCCCGCGGCGACATCGGCCGCGTCCGAGCCTTCGGCCGCCACCGCGTTGTCGTAGTCCTGCTTGCTGATCGCGTTGGCGGCGACGAGCACCTTGTAGCGCCCGGTTTCCGCATGCGCGGACACGAGCGTCGCCTGCGCCTTCGCGAGCGTCGCCTGCGCGCTGTTCAGCGACGCGACGTACGGCGCGGGATCGATCTGATAAAGCCGCTGCCCCGCCCTCACTTCGCTGCCTTCGACGAACTCGCGCCTGAGCACGATGCCGTCCACCCGCGCAATGATCTGCGCGACGAGAAACGCACTGACGCGGCCGGGCAATTCGACGACAACCGGCACCGGCGTCGGTTTGACGGTGACGATGCCGACCTCTGGCGTTTGCGGCGCTTGCGCGGCGGGTTTTTCGCCGCACGCGGCGACGAACGAGACGGCGGCTAAGGCCGCGATCAAACGAACGGACAGCGGATTGAATGGCTTTGGCATGGACGACCTGAAGAAAGTTGGACAGGAGCCGCCGCGCACGCGAAATGAAAACAGGCACGTACCGACGCGTCAGGAGGCCGAAGATAGTGGAGTTCACCCGCGCGTTGGTTACAGCGGCGAACGGTCCGTAAGATTCACTAATCAAACGCGTGAGCGCGCCCTAACATGTCGAGGTCATCAAATCGGCAGCGTCACGAGCGCGCTTTGCGCGCCGGTTTGCGCGCCGGCTTGCTGATTGCACGCGCGCGGCGTCTGTACAGCCATGGGTGGAGGGAGCGCCGGTTGTCAGCCGGAACATTTGGCGGATAATCAGCGGAGCCCTTGAACCCTGGCCGGCGCCGTCCGCGCGCTCGGCCGCAACGAGAAAATCCCATGACGCTCGATCAATCCGTTGTCAACGCGTTCGCACCCACGGGCAAGCTGCGCGCTTCGATCAATCTGGGCAATCCGATTCTCGCCAACCGGGATGCCACTTCGGGCGAGCCGGCCGGCGTATCGGCCGACCTTGCGCGGGCGCTTGCTGAACGCCTCTCGGTGGGGCTCGAACTGGTCGTGTTCGACGCGGCCGGCAAGTCCGTCGAAGCGGTCAGCGAGGAACGCGCCGATATCGGTTTCTTCGCAGTCGATCCGCTGCGCGGACAGGCGATCGCTTTCACTGCGCCGTATGTATTGATCGAGGGTTTCTATCTGGTGCGAAACGATTCGCCGATCAGAACAAATCAGGAGGTCGACCAGCCGCACAATCGCGTCGCGGTCGGCAAGGGAAGCGCATACGATCTTTTCCTGTCGCGCGAACTCAAGACCGCGCGGATCGTACGCGCACCGACATCGCCAGCCGTCGTGCGAACTTTTATCGATCAGAATCTGGAAGTCGCCGCCGGCGTAAAGCAGCAGCTCGAAGCGGACGCAAGCAACGCAACGGGGCTGCGGCTGCTCGGCGAACGGTTCATGGTCATACAGCAGGCAATGGGAATACCGAAGAGCCGCGGCGAAGCGGTCGCGGTTGCGCTACGCGATTTTGTCGAGGAAATGAAGGCGAGCGGGTTCGTTGCCGAATCGCTGCTTCGTCATAAGATCGTCGGCGCGTCGATAGCGCCTGCGGCCTGAAGGCGGCGATCGGCGTGATACGGCTCGTTGAAACTCGTCGACGCGGTTCCGACGAGACCAATGCGCTCGGTCACCGCCGCCAGCGCCGACAATAGCGTGATCGGCTCGAACTGCGCGACGTAGCTATGCGCCGTGCGGCTCAGAAAATCGACGTTGTCGCCGCGCGTCCCCACGCCGTCGGCGAGAAAGACCAGATCGAACTTCGCGGCCTCGGCCGCTTGCGCCAGCCGGACATAGTGGCGGAAATTGACGCCCGCATCCGCCTGCGCTTCGGGATGCCGCCATGCTGCGATGTGGTGTCCAGAGGGATAAAGGAAAGCGCCGAGGCGCAAATGGCCGCTACGTCTGCTCATGAATGTCCGCGAAAGTTGGTTGACGGGTCGTTCCCGCGCTGCGCTCACCTGCGACGACGCGCGGCAAGACGCGTCAGGCAACGCGCGATCCGTTCGATTCTCGTTGTGTCCGCCGCTTCTCGCCACGAACAAATCGGCAGATCCATATTCAGCAGCGAACTAACGAAATCAAGTTGAAAGCGGACAGCAACACCGAAAGCTTCGCCGCAGAAATACAAAGCACAAATTCTTCGTTCGCCCGCCGAGGCTCCATCACTAGACTGTGAACCAACTTGTCATAACAAGTACAGGTAACCCGACACCATGCAGAAGCCCGCCGCGGCCACCGTGCTGCCTCTTTCCGCGCCCCCGCTCTATGAGCAGATCAAGACGGAACTGCGCTCGCGCATTCTGAACGGCACCTATGCCGCTCACTCGCAGATGCCGTCTGAAAACGACCTCTGCGCGATGTTCAACGTCAGCCGCATCACCGTGCGCCAGGCGCTCGGCGATCTGCAAAAAGAAGGCCTCGTCTTCAAACTTCACGGCAAGGGCACGTTCGTCTCCAAGCCGAAAGCCTTCCAGAACGTCAGCGCGCTGCAAGGCTTCGCCGAAGCGATGTCGTCGATGGGATACGAAATCGTCAACCAGATCAAACATATTCGCTTCATTGCCGCCACCGCGCGAATCGCCGGTCGCCTCAATCTGCCGGAAGGCGCGAAGGTCGCCGAAATCCATCGTATCCGGCTGCTCAATCGCGAACCGGTCTCGCTCGAAATCACGTGGGTGCCGGAAGCATTGGGCAAACGCCTCGCCAACGCCGACCTCGTCACGCGCGACATCTTTCTCATTCTCGAGAACGATTGCGGCGTGCCGCTCGGCCACGCCGACGTCTCGATCGACGCCATTCTCGCCGACGATGAAATCGTCGAAGCATTGAACGTCGAGGAAGGCAGCCCGGTGCTTCGCATTGAACGCCTCACGCACGGCGCGGATGGCACGCCGATCGATTACGAATACCTCTATTTCCGCGGCGACGCGTTCCAGTACCGCCTGCGCATCGACCGTCAAAAAGAAAAGAAGAGCACAAGGAAGACGAAATGAACACGCACGTGATCGAGTACGACCTGGTTGTCGTGGGTGGCGGAACCGCCGGTCCGATGGCCGCCGTCAAGGCGAAGGAACAGAATCCGAATCTCAAGGTGTTGCTGCTGGAAAAGGCCAACGTCAAGCGCAGCGGCGCGATTTCGATGGGCATGGACGGCCTGAACAACGCGGTTATTCCCGGCCATGCGACACCCGAGCAGTACACGAGAGAAATCACCATCGCCAACGACGGCATTGTCGACCAGGCCGCCGTCTACGCCTATGCCCGGCACAGTTTCAAGACTATCGAGGAACTCGACCGCTGGGGCGTGAAGTTCGAAAAAGACGGCACCGGCGACTACGCGGTCAAGAAAGTGCATCACATGGGCTCCTATGTTCTGCCGATGCCGGAAGGCCATGACATCAAGAAAGTCCTCTACAGGCAACTCAAACGCGCCCGCATTGCGATCACCAATCGCATCGTCGTCACACGCGTGCTGACTGACGCGCAAGGGCGCGCTTGCGGCGTGCTGGGCTTCGATTGCCGCACGGCGGATTTTTATGTGGTGCGCGCCAAGGCGGTCATTCTCAGTTGCGGCGCCGCGGGACGGTTGGGTTTGCCCGCGTCCGGCTACTTGATGGGCACCTACGAGAACCCCACCAATGCCGGCGACGGATACGCAATGGCCTTTCACGCCGGCGCCGCGTTGGCGAACCTCGAGTGTTTCCAGATCAACCCGCTCATCAAGGACTATAACGGTCCGGCATGCGCGTACGTGACCGGCCCGCTCGGCGGTTTCACGGCGAACGGCAAGGGCGAACGCTTTATCGAGTGCGATTACTGGAGCGGTCAGATGATGTGGGAGTTCTATCAGGAACTCCAAAGCGGCAATGGCCCCGTATTTCTGAAGCTCGACCATCTCGCCGAGGAAACCATTCAAACGATCGAACAAATCCTGCATACCAACGAGCGCCCGAGCCGGGGACGTTTTCATGCGGGACGCGGCACCGACTACCGCGAACAGATGATCGAAATGCACATCTCGGAGATCGGCTTTTGCAGCGGTCACAGCGCGTCCGGCGTCTACGTGAACGAACGCGCGGAAACTACGGTTGCCGGCCTCTACGCGGCCGGCGACATGGCCGCGGTGCCGCACAACTATATGCTCGGCGCGTTTACCTATGGCTGGTTCGCGGGCCAAAACGCCGCGCAATACGTCGAGGGCCGCGAACATGCGGCACTCGACGGCGAGCAGGTCGAGGCCGAGCGGGCGCGCATCTATGCGCCGCTGGAACGGGAGACGGGGCTGGCCCCGGCACAGGTCGAATACAAGCTGCGCCGCATGGTGAACGACTATCTTCAACCGCCGAAGGTCACGCGCAAGATGGAAATCGGGCTGCAACGTTTCGCCGAAATCGCCGCGGACATCGACCAGATCAAAGCCGGGAACCCCCATGAACTGATGCGCGCCGCGGAAGTGCGGGCGATTCGCGACTGCGCGGAAATGGCGGCGCACGCATCGCTGTATCGCACGGAAAGCCGCTGGGGGCTGTACCACCATCGCGTCGATTATCCGCAGCGCAATGACGCGGAGTGGTTTTGCCACACGCATCTGAGGAAAGACGCAGCGGGCCGCATGGTCAGCGAAAAACGCGCCGTGCAACCGTACGTGGTGCCGCTCGACGATTACGAGAGCCACGCCTATCAGAACCTGCGCATCGGCGAACCCGCGCTTGCCGACGCTTGAGGAACCATCATGTCCACCACACCGCACGATATTTTCCAGCGCAGCGCCGCGCCCGTCACGATCGACGAGGACAAGTGCATCGCCGACAAAGGCTGCACCGTTTGCGTGGATGTCTGCCCGCTCGATCTGCTCGCGATCGACCTGACCAGGGGCAAGGCTTATATGAAGTTCGACGAATGCTGGTACTGCATGCCGTGCGAAAAAGATTGCCCGACCGACGCGGTCAGGGTCGACATTCCCTATCTGCTGCGCTAGTCGCGACGCATGTCTGTCAAAGCGTTCGAGCGTCCACGCGACGACGACACGACGACCGAAGCGCAATTCGTCGAGATCAAGCGGCACTGTCTTGCCCTGCTGCGTACAGCGGCCACATAACCGCTCCGCTTGATTGACTTGCGTTTCGAACGCATCTGCTCACTCCAGACACTTCTTGGCTCATGACCGATATTTCGCTTCCGCTTACGTTCGATCCCGATTCCCTCGATCCGGAAGCCGCCGAACTGCTGCCACGCCTCGCGTCCGCGGACGCCGCGGTGCGCCGCATCGCCCTCCTTGCGCTCGCCGATCTCGAAGACGAAACCGTGCTCGGGCCGATCGTCGCCGCGTTGCGCAACGACCCGTCGGCGGAGGTACGGGCCGAGGCCGCCCAGGTGCTCGGCGCGTGGCAACGAGCCGACGTGATACAGGCGCTCTGCGAAGCGTTGACCGATCGTGCCGAGGACGTGCGCGACGCAGCCGCGCAGAGTCTGTCGAATTTGAAGGATCCGCAATCAGGGCCGCTGCTCGCGCCGTGGGCCGCTCATCGCGATCCCTTCGTGCGCCAGGCGGCCCTGCGCGGTCTGCGCGAACTGCGCTATGCAGCGGCGCTGGAGCCCGCGCTGGCCGCGCTGGCGGCAAGCGAAGACGTGGTGCGGCTCGAGGCAGTGGGCGTGCTCGGCTGGTTGAAGAGCCCGCGCGCGCTTGGCGCCCTTACCGCCATCGCCGCCGACGATCCGAACGCCGACGTGCGGCGTGCGGCAATCGGTGCATTGGGTGTCGAAGCGGCGGCGACTGAGCAAACCATCGTCGCGCTGCTTGGCGCATTACGCGACACCGCCTGGCAAGTCCGCGAAGAAGCCGCGGCCACGCTCGGCAAACTGCGCGCGCCGGGCGCACGGGATTCGCTGATGACCGCTCTCGACGACGACTACTGGCAAGTGCGTTTGCAGGCGGTCCGCGCGTTAGGCAAACTCCGCGATGCCACGACGGGCGCCGCCATCGCCGTGCTGCTCACGCATGCGATCAGCAACTTGCGCAAGGAAGCGGCCTTGTCGCTGGGCGAACTCGGCGACACGGCGTCAGTGCCGGCCTTGCAAGCTGCCGCGGCCGATCCCGATCCGGAAGTACGCAAGGCGGCACGCATCGCATTGGCGCAGATTGAAAAGGCACACCGGTGAACGCGCCCGAACACGTAACGATTCACGCCGCGACAGGGCGACTGTCCCTGACGTGGCATGACGGCCAGACGCAGTGGATCGACAACGCGACGCTCAGGGAGCGGTGTCCATGCTCGGCATGCCGCCGCGTGGCGCATTCGGACGCGGCGGCGCGAAACAAGCCGCCCATTGCAATTCTCGACATACAGCCGATGGGCTACGGCGTGCGGATCGTGTTCAGCGATGGGCACGCGCAAGGTATCTATCCCTGGGATTATCTGGCTGACATCGCCCGCACGCTTGCCCGGGAACGAACGCGCTGTTGCACACCGCCCCGGCCAACTACCAAACGCTTCGGCAAATATGACGGGCAGTCGGTCAAGGTCGGCGGCAATGAGCTGCTCGCGCTGCGCGAAGAGGATGTCGTCGCGGTCGTCACTCAATAACGAGCGGAGTATCAAACCATGGCAGCGTAACGAAACAGTTTCAATGATCATTCAATGACATTCTCACGGGGCGCAGCGCAGCAACCACTCATCAAAAATCGCGTCGTCTGCTGGCCGGACTGACCGTTGTTCTCGCGTCGGCGGCGGCCCTTGTCGCCGGCCTGGCTCCGCGCGCGGCGCAGGCTGCACCGCCGGCCGAACTGAGACTCGACTACGCGTACTACTCGCCCGAAAGCCTGCACGCCTCGCCCTTGGCTTCGAACACGATCAGATTTTGGACAATTCACGTCGCAGCGTACGCGAAGTCTTTGCACCTTTGTTGAACCCTTGAAAAGAAACAAGGGTTGGACATGCACGTAACTCCTGGATTTTTTTGGTGGCGGGTCGGAGTCACATTAAGGTCGCTTAGGTCCATGGCATAAGGGGTTCCCAACATGGCCAAGTCAGACTACCCCAAATCTACCCCACAAAACGGCGAAACGGATCGGAACAATCCGCCGAAAAATGAAGGCCCCCGACCTATCGCCAGCGGCCTGATAAGCCGGATGGCCAAGTCGCTATATTGCAACACTAGCAGCGCAACTGCCGGGCGACTTCGCTTCCGCTCGAGGCGCTCACTTTTCCCGCTCGAAACTCGTCAAGGCATCCACCGCTCTCACTCGCGCAGGCACAACTGTTCTGGCTAGAAGCGGTATCCGATTCCCACAAAGCTAATCCACGGATTGGCCGTGATATGCGTCTTGTTGGTCAGCACCGCTTGCCCGTTGGCGGCAACGGCGCTGATCGTCGCGTTCGTCTTGAGCGGCAGATAGGTTACCGACGCAGTGGCGTACCAGTTCTTGCTGATGTTGTAAGAGACGCCCGCATTGAACGCAGGATTCCACGACGGGCTGAGCGATGCGTTGACATGGCCGCCCGGTCCCGCAAACTGCTGCAACGCACCGTTGAAGGTCGAATTGAGCTCGATATGCGAGTACCACGTGTAATTGACGCCCACGCCGACGAAAGGACGCAGCTTCGTTTGCGCGGCGCCGAAGTAATACTTCAGGAAGAGAATCGGTGGCCACGCTCTTGTGGTGGCGAGGGGTTGCAGATTGCCGAGGCCGAGTCCCGGCCCCCCTGGGCCGAGCGGGGCCGCCGTGCCCTGCGCATAGAGCTGGAGTTTGGGCGGCACGCCGGTCGCCAGATCGACGGCGATGTTGTCCGTGATGAAGTAGGTCAGGGAAAGCTCGGCGGTGAACGTATTGTGAATCTGGCCAGCCGTTCCCGTTGACGTGAACGTGCCCGCTGCTGAAGTACTCTGCAATGCCGTTGCGGACGAGGGGCCAAAGTCGAGCCACGCCCCACCCGCGCTGGTAATGAGGCTGCCGGCACTCTGCGCCATTGCGCTCCCACATATCGCCCCGGGTATCAAGGCAAGATACGCGATCCGTTTCATCACTGTCCCCTCATTATTTCGTATGTCGAATTGATACGTTTGCGCCTTTCTCAAACCGTCTCCACCGCGCGGCTAAAGTTGCTCGATCGCGACTTGCGTTGCGCCAGATGAACCGGTCCGGATTGCTTCCAGAAGGCCAGTGGCTTTAGGCAGAATCTTGTCTGCGTAGAATCGCGCGGTGGCGAGCTTTGTCTGATGGAATTCCGGGTCTTCACCCGCTGCACTTTTCCCGGACGCGACTAAAGCCGCGCGCGCCATGTGCCATCCGCCGCATACATAACCGGCAAGCATCAGATAGTCGACCGAACTGGCAAGCGCTTCGTCGACTTGACCCGGCAGTTCGCGCAGCATCCATCCGGTGGCTTCCTCGAGCGACTGCACGCTCGCGGCCACGCTCGTGCCAATCGAGGCAAGCTGCTTATCCGCGCTGCGCGCCAGTACCAGCGCAGCGTCACGCATCTCTGCGATCAGCTCGCGCATCGCCGCGCCCTGATCCGACGCGAGCTTGCGGCCCACCAGGTCCGCGGCCTGAATGCCTGTCGTACCCTCGTAGATGGTTGCGATCCGTGCGTCGCGCAGGAACTGACACGCACCCGTTTCTTCGATGTAGCCCATCCCTCCATGCACCTGTACTCCCAGCGAAGCGATCTCAACGCCCAGTTCGGTGCACCATCCTTTCAGAACCGGGATCAGGAGATCGACGCGAGCCTGGCGGCGTGCGCGTTCGCCGGCGTCCGAATGCCGGTGCGCACGATCCATGTCGGCCGCCATTACGTACGCGAACGCGCGCATCGCTTCGCTCTGCGCCTTCATCGTCATCAACATCCGCCGGACATCCGGGTGATGAACGATGGCGACGGCGGTGCCGGATTTGCTTGTCGCCGGGCGTCCCTGAACGCGCTCCTTTGCATATTCACGCGCCTGTTGATATGCGCGCTCCGCCATCGCCAGTCCCTGTATTCCCACCTTCTGGCGTGCTTCGTTCATCATCGTGAACATGTGCGCGAGCCCCTTGTTCTCCTGCCCGACGAGATAGCCGATCGCGCCGCCCTGGTCGCCGAAGCTCATCACACAGGTCGGACTCGCATGAATACCGAGTTTGCGTTCGAGGGACACACAGTGCACGTCGTTGCGCGAGCCCGGCGAACCATCGGCGTTGAGGAGGAACTTCGGCACGAGGAACAGCGAGATGCCGCGCACGCCTTCGGGCGCGTCGGGCGTGCGCGCCAGCACGAGGTGAATCACGTTATCCGTCATGTCGTGATCGCCCCACGTGATGAAGATCTTCTGGCCATGGAGGCGATAGTGATCCCCGTCAGGCACGGCTCTGGTGCGCACGGCAGCGAGGTCCGAACCGGCTTGTGGCTCGGTCAGGTTCATCGTGCCGGTCCATTCGCCGCTGACCAGCCTCGGCAGATAATGTGCTTTCAACTCTTCCGAACCATGCTGCCTCAACGCTTCGGTGGCGCCGGCAGTCAACAGCGGACACAGCGCGAACGCCATGTTGGACGAATTCCACATTTCCACGGTCGCCGCCTGCAGGAGTTCGGGCAGGCCCTGGCCACCAAACTTGGGGTCGCCGCTGAGGCCGCTCCACCCTCCCGCGACGAATTGCCGGTAGGCGGCCGCTAAACCGTCGGCGGCAACCACGCCATCACGCGTCAGTCGTGCGCCCTGTTCGTCGCCCGGCTTGTTGAGCGGCGCAAGCACTTCAGTGGCAAGCTTTGCGGCCTCCTCGAGTACCGCCTCGGCGAGTTCCGGCGTTGCTTCCTCGTAGCCCGGCAGCGAGGACAACTCGCCGAGCTCCGCCAGTTCTGTCATCACGAAACGCATGTCGCGCAACGGTGCAATATAAGTGCTCATCATGTGCTCCCGCATCAACCCTGTTGCAACTTGTCCAGTTCGCGGGACAACTCCGGCAACACCTTGAAAAGGTCACCCACGATCCAGTAATCGGCGACCTGGAAAATCGGTGCCTCCTCGTCCTTATTGATCGCGACGATCACCTTCGAGTCCTTCATGCCGGCCAGATGCTGGATCGCGCCGGAAATGCCCACCGCGATATACAACTGCGGGGCAATAACCTTGCCGGTCTGGCCCACCTGATAATCGTTGGGTGCGAAGCCGGCATCGACCGCGGCCCGCGACGCGCCGACTGCCGCGCCGAGTTTGTTGGCAATGTCATCGATAAGCGCGAAGTTTTCGCCGGAACCCATGCCGCGGCCGCCGGAGATCACGCGTTGCGCGGACGTCAGCTCCGGACGCTCGGAGCGGGTAAGCTGCTGGCTCACGAAACGCGAGCCTGGCACGTCAGCGGCGGGCTCCAACGCTTCGATCGCGGCGGCCCCCCCTTCCGCGGGCGCCGCCGCGAAGGCCGTGGTTCGAACGGTAATCACCTTGATCGGGTCGGCGCTTCGCACTGTTGCCAGCACGTTGCCCGCGTAGATGGGGCGTACGAACGTATCGGCGGATTCGACGGCAACGATCTCGGAGATCTGCGCCACGTCGAGCAGCGCGGCCACGCGCGGCATCACGTTTTTTGCGGTCGTGGTAGCCGGGGCGATCACATGGCCATAGTCGGCGGCGATCTTCACCACGAGCGCCGCCAGGTTCTCGGCCAGCGCGTGGCCGTAGTGCGCGGCGTCCGCGAGACGAACCCGGGTAACGCCGGCAATGCGGGCCGCCTGTTCGGCTACGGTCGCGTTGTGCGAGCCGGCCACAAGAACGTGAATATCGTCGCCGAGCCGGGCGGCGGCGGTGACGGCATTCAGGGTCGCGGTCTTGAGCACCTGATTGTCGTGCTCAGCAATAACGAGTACGGGCATTTCTCTCCCCTTGCGTGTTAGATGACGTGTGCGACGTTATTCAGCTTGTCGACCAGTTCGGCGGCATCGGCGACGCGAATGCCCGCCTCGCGTTTGGCTGGCTCCGCGAGCGCGAGCGTCGTGAGCCGCGGCGTGACGTCGACACCGAGTGCATCCGGCGTCACGACATCGAGCGGCTTCTTCTTCGCCTTCATGATGTTGGGCAACGTCGCATAGCGCGGCGTGTTCAGCCGGAGATCGGCGGTAATGACCGCCGGCAGATCGATTTCGATCGTTTCGAGGCCGCCGTCGATCTCGCGCGTGACCGTGGCCTTGCCCGCCTCGATGGCGACCTTCGAAGCGAACGTCGCCTGCGGCCAGCCGAGCAGCGCCGCGAGCATCTGGCCGACCTGGTTCGAGTCGTCGTCGATCGCCTGCTTGCCGAGCAATACCAGTTGCGGTTGCTCCTTATCCACGAGCGCCTTCAACAGCTTCGCGACCGCTAGCGGCTGCAATTCCACATCCGTGCTGACGAGAATGGAGCGGTCGGCACCGGTCGCCATCGCGGTGCGCAGTGTTTCCTGGCACGCCTCCACGCCACACGAAACCGCGATCACTTCAGTCGCCGCGCCGGCTTCCTTCAGACGCACGGCCTCTTCAACACTGATTTCGTCGAATGGATTCATTGAGAGCTTCACGTTGGCGATGTCGACAGCGCTGCCGTCAGCCTTCACGCGAACCCTCACATTCGCGTCGACGACGCGTTTGACAGGAACAAGTACTTTCATTGCCTACTCCATTTGGATATTGCGTACAGCTCGCTATGCACCGTCACGGCGTCTCGGCGAACACACTGTTGCGCTGGCCGTCGAACATGTCGACCAGGTAGCGTTCAAGCGGCTTTTCCGACGCTGTCTTCGGTATGTGCGGCACCACCTGCAGCCACGAGATGACCGAACTCACTTCCAGCTTCGCGCGGCACGCGCGGAATATCTGTTGCGGGTCGAAATGGGCCGCGTCCTTTGGCACCACGGCCGCGACCACATCCTTCTCGCCGGGTGCGCCTGACGCGGCCTTCACGCCGTATACGTAGACGTCCTCGACAAGACCGGATTCGGCGATCACTTTCTCGATCGGCGCCGGATTGATGAACTCGCCGTTGTGGCGAATGCCGCCACCCTTGCGGTATTCGAAGAAGAGCCAGCCGTCCTCGTCCTCACGCACAACGTCGCCCATATACAGCCAGCCGTCCCGGCACTTCTTCGCAGACGCTTCCGGGTTGCCGAAATATTCGACCTTGAACGGCGAGCCGTCCGCCGGACGGAACAGCAGTTCACCGGGCACGCCGGGCGCGCAGTCGTTGCCGTCGTCGTCGACGATGCGGTGCCTGAGAATCGGCGCCGGTTTGCCGATACTGCCCACCGGGCCGACCCCGAGCGGCTTGACCGTGATCCCGCCTTCCGCCGCGCCGTAGAACTCGACGATCTGGATACCGAAGCGCTGCTCGAACGCCTTCCAGATCGCCGCCGGCATCCCCGCCGATATCACGAAGCGCACGGGGTTATCCGCGTCATTGGGCTTGTTCGGTTCGCTGTAGACCGCCGTGGTCATCCCACCGAGCAGCGTGAACGTCGTACAGCGGTACTTGCGGGTGATGTCCCACAGGCGCGACTTCGTAAAGCGGCGCGACAGCACGGCGCGCATGCCGGCGGTGAGCGACGCGCCCAGCGTCACAATCTGCGCGTTTGCATGCGTGAGCGACAGTCCCGAATACGGCCGGTCGCCGGGGATGTAACCAAATAGCGCTGACACCGCCGCCGAGGTTCCACAATAGCGGCGGTGCGTCATGACAATGCCCTTCGGGTCGCCCGTGGTGCCGGACGTGAAGATCAACTGCATCGCGCTGTCGGGATCGCGGGCCACGATGGGCAATTCGGGCACTTGTTCCGGCAACAACGCGCGGTACGACGATACGCCGGGGAAATCGGTGAGCGGCTTCGCCCCTTCGTCCGTTTCGAGCCCTATCACCCAGGATAGTTTGGAGAGCGAAGCGCGTACGGCCAGCAGATTGTCGAGCGCATAGTCCGCGGCGATAACGCCGCGGCAGCCCGGGCTGTCGAGCATGAAGGCGAGCTTCTCGCCTCTCGCACGCGGATCGATCGGCACGAACACCGTGCCCGAAATCGATGCAGCGACCATCGCGTCGATAAACTCCGCGTGATTGGCCAACAGCAGCGCGAAGTGCTCGCCGGGTTGGAGGCCCTGATCGATCAGCACCTGTGCGAGCCGCTGGCCGTTCTCCCACAGTTGCCGGTAGGTGCGCACCTCATCGGGCCGCACACCGGCGCCTTCGATGGTCAGCACGTCGAGATCCGGCATGGTCTCGGCGCGATTGGCGAGCAACGCTGCCAATGTGGTTTCGGGTGTGGTGCTCATGGCGCCCTCTCTCCTTGCAGATGCGGTTCGGTGTTGCGCGTGCGCATAATCTATCGCCGCGTCACGATTCGGCCTCAGCGTCCGAGAATCGTGATGCTTGCAACGGCCTCTTCCACGCCGCACAGTCCGCCGCCGTTCTCCGCGATCGCGATGCGCGCGCCCTCCACCTGGCGGGCGCCCGCCTCCCCGCGTAACTGGATCACCAGTTCGTAGAGCTGACCGAGTCCTGTCGCACCGATCGGATGCCCCTTCGATTCGAGGCCGCCCGACGGATTGATCGGAATTCGCCCGCCGATCGTGGTCTCGCCGCGTTCCGCGGCCACCCCGCCCATGCCCGGCTCGCACAGCCCGAGCACTTCGGACTGGATGATTTCGCCGATCGCCGTCGCGTCGTGCACCTCGGCAACCGAGACATCCTGCGGCGCGACGCCCGCCTGCTCATAAGCGCGCAACGAGCCCAGTCGGACCAGATGCCGGTCGAGCGCCGTGGCCGGCCGGTCGCTGCCCGTTTGCAGCACGGACGCCAGCACACGAATGGCGCGCGAGCGCCGCCCACCCAACAACGCGAGGCCGGCCTCGCTGCACACGATCGCCGCGGCCGCGCCATCGCTGACTGGCGAACACATCGGCAACGTAAGCGGATAGGTGATCGGCGGTGCGCCGAGGATTTCTTCGATCGAGTAAGCCTGCCGGTACTGCGCGAGCGGGTTATGAACCGAATGTCCGTGGTTCTTGGCCGATACGGCGGCAAACTGCCGCTGGGTGGTGCCGAATTCGCGCATGTGCATGCGGCCCATGGATGCGTAGATATCCATGAACACGCTGTACGGTTTCGCCGACACGCTGCCTGCGGGCGGCTCGATGCCCTCGCCCATGTCGAGCAGCCGGCGCTTGCCGTCTTCGGTGTCATGCACGTCCCACGCGCCGTCGAACGCGCTGAAGGTGCGCGCCTTGTCCGTGGAGAACATCTTCTCGGCACCCACCGCGAGCACGATGTCGGCAGCACCGGCTTTCACGTAGTTCACCGCGAGGTGAAACGCGGTACTGGCGCTCGCGCAGGCGTTCTCGACGTTGATCACCGCGACCTTGTCGATGCCCATTGCCCGCAGCGCAAGCTGGCCGCGAATCATGTGCTGGCCTTCCATGTGCCCCTGCGTGGAGTTGCCGAAAAATGCGCCCTGCAACTGCGCTTTGTCACAGCCTGCGTCGGCAAGCGCGTCTTCCACTGCCGCGCGCGTGAGCTGCTTCACGCTGGTGTCCAGATGCTTGCCGAAGGGCGTCATGCCGACACCCGCGATATACACTTCGTTACTCATATCGATTCTCCACCGCCAGGAGGCGCGCGCCGTACGTCACAAGACGCTGACGCGAGCCGTCCGATTCGTCGTCAAACGCTCTTTACTTCGTAGGCGAGATAGCCTTCCTCGGCCTGCGCGGCGACCAGATTGCGCGCGCCGAACGCCCGCGCCGGCGAAACGAAACCTACCGCGTGCAACTGCCCGCGCAACACGCGGCGCGCCGCCTCGGCACCGAGCACGCCGGTTTGCGCATAGGGCGAATTGCCACGCAGAATCACACTGACTGAATTCGTATTGCCCCGTCCCTGACACGACAGCGTGCAGCGATTCACGTCCGGGTTTTCGCGCGGGGGCTCGACCTGTGTCACGGCCTTGCCCCACTCATTGGTGGCTTCTTCCTGTTTGGCGGGGTCGAGGTGACGGCACTCTTCCTCGAACTTCTTCAGCAGGCCGACCACCGCGAGAAAACGCTCCTGATTCCTGAACGACACGAGCGTCTGGCAATTGCGCACGCGCGGATCGTTCTGGTACCAGACCGGCTCGCCGCCGCCGCTCCATGGCAACGCGTTCAGCAGCATGTGCTCACCCGGCACATGAACCTGATACGGTGCTGCCCATGGCCACTGCACGAGTTCGTTGTTGCGCAGGTAGAACTGCGGCTGCGTGCACATCCGCAGAAACGACATCGTCGAGGCGACGCTCACTTCGGAGTCGCCGAGATAAAGCATGTCGAGCGTGTCGATGCCCGGGGTCTCCAGCGCGATCTCCGCCGCGAGATTGCCTTCAGCCCACATGTACGAATTGCCGGGGCACAGCGCCAGATTCCGGGCCGCGAAGGCCTCGCCATACGTGCGCTTCAGCAGCGACATCCAGTCGGTCTCGCCGGTGGTGTCGAAGTAATGGCAACCGGCCGCGAGGCTCGCCTCGACGACGGGGCGCCCGAGCTGCATGAACGGCCCGACGATATTGACGACTACCTTCTTGCCCTTGAAGAATTCGGTGAGCGCGCCTGTTTCGTGCGAAACCGCCACGCACCGATAGTCATGTCCGGCGAGTTCGGGCACCTTCGCCAGCTCTTCTTCCAGCCGCTCCTTGCTACGCCCGGCGGCGATGAACGGAATGCCGCGCTCGGCAAGCTTCCATGCCGTGAGCTTGCCCGTGTAGCCACTCGCTCCATAGAGGACCACTTCGTATGTCGTTGCCATTTCGTCGTCTCCTTCAGGTTTTCATGGAATTGCGCCACCGTGCCGTGCCGTTCAAAGCAGCTCGGAATCGATCAGGTAGTAGCCGCCCTTGATCGCAAGGACTTCGTTGCAGCCGTCCTCGATCAGCGACGCGCGTGCGTCGCGCCAGATCTTTTCGATCGGATACTCGCGTGTGAGCCCGTTGCCACAAAAGATCTGTAGCGCGTCGTTGGCGACTTCGAACGCGGTCTGGGTCGCGGTAACCTTCGCCGTCATCGCCGCGTGTAGCGACGGCTGCGCCGCCGTGAAGTTGTAATGCACGACACGCTGTGCGAGCGCGCGGGCGGCCTCCACCTTGCGGAACATGTGGAAGAGCCGCGCTGCGACCGACTGATGGCGGATGATCGGCAAACCACCCTGCTTGCGTTCATGCGCGTAAGCGAGCGCGAGCTCGAACGCGGCGCGCGCGGTACCGGTAAAAACGGTAGCCATGAGCGCGTTGGCGAACGTGTGGATCGCATAGACCGCGTCGACGTATTGGTCGGGGCCGGCGAGGATGTGCTCCTTCGACAACGTGACGTTCTCGAAGAACAGTTCGCCCTGGTTGAGCGCGCGCTGGCCGATCTTGTCGAGCGGCTTGCCGCGCGAGACCCCTTTGGCGTCGAGCGGCACGATCACCACCGCGCCGCGTTTCGTGTCGGCGCCGCTGCCGCTGTCCGCCGCGCAATAGAGAATGCACACGTCGGCGACGATCCCGTTCGACACCCAGGCCGACTTCTGCCCGTTGATGATCACGTCGTCGCCGCGCAGCGTCGCCACGCAGTTGGGCCGGCCGTACGCGCCCTGCGAATGAAAGATCATGCCGTTCACGTCGAGCATGTCGGAGCCGTGATCGGGTTCCGTGATGGCCCAGCAGCCGAGCTTCGCATCCGGTGCGAGCGCACGGCAAAACCGGTTGCCGGACATCGCGCTCATCAGAGCGGGCAGCAAGCCTGCGCCGTACGAGATCGCGAGTCCCGAATCGCCCCAGCCGAGCTCTTCGAACAGGATGCTCATCGTCGTCGCCCGTTCGGCGGGTTCGAGCTCGAGCAGCCCGTCGACACCAAAACCCAGACCGACAAACCTGTCGCGCGCCTCCCAATAGGGCGAGCCTTGCGCGATCACCTCCTCGGGCGTCATGCGATCGAGCTTGACGCCGATCGGGCGCATCACTTCTTCCGCGTAACGATGCACGCTCTGCTGAACCATCTGGCTCATCTCCGAGAACTCCGGCTGTGCGCCGAGCGGACCGAGTTTGTGCGCTGCAATGTGATTCGATGCGGTTGACATGTCTCCTCCTTCGAGGTGGTTGGGCGTATGATTTCTATGGAATCCATGGTGTCCCGGCGCGGCGCCATGCAACATCCCCCGTACAGGGGAGCGCGATCGTATGGACGGGGGATGGCAGTCAGGGTCAACCCGAATGCCCGGAGCAGCCGATGCATGTCACTGAAGCAATGCCGTCACAGAGGCCACCTTTCCTTCTCGCCACGAAGGTCTTTCCGCCACGGCTGCCCACGGGCCTGATCGATCGTCCCCGGCTGAACGGTCTTGTCGGGCAGGCCGAAAGCAAACGGCTTACGGTGATCAAGGCGCCCGCCGGCTTCGGCAAAACTTCGCTCGCGCTCAGCGAGCTCGAGCGGCTGCGTGCGGGCGGCGCCCAGGTCGCGTGGTTGTCTCTCGATACTGAGGATGACGAACCTGCGCGCTTTCTCCACCATGTGGCGCAGGCGTTGCGGCATGCCTGCGGCAACGTCGGCGCTTCCGCGATCGGTTTGACGGCCGAGGCCTCGCTCGTTCCCGCGCACTCCGTCGTATCCACCCTCATCAACGAACTCGTCGACGTCGACGAGGAGGTCTATCTCTTCCTCGACGACTATCACCTGATCAGCCTTCCAGCGATTCACGACGCCATGTCGTTTTTCATCGCGAACGTACCTTCGCATGTCCATGTGGTGGTCTGCACCCGCACGGATCCTGCGCTGCCGCTCGGCCGCCTGCGAGCCCGCAACGATCTGCTGGAAATCGACGCATCGGCGCTGCGCTTCAACTTCGACGAAACATGCTGCTTCGTCGAACGCGAATGCCCAGGCAAACTGCGCGCTGCCGGCGTCAAATCGCTCTTCGCGGGCACCGAAGGCTGGGCCGCGGCGCTGCGCATTTCCACGTCGGTGCTGTCGCGCGAGGAGTGCAAACCGGGTTGGGAATTGACCGCGCCTTCCGGCGCTTCCCGGCCGTTCGCCGCTTATCTGGAAGACATGCTCAAGCGCTTGCCCGTCGAGATGGTCGAGTTCATGCTGCGCACGTCGATACTCGATCGGCTGACGGCGCCGCTGTGCGAGGCGGTGACCGGCATCGGCGCGAGCCAAAATCTGCTGGAAGCGATCGCTGCACGCCAGTTGCTGCTCGAACCGATGGATCTGGAAGGACACTGGTTCCGCTATCATCATCTGATGGGCGAGTACCTGCGCCTGCGGCTGGAGACGCAGTATCGCGACGAAGTGCCGGGTTTGCATCGCCGTGCGTGCCAGTGGTACGCCGTGCAGGAGCAGTGGACAGACGCTGTCAGGCACGCCATCGCCGCGGGGGCCACGGAAGACGCCGTCTCCTTGATGGGCCATTGCGCGATGGCTCTCGTCACCAAAGGCGACCTGCTGACATTGCTTGGCTGGCAACGCCAGTTCCCTGCGCACCTGATGCGGGCGCAAGTGAAGGTCACGCTGGCAATTGCCTGGGGAATGGCACTGGCGATGCGCTTCGACGATGCGCTGGCGATGCTGGATTCGATCGGGCACGACGCCGCCGCTAGTACGAGCGCCGACGCCGAAAGCATCCGTTGGGAATCCCAGGCGATCCGCGCGGTCCTGACCGCCCTGCAGGACGATCCACAACGCGCGCTCGTGCTTGCCCAAGCCTGCCTCAACCAGCCGTCAACCGATATCTGGACCACCAACGTGGTATCCAACGTGGTGCGCTTTGGGCACTGGAAGGCAGGCAACCTCGAAGCGCTGTACGCGACGCCCTGGATTCCCTATTCGATCGAGGAAGACAAGCGCAACGTGTTTTCTTCGGTTTACCGGCTGTGTCTGCTTGGCCACGCGGAAATGCAGCAGATGCACTTCGCGCTGGCTGAGCGGTATTTCACGGAGTCGATGCGGCTCGCCGAACATCATGCGGGCCCGCAGTCCATCTGCGTCGCGCTGTGCGCGCCGATGATCGGCCATATCCGCTACGAACAAGGCCGGCTGGACGAGGCCGAAGCGCTGGTCATCGACCTGATGCCGGTCGTGGACGTCGCCGTCATGCTGGATAGCGTCCTGATCGCCTATCGCCTGCTCATCCGGATCGCGATCGCGCGCGCGAACCTCGCAGAAGCCTATACCCTGCTC
>DASPZL010000116.1:0-8431 GCA_035636295.1 Paraburkholderia sp.
GCTGAACGCCGTCAGCACCGCGCTGACCAGCAGCATCAGCCCGGCGGTGACGAGAAACGCGCGATAGATTTCGAGCGAGCGCCGCAGGAAGCGGCTGCGCGCGCTCGCCTCGTTGCGCCGTTCGGCGAGCGCGGCGTAGGCCGTGGCGGTGGCAAAGCCGCCGAGGAACACGAAGACTTCGGCGGCATCGCACAACGCATACGCGTGCAGCGTGATGCGCGACAGAATGCTGCCGCCGATGTGGTCGACGACGATGATCAGGAGGACCAGCCCGCGGAAAAAATCGAGTTCGAGCAAGCGGGATTGCGACTGTTGCATTGTTTGGCGCCAAAAGCAGCCCCGTGCGACGGCGCGCTAGTCCAGCGCGGCAGGCGTCTCACCAGGCTTTTGAAATTGGATGGGGTGGTGCGGCGGATGCGTGACCCGCGTCGCCGCTTTCAACCGGCTGGCCCGGCCAGGCGCGGTGCCAGGCGCGGTGCCAGGCGCGGTTGCAGAGGGCAATGAAATGACCCGTTCGACGGCGCGGAGTTCCGCTGCGCCGCCGCAAAGGCGCTCGATTATATTTCTTTCTGTGACAAATCCGCTGGGAGTCGCGCAGCGTCGAGCGGCGCAAGCGCCGCCGCGTTTGAGTGCGCATGGCGCGGCGCGTCTACCTCGCGTCTACCTCAATACGCTCCGTGAAAAAAGCGGCCGCCGCACGCAGTGGAGATTTCGCAACGTTTTGAGATATGGAAGCGACAGCCGATGGACGGCCGGCTAAAGGCGTGTGACGATTTCCGGAACGTCGGGTCGATGAAAGCGTGGCGAGGCGTTAAGAAGAAAGCGGTCGGATCGAGGTTTCCCATTACTCGAGTGCTGGGAGATATTCATGAACAAGCAAGTGTTCGCGCTGGCTGTCTCCACCGCTGTGTCCGCCACTTTTGCCGCGTCGGCGTCGGCTCAGACGAGCGTCACGCTGTACGGCGTCCTCGACGAAGGCATCAACTACACCAACAATGTCGGCCGCGGGCATGTCTACGAGCTCGTGAGCGGCTATGCGCAAGGCAGCCGCTGGGGCCTGAAAGGCGCCGAGGAACTGGGCGGCGGCCTGAAAGCGATCTTCCAGCTGGAAAACGGTTTTGACGTGAGCTCCGGGCGGCTCAATCAGGGCGGCCGGATGTTCGGCCGCCAGGCGTTCGTCGGCTTGAGCGCGGCGCAGTACGGCGCGTTGACGTTCGGCCGCCAGTACGATTCGGTGGTCGACTATCTGGCCCAAACCACGGCCAACGGCAACTGGGCCGGCTCGCTGTTCTCGCACCCGTACGATAACGACAACACCGACAACACGTTTCGCCTCGACAACACCGTCAAATACACCAGCCCGTCGATTTCCGGCTTCCAGTTCGGCGGCACCTACAGCTTCAGCAACGACACCAACTTCGCCAACAATCGCGCGTACAGTTTCGGCGGGCAGTATGCGTATGGCGGCCTCCTCGTGACGGCCGCCTATCTGCAGGCCAACAATCCCGGCAACGGCGCGAACGGCGCGGTCACGGCGAACGACGCCAGTTTCATCGCCGCGCGCATGCGCGTGTTCGGCGGCGGCATCACCTATACCTTCGGCCCGGCCACGGCGGGCTTCGTCTACACCAACTCGAAATATCTCGACCCGACCGGCAACGGCTATCTCGGGGTGACACCGCTCGCGCCGCCGGGCGTCCTGCTGAACTCGCTCAAGTATCAGAACTTCGAGGTGAACGGCAAGTATCAGATCTCGCCGATGCTGTTCGTCGGTGCGCAATACGTGTACACGATGGAAAACTACGACGCCTCGAGCGGCGGCGTGAAGCCGAAAATTCATTCGTTCGGCTTGATGGCGGACTACAACCTGTCCAAGCGCACCGACGTTTACATCCAGGGCGAGTATCAGCAGGTGACCGGCGATACCACCTATTCGATCCTGGATGATGCCTTCACGCCCGGCACCCAGGCGCCGTCATCCACGTCCAGGCAGGTCGTGGTGCGGGCGGCGATCCGGCATAAGTTCTAGCGGCGCTTCGCTTCGCGGTTTCGCTTCGTGGTTTGGCGTGGCCGTTTCTTCTTCGGCGCGGTGGCGACCGGCGTCGCGGCGGCGATCAATTCCGCGACCCAGTCGACGAAAATCCGCACGCGCGGCGCCAGATGCCGCCCATGCGGAAACACCACCGATACCGGCAGCGGCGGCGCCTTCCAGTCCTTCAGCACTTCGACGAGTTCGCCGCTTTCAAAGAGCGGCGCCTCCGTGCTCCCCACCGGCCCCTGCATCAAGCCGAGGCCTGCCAGGCAACAACCGATATAGGCATGCGCGCTATTGACGGAGACGGCGCTGCGCATCGTCAGCGTCTTCAGTTCGCCGTGCTCCTCGTACTCCCAATCGAGATCGCGCCCCGTGCGGCTGGAAAAGAAACCGATGGCGAGATGGTCGGCCAGATCGGCTGGCGTGCGTGGAAGGCCATGCTTTTCGATGTAGCCGCGCGAAACGGCAAGTGGTCAAGGGAGCGCGGTGCGCAGAAGGATTTTCGCAGCGTCAGCCCGCGGTTTCAGGGCGAGAATCTGGAGCGCAATCTGGCGCTCGTCGACACCTTGCGCACGCTTGCCGAAGCGCGCAACGCCAATCCGGCGCAACTGGCGATTGCCTGGGCGTTGTCACGTGGGGACGACATCGTGCCGCTGATCGGCGCGCGTCGCCGCGCGCAGCTAACCGATGCGCGCGCAGCGACCGAGTTGGAGTTAAGCGCCGACGAACTGGCGCGTATCGAGGCGGCGATTCCGCCCGAAGCCGTGGCAGGCACGCGCTATAACCCGGTGCAGATGGCGCATCTGGACAGCGAGCGCGGCGGGCATTGATCGAATAACCGATCAGGCGGATGCGCGTAAAGAGAGGAGTAAAAACATGCGCGCTTTGGGAAACCGATTCCCCAAGGCGCGCGATTTTCTGATATATGAATATCGGACTACATATTCACTTTCAGTTCATGACGTAATTCTGAAACAGAATGCCAACGAGCACGCCGAACGGAATGCCGAAGGTTCGGCCGCGAATGGTGGCGCTCAGATCTTCATCGAGAATGAAGCTGCAGCGGCGCTCACGCCAGACGGTTTTATAGGCCAGCGGCTTCGCATCCACGATGACGATCGAAATCAGTGCGGTCAGTACGATCTGTTCCAAGGCGTGCAGCCCGGCAATAAACGGAGAAAAATCGCCGGCATTGCACAGCAGCACCATGATGACGGCAGCGATCAGGGTGCCGAAGAAAAACCCGCTCATGAATCTGTTTGCTGAATTAAGAGAATCCACTTAAACCTCAACTTCATTCGCCGGCTATAAAAGCTGACGACGTAAAAAAATATACCTACGGGAATGGCTGCCCATTCGATACACCTGCGTTGCTCGAACACGGGTGTCGGCAAGCCTCAAAGGGATGCGTAAGAATATTTTTTTTACGTTCTTCAACATATCGTCCTATTCCTAATGCCGGGTGGGACTAGTCCTAAAAGGATGGCAGCGGAATCAGCGGTGAGAGGGCGCGCGCCGCAACACGCCCAAGCACCGCCGCCCGCCGCAAGCGGTTCCGTGGTCTGCCGCCTTGCTTGCACGGACGCCTGAGCCTACGCGTCGAACAGATTCAGCTTTGCGTACTGCAGCAACATGATGGTCTTTCCGTCGACGATCTCGCCGCGCTCGATCATTCCGAGCGCTTCTTCCACCGGCATTTCCAGCACCTCGATATCTTCGCCTTCGTCGGCGAGGCCGCCGCCCGCGCCGACCTTCGCCACCGCATCGTATTCAGCGACGAAGAAGTGCAGTTTTTCCGTCACCGAGCCGGGGCTCATAAAGGCCTCGAATACCTTGCGCACCTCATGCACGCGATAACCGGTTTCTTCCTCCACCTCCGCGCGAATCCGCTCTTCAGGCGAGGCGGCTTCCAGCAGGCCGGCCGGCGCTTCGATCAACATGCCGTGATGACCGTTGACGAACGCCGGCAGGCGGTTATGCGCCGGGGCAACGCCGCTTAGGGCACTTGAAGCCGCCTGGGCCGCTTCAGGCCGCGCGCGTCAATCCGGCTCTTCGAGCAACGCCTTCAGCTTGCGCAGATCGCGTTCGACCCACTGCGCGTCGGCGGTAAATTTCTCGTCTGTCATGCCGGGCTCGCGAAATAGTGTGAACTGCACGTCGCAGCCGGCGCCGTTCGCGATCACCCGCAACGGAATATATATTTCGGTGCCGTCGGGCAAGAGGACGTAGTGGTCGAGCACGCCGTACGCGTTGACGGCGGAAAAGCGCACCGTCACCGGGCCTTCGCTGCCTTCGAACGTCCAATTCGCGCCTTCGTGGCGCAACGGTTTGCCGAGGCCTGACGCCCACTTCGGAAATGCAGCCGGTGGCGATGCGAAAGCGTAAACGTCGCGCCAGTCGCGCGCGATATGAACGCTGATGATTTGCGCTTGCGCGGGCTGAGTCATCGTGTCTCCCGTGAACGGCGCGCAATGAAATCCCGCGCAATGGCCCGGCTCAAATGGTATCGCGCTGCAGCCCTTGGCGGACGCTTAACGTTGCTGCAAGCGGTGATTCAAGTTTTAGCGGCGTTCTGCCGTTAACGCATTCGTTACCGCCTCCTTGAAAAGGCAGGGCCGTTTCCGCAGTCGTTGTGCAAGAAGAAACTCAGCCGACATCGGCGTTTGAAATGAGGACCGGCAAGCTGCACCTAAACTGCGCCAATCGACGATGAGCCGGCTTGCGCTCTACTGGCAGATGCCTAAGGCGCACACCGTGGTGCAAGTTGTACGCGCAACGTTTATGCAACACCTTGCGTAACGTTTGTATCAGACTGTGTGGGACGACGCGTTTTCTTTAAAACACACTTTACAATTCCGCTTGAATTTTAATCGGCAATCTGGCCCTTTTCGCGGAAGATCGGCTGTTTACGCGCCCGGATGGGCGCGCGGCGTACGCGAGCGAAGGGCGGGATGGCTTCGGCAGGTCACGGATGAGCACCGCACGAGGCGGCTTGCCCGTGTCGCGGAGAAAGGCAGCGCGGCGTGAGAACGCGCGCATCTCGCGCGAGACGGCGGCATCCGGCCCGCCAATGAATAAGGCAGGAGTCGAACATGGTAGGAAAGCGTTTCGACAGAACAATGATGACCGGCCTGGCCGGCGTGTGGGTCGCGCTGGCACTCAACGGTTGTGCGAATGTGGGGCAGCAGGACGTGCAGACAGGCGCGGCATCGAGCGCGTCGGCTGCTTCCGGCGTCCAGGCGGCTGCGGCGCCTGCGTCCGATGCGGCGTCGAGCACCTCGGTCAACAGGATCGTCGCGGACCAGGGCGCGCCGCTGAAGGCGCCGCCGCTGGTGTATCGCGTCAAACGTGGCGACACGCTGGCGCGCATCGCGCAGCAGCATCATTGCAGTGTCCGGCAGTTGCAGGCGTGGAACGGCCTGAAGGCGTCCTCGCGATTGAGGTCAGGGCAGGTGCTGCGCGTCGCGTCGCCGGAAACGGTGCGGGCGGTGAATGCAGCCAACGCGGCCGCGGCGGTTTCTGCGAAGACTTCGTCCGCGCCGGCAGCGCCGCTCGCGGGGCAGCAATCATCGGCATCGACGGCCGCGCAGTCCACGGCACAAACAGCCGCACTGAGCGCCGAGGAGGCGCGTGAAGTCGCGCAGCAAACCACGCGGCGCGCGAACGGCGTTTCGCTGGCGTGGCCCGCGGGCGGACGCGTCGTGGAAAGTTTTCAGCCGGGCGAGACGCGCGGCATCGAAATCGGCGGCAAGCCGGGCGATCCGGTGCGGGCCGCGGCCGACGGCAAGGTGATGTACGCCGGCACCGGTCTGAACAGCTATGGCAGCCTCATCATCGTCCAGCACAACAAGGACTTTCTGACCGCCTACTCGCACAACCGCAAGCTGCTGGTGAAAACCGGCGACATCGTCAAGCAGGGGCAGCAGATCGCCGAGATGGGCGACGAAAACAACTCACGCGTTTCCGTGGGTTTCGAATTGCGCCGCGACGGCAAGCCGATCGACCCCATGCCTTATCTGCCGCAAGGCCGCGGCTAGGCACGCGTCCAGGCAAGCGCCTTCAATCGAGCCAGCGCAGCGCCGCCGCGACGATCGCTTCCGGCGCGTCTTCCTGCATCAGATGGCCGGCCTTCGGGACCGGCTGGAAACGCGCTTCCGGTATGGCCGCGGCCAGTTGACGGCCGCGCTCCGGCGCAATCCACTGGTCCTGTTCGCCCCACAGAATCTGCGTGGGACAGCGCACCTGCGGATAGCGCGCCTCGACTTCGTCGGTATAGCGCTGGTCCATCTGTGCGATCTGCCGGTAGAACGCGGCTTGACCCGTCGCGCCGAGCCATGGCGCCACGTAGGGCGCGAGTTCCTCGTCCGGAATCTCACGCGCGATGGCGCCGCGCACATACGCCTTCACCACGGCTTCATGAATATACGGCGGCAAGCCGGCGAACGCGTCGCCGTGCTCGCGCACGTGCCGCACGAACGGCGAACCCCACGGCGCAACCGCAACCGGATCGATCAGCGTGAGACTGCGATACTCGCAGCCGTCGATCAGATGCGCGCGCAATGAAGTCGCGCCGCCGAAATCATGCGCGATCACGTCCGGGCTCTTCAGTCGCCAATGCGCCAGCAATTGCGCGAGCAACACATTCTGCACGCCGAGCGAGACGTCCTGGCCGTCGCACTGTTGCGACTGGCCGTAGCCGAGCAGGTCGTAGTAGTAAACAGTGCGGATCTGCGCAAGATGGGGCGCGATGCGATGCCACACATACGAAGAAAACGGCGTGCCGTGAATCAGCACCAGCGGCGGACCCATGCCGGTCACGTTAAAGCGCACGGTTTGATCACGGAACGTATAGCGTTCGGGAAGCGGCCAGTTTTGCATAGCGATGAGCGTCGCGAGAAAGTCTGCTTACCTTAGCAGGGCTTCATGAAGCATGCTGCACGACGTTCCGTAGCCTGCTGTGAATGCCTCCCGCAAAACCTCACCTTTGTTTTGGTCAGCAAAGCCAGGTAAGTTCAGAAGGCGTTCAACGGGCGCTCGTTCGAGTAGCAGTGCAGTGCCGCCGGCATCGGATACTTTTGCGAATCGCGCATGAATCGCCTTGAAATAAGGTGTCTTTATGCCCGCGCGATTCGGAAAGCCTGGTAATCAGTCGACGGCGAGCGAATGCGCCATTCAACTCGCCAGCACACGATCAACCGAAGAGGCCCGCTTTTCAACGGTGAGGAAATTCGGGAGCCGACGCTATTTCGCTTGAGCCCCGCGCAGCAGTTGCGAGACCTGGCCGTGCAGATGCAAGATCGCCGGGTCGGCCTGCAACAGCGGCAGATAACGCGGCAGAAAAGCATTGTTCGGCTGGTCGGATGAAAAGAGACCGGTGATCGCTTCGGCTGCGGCGAGACGGTCGGCGGCCTCGGCTTCCTTGTCGTCGAGAATTTCGTCGACGTTCGCAATCAGCGTCGACAGCGGCGTGAGCCAGCGAAACCCCGAGCCGTTGATCAGCACTTGCAGGAAGGCCGCCGGTGTGACCTGACCGAATTCCTTTTCATACGATGCGCGCTCGTGATCGAGAATCGATTTATGCAGCGCCAATAGCGGTCTGCGAATGTCCGAGAGGAATTGGGTGCATTGCTGGTCGTTCATCGTGCTGCTCCTTCGGATGGTCAGGCGGTCAGACGGTCAAGCCGGTTCAGGCCGGGCGATCTTGTCAAACTCGAGTCAACGAACCGATGGTAACGCATTGATTTGAATTTCGTCCCTTCCATGCCATGCGCGTGGGCAGCGGCCTTCCTGTTGCGTCGGCACGCCTGGGGTCGCGGCGAAATTTTTCATCCACGGCTACAATTTGTCGGTCCCGTTCCGGCGCGTTCGCGCCACGCATTATCTTCGATTCAATTGCACGCCGGCCGCATTGCGCATTAGTACGGCTTATCGAATAAACGCGGCAAGCATATACGTTTTGGTTCGACGTCCCGTCTAAACAGACTGATAAACAATAATCCCCACTCGGAGCCGCCCATGACAACGTTCAACATCAACGGCCAGACCCATACCGTCGACGCACCGCCCGACATGCCCCTGTTGTGGGTCTTGCGCGACCTCGTCGGCTTGACCGGCACGAAGTTCGGCTGCGGCATCGCGCAATGCGGCGCATGCACCGTGCATCTCGACGGCGTCGCGGTGCGCTCGTGCGTGTTGCCGGCGGCGGCTGTCGGCGACAGGAAGATCACCACGATCGAAGCGGTCGGCAGCACGCCGGCCGGGCAGAAGGTGCAGCAGGCATGGCGTCAACTGGACGTCGTGCAGTGCGGCTACTGCCAGTCCGGCCAGGTGATGTCGGCGGCCTCGCTGCTAGCGAGCAACGCCAATCCCACCGATGCGGATATCGACGCCGCCATG
>DASPZL010000117.1:0-15444 GCA_035636295.1 Paraburkholderia sp.
TCGTACACGCTTACCCTTTCATGCCGAAGGCTTGTGACGCCGACGCAGCCAGAAGCGCGGCCCTCATCGGAGAGCTTGCACTGGATCGGGTTGTCGGCCAGGTAACGATACTTGTTGGAGCTTGCCAGGTATTCGCGAACGCTTTGAGCCGATCCGCCGACACCGGTGACGTACGCGATAGCGCACGGCTGTTTTGGCGTCTCATTGTTGGTCGACGTTTCGGCCGTCGCGTGCACGCTCATGGCGGCAATGGCTGCGACAAGCGACGATGCGATGATGTGCTTCATGGCGCGGTTCCCCGTTTTGTGGATCTAAGCACGGGATTGTAAAGTCATCCCGACCAGCCGGCAGTCCCTCAGAAGCGGAGGCACGGCACACCCCTTTGTGCAAAGGTGATTTCGACGCCCGGCACTTCTGCGCGCAGTGAGCCGCGCCTATAGTGAGGACCAGCTTTCGAACGCAAGCCACACCGCCATGACGGGACTTGCGCGGTCAGCTTCCAGGGGCGTTCGACCGAAACGGAATGGCGCATATCGGTGTCTTGATGGAGGTCGATGCCAACCGATCAGACCTCCCCGTCGAAAGGATGCAGATCCTCGAGTATGTCGAGGAAAAGCCCGGCACGATGGCTCAGCGGCCGGGCGGCCTGAGTCACGGCGCAGCCGATATGCTGGAACGAAGGGCTGTTCGGTTGCAGCCTCAGGGCGAATCGCTTTTCCAGCAGTTGTCCATAGTGTGTCGGCAGAATGCCCAGATAGCACCCGCTTGCGACCAGCGCGCCGATGGCGTCCAGCCCACCCGCGTCCGGCCCGCGGGTGTAGAGGCCGCTACTGAGGGCTCGCTCCACGTAAGGGTGGCGGCGATAGACCAGAGGCAAGTGGCGGCTTTCCTTCTTCCTGGCGATGCGCCCGGAAACGTACACGCGGTGAGTCTCGATATAGAGCGGCAGATAGTTGAACTCCGCGTCCCCGCTGTATTTCCCGCGAATGGCAATGTCCACGCGTTGCTCCAGCAGCGCCTGATTCAGATCGGCGAACGAATTCACGACGATTTCGGGCCGCACGGCGGGCGCCCGCTGCTGCAGGATGCGCAGTGCTTCCGGAAGCTTGCATTGAGGGTGTGTCAGCGTGTGCTCGCCAATGCCGATCGTCAGCGAGCCGGACAGGACGCCATGCGCCGCATCGACCTCGGGACGTATGCGCTCCAGCGCGCGCAGCGCGTTCGACGCCAGGTCCAGCGCCACCGTGCCCTCGGGCGTGAGCCTGAAGCCACCTGGCCCCCGCTCGCACAAACGCACGCCGAGGCGCAACTCCACCTGCCGCACATGGCGGCTGATCGACGCTTTGGACATCAACAGCCGTTTCTCCGCGGCCGCGAAGCCACCGGCCTGCGCCGCATTGCAGAACACGCGCAGTGAACGCAGGTCCCGCTCGTCGAAGTCAAGCTTGAACATATCCCAGGCACCGGAAAGGTCTCGATTTCCAAGACTATCCCGCCAAAAAAATCGGTTTTTATTCGTCAGAACGCTCCTTAAAGTTCCGCTATCCGGAAGTGCGCGCAAATATCGCGTGCTCCCAAAACCGGTTTTGCCAGCATTCGCCCAGGAGGCCCTTTTCCGCATGGAAGTACTTACCGTCGCACCTCGCACAGGACACAGGACGCTGCTTTACGCCGACCTGGTTACGAATCTCGAGAATCTGGCCGCGGACATCGCGGTGCTGGGCATGCCGTTCGGTTCGGCCTACGGTCCGCACGCTTTCAGCAACGACCAGACCCGCGCGCCGCAGGCGATTCGCGAGGTCACTGACCGGATCGTGCGCGCGCCCGATCACTATGACTTCGACATCGACGGGCCGTTGCTCCAGGGGCGCACCGATATTCGTTTCGTCGACTGTGGAGACGTGCTCCCGGATCTGACGAAGCCGGGCGACCACTACCGCCGCGCGGAACTCGCGGTGCGCCAGATTCTGAAGGGAGGCGGCCTGCCGATCGTGCTCGGTGGCGATCACGGCATTACCAACCCGGTGCTGCGCGCGTTCGACGAAGTGGGGCCCCTGACGATCGTGCACGTCGATGCGCACCTCGACTGGCGCGACGAAGTCAACGGCGTACGCGACGGGCTTTCGAGCCCGATACGCCGCGCGTCCGAACTCCCCTTCGTCAAGCACATCGTGCAGATCGGGCTGCGTGCGCAAGGCAGCGGAAGAACCGAGGAGTACGAGGCCGCGCGGCGCTACGGGGCGGATCTGATCACGGCCTACGAACTGCACGAAATCGGCATGCAGGCGGTGCTGGACCGCATTCCCGACAACGGCAACTACTACCTGACGATCGACGCCGACGGCATGGACGCGGCCATCATGCCGGCCGTCGACGGCCCCGCGCCGGGCGGCGTCACGTTCGTCCAGGCACGCAAGCTGATTCACGGGCTCGTGCGCAAGGGCCGCGTCGTCGGCATGGACATCGTGGAAATCCAGCCGTCCAAGGACAACGCCGCGAAACTGACGTGCGTCACGGCCGGCCGGCTCATCGTCAATCTGATCGGCAGCGCCATCCGCGCC
Source organism: Paraburkholderia sp. (assembly GCA_035636295.1). Classification (GTDB taxonomy): domain Bacteria; phylum Pseudomonadota; class Gammaproteobacteria; order Burkholderiales; family Burkholderiaceae; genus Paraburkholderia. The sequence goes on from DASPZL010000117.1 coordinate 2,562, forward strand.
GGCTATTTCGACGGGCAGCGTCAGCGCGGGACATTGCCCTAAACGCGCGCACGACGCACAACCCATTTTCAGCAACTACCCACGGTATCTCACATGGCCCACACCCGCATCCGAAAATTCAATACCCACGACACTTACCCCGAGCAGAACATCGACAACGACCTGTGCCAGGCCGTCGTGGCGCGCGGAACGACGGTCTTCCTGCGCGGGCAGATCGGACAGAACCTCGACACATCCGAATGCGTGTATATCGGCGACGTAGCGGGACAGGCCGAGCAGGCCATGCAGAATATCGACATGCTGCTCAAGGAAGCCGGCAGCAAACTCGAACACATCTGCAAAGTCACCATCTACATCTCCGATCCGCGTTACCGCGAGGATGTCTACCGCGTCGTCGGCCGCTGGCTGAAGGGCGTCTTCCCGGTTTCCACCGGCATCGTCGTCAGCGCATTCGCCCGCACGGAATATCTCGTGGAAATCGACGCGACCGCGGTCATTCCGGATTGATCCAATATCATCGAAAGGGTGCAAAAAATGAAACTGAAGTTGCTGGCTCTGGGTATTGTCAGTCTCGTCGCCACGGCGCTGAGTGCGCCCGCCTTCGCGGACGACCTCGCGGACATCATGGCGCACCACGTCATCCGCGTCGCGGTGCCGACCGATTACCCGCCGTTCGGCTTCGTGGGACCCGACATGAAGCCGAAGGGTCTCGACATCGATATGGCCAATCTCATCGCCCAGAAACTCGGCGTTCAGCTCCAACTGGTGCCGACCACCGCGCCCAACCGCATCGCCTATCTGCAGACGAACAAGACCGACTTGACGATCTCCTCGCTGGGCAAGACGTCCGAACGGGCAAAGGTCGTCGATTTCAGCATCGCCTATTCGCCGTTCTTCGATGCGGTATTCGGCAGCAAGCGCCTTCACGCCAGTAACTACGGCGAACTGACGGGGAAAGTCATCGCCGTGACCCGCGGGTCCATGCAGGACGAGGAGTTGCAACGCCTTGCGCCCGGCGCGATCGTGAAGCGCTTCGAGGACAACAACAGCACCGTGGAGGCGTTTCTTTCCGGGCAAACCCAGATGTTCGCGGCCGGTACGGCGGTTGCGTCGGCCATTGGGCAGCGACACCCCGACGTGGACGTGGAACTGAAAGTCGTGCTGTCCAACGCCCCCTGCTATGTCGGCATCAACAAGGGCGAGCCGCAGCTTCTGGCGAAGGTGAACGAAATCATCCGGCAAGCGAAGAGCGACGGTTATCTGGACAAGCTGTCCAAGCAATGGCTGGGGGCGCCGGCGGGAAATCTGCCGGAATGAAACGCCGGTAGAACATCACTGGATCGAAGAAAGCATCCGCATGCAAACACCCGGCGAAAGCGTCAGCGGACATCTGGCGCAATGGGCCTCCGGCGTCCGTCCGGACGATATTCCCGCTACCGTTCGCGCCCGCGCGAAAACCTGCCTGATGGACACGATCGGCGTCGCCATCGCCGGCTCGCAAAGCGACGCCGCGGGCTTCGCTCGAATGGTCTGCGCCGGGAGCGGAATGCGCGGATCGTCCGCTGCGTTCGGCGCGTCCCGGCTTTTTTCCGCGCAGGCCGCCGCATTCGCCAACGGTACGGCGGCCCACGCGCTCGATTTCGACGACAACTGCTACGCCGGTTTCGTGCACGGTTCGGCCGTCATTGTGCCGGCGGCCCTGGCCGTCGCGCAAAAGACCAACGCGAGCGGGGCCGACGCGATTACCGCTTTCGTGATCGGCTCCGAGTGCGAATATGCGCTTGGCGCGGCGTCCAGGAACGCGCTTTACGAGCGCGGCTGGTGGACGACCGGCGTGCTCGGTCCGATCGGAGCGAGCATGGCGGCCGCCCGCCTGTTGCGTCTCGATGCCGCAAAAACCCACGCGGCTCTCGGACTGGCCCTCGCCGGGACCGGCGGCATGAAGGCGTGCTTCGGTTCCGACGCCAAGGCGCTGCTGGCGGGCCGCGCCTGCGAAGCGGGCGTCGTCTGCGCCGAACTGGCGCACCGGGGCGCGAGTGGCCCTGAGTACGCGATCGAAGAAAGAAACGGCTTCGTGAACCTGTTCAACGACGGCATCTTCGATCGTTCCAGCGTTGCCGCCATAGGGCGGCACTGGTATCTGGAAACGCCGGGGATCGACATCAAGCGCATCCCGGTCTGTCTGTCGTCGCACGCGGCAGTGGATGCGGTCTCGGATCTCGTCGCGGCGCACTGCGTCGACGTGGGTGATATCGACACGATCGTCTGCGACGTGCCGCCCATCGTCCGCGCCAACCTCAAGTACGACTTGCCCCGCACGGTACGCGAAGCGCAGTTCAGCATGCCGTTCGCGATCGCCGCCTCGCTGCGGTTTCGCTCGCTGGAACTGTCGTGTCTGAACGCGGAAAGCCTGCGGGACGAAGCACTCGCCGCCTTGATGGCGCGCGTGACCATGAAGACGGGACCGCTATGGGACAAGCCCGGCATGTCCGCGCGCGCGCCGGAAGGCGCGTACGTTCGCCTCGCGCTGCGTGACGGTTCGCATATCGAAGCGTTCCGCGACAAGGCGCGCGGCAGCGCGGCCTATCCGTTGTCCGCCTCACAGATAGCGGAGAAGTTTCTTGCCTGCGCGGCGCCGGTGCTCGGCGAGCGCCGCGCGGCGGGACTGCTTGCCCGTCTGGAGTGTCTGGATGGCCCGGTCTCGACGCGAGATCTGTTCGTTGATATTTGAGTGGCCTGGTTCGACCCGGGGCAGCCTTCGGACAGGCAAACTGCGCCGAAATGATATATGATGGTCATCATGAAGAAGCCATCAATCAATCGGAAAACCGCCAGCCGCAAGGAAATCACGCACGAGCGCATCGTCGAGGTTGCCGCCCGCGCGATTCGGCGCAGCGGCTACGACGGCACGGGAGTGGCCGACATCATGAAGGAGGCCGGCCTCACGCATGGCGGCTTCTATGCTCACTTCCCATCGCGCGAGGTGCTGCTTGCCGAAGCTGCCGACCGCGCCGGTGCTGAAGCCGTGGCCCTGTCAGAACATATCGCCGCCTCCGTGCCGCCAGAGCAGGCGTTGCCGTCGATGGTGCGCGCCTATCTGTCGAAGGAGCATTGTGAAGACATAGAGACCGGCTGCCCGGTCTCCGCCCTAGGCTCGGAGATGCCGCGCCAGGCACCGGTCGTGCGGCGCGCGGCCACCCGCCGCATCAAGGAGATGATCGACGTCGTTGCGCGCCAATTGCCCGATTGGGGCCAACCGGGCGCGCACGAACAGGCGCTTATGACGGTCGCCACCATGGTTGGCACCATGGTGCTGGCGCGCGCCGTTGACGACCCGAAGCTGACGGAAAGTTTTCTTGAAGCCGCATTGAAAAAACTCGCGCCCACCGAAGCGTAAATCCGCCGGCCCGGTGCCGGTTTTCGCTGCACCTTAAATATGATGATCATAATATAAAAACCAGGATGGAAGCCCGACCAACCACGTAAAGACATCTCTCAATATCGGAAGGACATCATGGAAACCCAAATAGCGCTCGTTACGGGCGCGTCATCAGGAATCGGTGAAGCTACGGCAAAGCGGCTCACGAAGGCCGGATACAAGGTCTACGGCACCAGCCGGCGTGGCGGAGAAGCCGGCCAGCGGACGTTCGAGATGCTGCCACTCGACGTGACTAGCGAAGAATCAGTCGAAGCCGCCGTCAAGGAAGTACTGCGCCTGCACGGCCGCATCGACCTGCTGGTGAACAACGCTGGCTTCGGCGTCGCCCCTGCCGCCGCGGAAGAGAGTTCGATTGACCAGGCCCGCGCGATCTTCGATACGAACTTCTTCGGGATTATTCGCATGACGCGTGCCGTAGTGCCCCATATGCGCCGACAAGGCAGCGGCCGCATCATCAACATCGGCTCCGTGCTGGGTTTCTTACCCATGCCCTATATGGCGCTGTATTCCGCCACCAAGCATGCGGTCGCAGGCTATTCGGAGTCGCTCGACCATGAATTGCGCACAATGGGCATCCGGGTATCGGTCATTGAGCCTGCCTACATCAAGACGCCTTTCGACGCGAACTTCATGGCGCCCGACGCCCCCCTCGACGAGTACCGCGAGGTGCGCTCGGCCGTGGATAAGCGAGTGAAAGAGGTGGTCGAGGGCGCTGACGGTCCCGAGGTTGTCGCCGAGACCGTACTGCGGGCCGCCATCGCGTCTCACCCGAAACTCCGCTATACAGCCGGTGGACTCGCCGGCCGTCTGCGATTGCTACGCAGATTTGCGCCTGCAGGCCTGGTGGACGCCGGTATTCGCAAAGATCTGCGGCTCGCAACGTAGACGGCGTTACTGCCCCTCCCCGTTCAAAGGGCAGCCGTCGACGTCAACGCATGATTGTGCTGCGACCTGCGAAACAACTTGATGCAATGAGAAACTGACAAGGAACCGTGATGAAGGCATTCGTCGTCGATCGATATGGGCGCAAGAATGGCGTACGAGCCGGCGATATGCCCGTCCCCGAACTGCGCGAGGACGACGTATTGATCCAGATTCACGCCGCCGGCGTGAACCCTCTCGATTCCAAAATCAGAGACGGAGAGTTCAAGCTCATTTTGCCTTATCGTTTTCCATTGATTTTGGGCAACGATCTGGCCGGGGTTGTTGTCCGCGTCGGACCGCGCGTACTGAGATTCAAACCGGGCGATGAAGTCTATGCGCGACCGCACAAGGATCGCATCGGCACTTTCGCCGAATTCATCGCGCTCAAGGAAGACGGCGTGGCTCTCAAGCCCATGGCACTCACCATGGAAGAAGCGGCTTCGATCCCATTGGTGGGCTTGACCGCCTGGCAGGCGCTGATCGAAAAAGGGCAACTCGTGAAAGGGCAGAAAGTGCTCATACATGCTGGCTCGGGCGGCGTTGGCACCTTTGCCATTCAACTGGCGAAGCATGTGGGCGCGACTGTCGCAACGACAGCGAGCGCGGGGAATGCCGGATGGGTGAAGCAACTCGGTGCGGATATCGTCATCGATTACAAGAAAGACGACTTTTCGGCCATCCTGAAGGACTACGACGTGGTACTGGATACGCAGGGCGGAAATGCTCTCGAGAAGTCGCTGCGAGTGCTCAAGCCGGGCGGCAAACTCGTCGGGATCGCTGGTCCGCCGGATCCCGATTTTGCGAAAGAGATGGGTGCCTCGTGGCTCCTGAAAACGGCGATGCGCTTTCTGAGCTATCGCATCAGAAAAGCGGCGAAACGTCATGACGTCAGCTATTCATTTGTTTTCATGCGTGCCAACGGAGACCAACTAAGCCAGATCGCGACGCTCATCGACGCGGGTGCGATAAGGCCCGTGATCGATCGGGTTTTCCCGTTCGAGTCAACCAAAGAGGCTTTGGCTTACGTCGAAACAGGACGTACGAAGGGTAAGGTTGTCATCAAGATCCGGTAGAAGGGCGATGCCTGTTTGTTTGTCGCGAAGGTTAATCCTCTCTGCCGTCGTTTAACACAAGTGGATGGATTCCCGACAGTTCGCTATCATCCCCCTGACCCAGTGCTTCTGCGGTCCGATGACTGTCGCCAGGATGCAGCTTCCTCCCTTGGCCGTCGGGCAACCACCTAACAGGAGATAAGCAATGAAGAAATCACGCGTGCTTCTCGCGTCGCTGATGGTCGCGGGTATGCTGACATCGTCGCTCGCGATCGCACAACCGCCGCACGACAACCCCGGCCATGGCAACTCGGATAAAGGCGATCACGGTCACGGATCAAAGGGGCACGGCCCGAAACAGGCTCCGCCCGGACACAGCCCCGACGGCCCAGGCAACTCGGCGAACGCGCCCGGACACTGGAACAAGGGTGATCGCCTGCCTCCGGAATACCGCGATCGGCAGTATGTGATCGACAACTGGCGCGACTATCGGCTTGCTCCGCCTCCGCGCGGTTATTCGTGGGTCGGCGTCGGCGGCGATTATCTGATGGTGCAGATTTCTTCCGGCGTGATTCTGCGGGTCGGGCCGTGATTTAGACCACCTGACAGCCGCGCCGCCGATTCTCTCCGCGGCGCGGAATCAAATACAGTCACCCGCATAACCTACCCAACCGCAAGCAACTCCCGCAACCCAAGCTTCGGATACCTGCGATCCACCGCGCGCACGTCGGCGCGCGTCTCGTTGATGATCCAGTCGCGCACTTCCGCCGCGACCGGCCGCAACGGCCGATTCTCCGGCCACACCAGGCAGCAGCGCCGGTTCGTGACGATCACTTCCTCTTCCGCCGGCAAAAGCGCGCCTTCCAGCAGCCAGTGCGACACCACGTTGAGCCAGCCGAGCGCGACACCCTGCCCGAGCAACGCTGCCTGCACGACGATCGCGTAGTCGTTGAAGCTCAGCATGCTCGCGGCATGCCGCCCGTGCGCCGCGAACTCGGCGAAGCGTTCGTGCCAGCCGCGTTCGCCGTCGTCCATCACGATCACCGTGTCGCCGTGTTCGCGGCCCGTCTCGGTCGATGCCGTCTCGTGGTAGCGATGGTTGCATACCGGCAGCAGCGTCTCCGGCATCACGAGCACGCTGTTCTCGCCGATCTCGTCCTCGCGCAGAAAGCGCATGCCGAGATCGACGTCGACGAGCGGCCCGCCGATGCGCCCCGAAATCAGCTGAAACCGCAAGTCGACATTCGGAAACGCCTGGTTCAGCCGGTTCATGCGCGGCATCAGCCAGTGCGTGGTGAAGGCCGTTGATACGGACAACGTGACCGACTCGACGCCTGTCGCCCTCGCCTCGATCTCGCGGATCGCGCCTTCTATGCCGTTGAAGCCTTCGGAAATTTTCCGGTAAAGGATCCTGCCGTTCTCGGTCAGCTCGATCCCGCCCCGCACGCGTTCGAAAAGGCGCACGCCGAGATGGTCCTCCATCCGCGAAAGCATTCGGCTCACCGCGGGCTGGCTGACATACAGTTCCTGTGCCGCGCGCGTGAAGTTGCCGCAGCGGGCGGCGGCTTCGAACACGAACAGCGCATTGGCGCTCGGCAGCTTTTTACGAAGATTAGGCATGATCTGATGTTATGCCTTATCCAACAATTTGGGAATTGCCGCCAAAAATGGCGCGGCCTATATTTTCCCTAACGCAGGCTTCTACAGCGAGACAGGACGCAATGGACGCACGAGCGAAAACAGGTGTTTCGATCCGATCGGCAGCGAAGCGTTATGGCCCGGTAGTGGCCCTCGACGACGTTTCGCTCGAGATCGCCCCAGGCGAATTCGTCTCGCTGCTCGGGCCCTCGGGTTCGGGTAAGACCACGCTGCTGGGCATTCTCGGCGGCTTCGTGCAGCCGAGTTCGGGCGCGGTCTGGGTCGGCGAGCGCGACATTACATTTGCGCCGCCGCACAAACGCGACATCGGCATCGTCTTTCAGAACTACGCGCTTTTTCCGCACATGAGCGTCGGCGAGAACGTCGCGTTTCCGCTGCGCGCGCGCCGTCAGCCGAAAGGGACGTGGGCGAGGAAAGTCGCCGACGCGCTCGCGATGGTCGAACTCTCGGGCTACGAGAACCGCGGCATCGGCCAGCTTTCGGGCGGCCAGCGCCAGCGCGTGGCGCTCGCCCGCGCGATGGTCTTCGAGCCGCAACTGATCCTGATGGACGAGCCGCTTTCCGCGCTCGACAAGCAACTGCGCGAAACCATGCAGATCGAGTTGCGGCGGCTGCATCGCAAGCTGGGCGCGACAATCGTCTATGTGACGCACGACCAGCGCGAGGCGCTCACGATGAGCGACCGCGTCGCGGTGCTGAAGAACGGCCGGCTCGTGCAGATCGATACGCCCGAGCGGCTTTACGACCGTCCGTGCGACGCGTTCGTCGCGAGTTTCATCGGCGAGGCGACGCTGCTCAACGTCACCCGCGCCGGCGACGATGCCGTGCGTCTCGGCGATACGGTGCTGCGCACCGCGCACCCGCTGCCGCACGGCGGCAAGCTGCTGCTCGCGGTGCAAACCGAAAAGCTCGTCATCGACAACGGCGATCAGCGCGACGGCCTGAACCGCCTGTCGTGCCGCGTCACCGAGGTGCTTTATCAAGGCGAAAGCCTGCGCGTGTTCGCGGCGCTCGCCGACGGCACCGCCATCAGTCTCAGGCAGCCCGGCGGCCACGACGCGCGCCGCCGCATTCCGCAGCCGGGTGCGCAGATGAGCGTCACGCTCGATCCGCAGGACACGATCGTCGTGCCCGCCTGATGACGCCACCCTTCCCGCATTTTTAGCCGCCCACGCCTGGGCCATTCCCTCTCCCGAATCACAGCAAACCTCAAAAGGATGATTTCATGAAGCTCACCGATTTCAAGGTCCTGACGTTCGACGTCGTCGGCACACTCATCGACTTCGAGCGCGGCGTGCTCGCCTCCGTGCGGCGCCTCGGCGGCGCGGCGGCGAAGGACCTGACCGACGATCAGATCTTCGAGCCGTACATGCGCGGCCGCGCGGCGTTCCCCGGACGCTCGAGCCATGAAATGGCGAACGTGTATCTGTCGCTGGCGAAGGAACTCGGTCTGCCCGACGACCCGCAATCGGCCGCCGCCTTCCAGCGCGACGTGCTCGAATGGCCCGCGTTCGCGGATTCGGTCGCGGCGCTCAAGCGCCTGCGCAAGCACTACCGCCTCGTCGCCATGACGAATGCGGACCGCGTCGCGCTGTCGGCGTATGCGCAAACACTCGGCGATCCGTTCGACGACACTGTCTGCTGTGACGAAACCGGCGTCGCCAAGCCCGATCCGCAATTCTTCGCGTACAACCGCGGCCGTCAGGCGGCATTCGGCTACAAGTTCAGCGAAATCCTGCACACCGCGCAAAGCCAGTACCACGATATCGGCGTCGCCACGAAGCTCGGCTATGCGACCTGCTGGATCGAGCGCCGTCAGGGCAACCGGGGCTTCGGCGCGACGCCGGTGCCCGAAGCCGTCACCACGCCCACGTTCAAGTTCGCGACGCTCGCCGCGCTCGCGGACGCCGTCGAAGCCGAAGCGCGCCTCGCCGCATAACGCCATGCTCGCGCCGACGACATCGCGCTTTATGTCCCAGCCGGATACGCTCTGGCGAGCGCTCGCTGCCGCATCGCCCGATGCGGGCGCGGCGGTCAGCACCGGCACGCCGCTCGCGCGCGATCTCGATGTCGAAGTCGCGGTGATCGGCGCGGGCTACTCGGGCCTCGCTGCCGCGTATGCGCTGCAAAAGCGCGGCGTCGAATGCGTGGTGCTCGATGCGAATCCGGTCGGCTGGGGCGCGAGCGGGCGCAATGGCGGTGTGGTGTCGTCGAAGTTCAGGCTGTCGTTTCCCGCGATCCACGCGCTGCATGGGCTCGACACCGCGAAGCGCATGCACCGGCTCGCGCATGAAGGCGTGCGCGTCGTCGAATCGCTGGTCGGCGAGTTCGGGCTAGAACGGGCCCGCTTCGAGCACACCGGGAGCCTGCGTTGCGCGCACACCGAGCGCGCGTTCGCGTCGATCCGGGCTGAAGCGGACTGGGCCCGCACGACGCTCGGCGATACGTCGATGAGCGTGCAATCGCGCGATGAAGTCACGCGCGAAACGGGTTCGAAGGGCTTCGTCGGCGGCGTGTTGAGCGCGGACGCCGGCACGATCCTGCCGCTCGAATACGTGCGTGGACTCGCGCGCGGCATCACGCGGCGCGGCGTGCCGATTTACGAATCGACGCCCGTGCTCGAGATGCACCGCGCGCCCGGCGACACGCACGTCACGCTGCGCACGCCCTGCGGCACGGTGCGCGCGAAGCAGGTAATCGTCGCGACCAATGCCTACTCGAATCTCACGTCCGCGACCTCGCCGTATCAGCGCGAACTCGTGCCGTTTCGCAGCGCGATGATCGCCACCGAGCGCCTTCCCGCCGAACTCGATGCGCGCCTGATGGTCGAGCGCCGCAGCTACACCGAAACGCGGCGCATGATGAAGTGGTTCCGCAAGGTGGACGGCCGCATGCTGTTCGGCGGACGCGACGCGTTCGGCAAGGAAGGCCAAACGACCGGCTTCGACGCACTGCGGCGTGCGATGATCGCGCTCTTCCCCGATCTCGCGGACGTGCGCGTGGAATACCGCTGGTCGGGCTACGTGGGCATGACGTTCAATTCCCTGCCCCACGTTGGACGCAGCGACGACGCCACGACCTTTTGTCTGGGGTATAACGGAGCAGGCGTCGCGATGGCGAGTCTGCTCGGACAACACGCCGCCGCGCTCGCGCTCGGCGAGACGCCCGAGCTTTCGCTGCTCGCCGCGCCTGGCCTGCGCCCCGTGCCTTTTCATTCGCTGCGTGCACCGGGCGTAAGGCTCGTTGCCGCGTGGTATCAGTTTCTCGACGCCGTAGGTGCATGATGACAACCGCCAAGCGGATGCTCCAAGGACCCACTTTGATGCAGGCCACCGAGTCCGATCCTGCCGCGCGCCACCAGCGGCGCGAAGATCGCACGATGCTTATCCTGATGACGCCCGCGCTCCTCGTGATCGTGGTGCTGCTCGTCGTGCCGCTTGCGTGGCTATCGTGGCAATCCATCTGGCACGACGGCTTCACGCTCGAGAACTATCGGCGCATGTTCACGGGCGCCTACCTCGACACGTTCCTGCTCACGTTCAAACTGAGCATCATCGTGACCGTCATCACGCTTGTACTCGGCTATCCGGTTGCGTACTTCGCGGCCTCGCTGCCGCCCAAGCTGAGCGCGCTCGTCCTCGGCATGGTGATCCTGCCGTTCTGGACCAGCGTGCTCGTGCGTACTTATGCGTGGCTCGTGCTGCTGCAGCGCACGGGGCTCGTCAACAAGGCGTTGATCGCCTCGGGCCTGATCGACCGGCCCGTGCAGCTCGCCTACAACCAGTTCGGCACGATCATCGCGATGGTCCATATTCTGCTGCCGTTCATGGTGCTGCCGCTCTATTCGGCGATGCAGAAAATCCCGCCGAATCTCTCGCAGGCGGGCGCGAGCCTGGGCGGCTCGCCGCTGCATGTGTTCATGCGCGTATTCCTGCCGCTTTCGATGAGCGGCGTGTTCGCGGGCGTCACGCTCGTGTTCGTGCTGTGCCTCGGCTTCTACATCACGCCTAAGCTGATGGGCGGCGGCAAGTCGATCATGGTGTCGATGGTCGTGAGCCGCAACGTCGAGATCTACAACAGTTGGGGCGCGGCGAGCGCGGTGAGCGTCGTGCTGCTGATCTGCGTGGGCGCGATCTTCTATGCCGCGAGCCGCGTGGTGCCGCTCGAAAAAACCTTGGGGGCGAAATGAACAAGCTCTCGTTCGGCCGGATCGTGCTCGGTGCGACAGTCGTGCTGATTCTTCTGTTCCTGATGGTGCCGGTGCTGATCGTCGTGCCGCTGTCGTTTTCCGACACGCGCTTCATGACCTTCCCGCCGCCCGCCTACTCGCTGCGCTGGTATCACTCGTTCTTCGACAACCCCGCGTGGATCGACGCCGCGCGCACGACGCTGACCGCCTCGGTATGCGCCGCGCTGATCGCGACGCCGCTCGGCGTGTGCGCCGCTTACGCGATTCAGAACGGCACGCACTGGATCATGCGCTATCTGCGCACGCTGCTGATGCTGCCGTTGATGGTGCCGATCATCATCGTCGCGGTGGGTGTGTTCTTCGTCTACTCGCAGGCGGGCTATGTGAATACGCTCGGCGGCCTGATTCTCGCCGACACGATGCTCGGGCTGCCGTATGTGCTGATCTCTGTCGGCGCCGATCTTCGCACCTTCGACCGCACTCAGGAGATGGTCGCGCGCAGCCTCGGCATGAACCGCTTTCGCAGCTTCATGACCGTGACGCTGCCGCAAATCAAGGCGAGCGTAATTTCCGGCGCGGTGTTCGTGTTCATTCAGGCGCTCGACGAGACGGTGGTCGCGCTTTTCGTGTCGGGCGGCACCAACCAGACGCTGACGCGCCGCATGTTCGTCACATTGCGCGACGAGATCGATCCCACCATCGCCGCTATTAGCACGATGCTCACCGCGCTCACGCTGTGCCTCGTGATGATCGTCGTGGTCAGCCGCCGCTCCGGCGCGGCGCGCGCCTGAAATTCTCTTTCAACACATCTCACATGATCAATGCACTGAAGTTTTATATCGACGGCAAGTGGGTCGAGCCGTCGGGCACGGCTCGCCTGCCCGTCATCGATCCCTGCACTGAAGAAGCCATTGCCGAAGTGGCGATGGGCACGCCCGCCGATATCGATTGCGCGGTAGCAGCCGCAAAACGCGCGTTTACATCGTTCTCGCAGACCACACCCGCCGACCGCCTCGCGCTGATCCGCCGCGTTCTCGACGTGTTCCTCGAACGTCACGACGAGATGGGCGACACGATTTCGCGCGAGCTTGGCGCGCCGCGCGCGATGGCGCATGCGTGGCAAGCGGGGATCGGGCGGCGGCATCTGGAAGAACTGATTCGCACTTGCGAGACGTTCGCCTGGCAGCGCAAGAAAGGCACGACGCTCGTCAATCACGAGCCGGTGGGCGTGGTTGCGCTCATCACGCCGTGGAACTGGCCGATCAATCAGATCGTCTGCAAGGCCGCGCCCGCGATCGCGGCCGGCTGCACGATGGTGCTCAAGCCGAGCGAAGTAACCCCGCTGAACGCGCTGCTGTTCGCGGAGATTCTGGACGCCGCGGGCGTGCCGCCGGGCGTCTTCAATCTCGTGAACGGCGATGGGCCGACCGTCGGCGCGGCGCTCGCGGCGCATCCCGACGTGGACATGGTGTCGTTCACCGGCTCGACGCGCGCGGGCATCGAGATCGCGAAGCTCGCGGCCCCGACCGTCAAGCGCGTACATCAGGAACTGGGCGGCAAGTCGGCCAACATTCTGTTGGACGATGTCGATTTCGAAACGGCCGTGACCGCGGGCGTCAA
>DASPZL010000118.1:0-12903 GCA_035636295.1 Paraburkholderia sp.
ACGCGCGCGACGTCGATCTGGCCATCCGTTGGGGCTTCGGCTGGAATGAAGGTCCGTTCGAAGGCTGGCAGACGGCTGGCTGGAAGCAGGTCGCCGAGTGGGTGCAGGAAGACATCGCGGCAGGCAAGGCGCTGTCGAACGCGCCGCTGCCGTCGTGGGTCCTTGATGGTCCCGTCGCCGAGAAGGGCGGCGTGCATACGAACGAAGGTTCGTGGTCGCCGGCTTCGAAGACGTTCGTGCCGCGCTCGTCTCTCTCCGTGTACGACAGGCAGGTGTTCCGTGCGCCGCTGGTCGGCGAAACGGCGGCTGATCCGAAGACCTACGGCAAAACGCTGTTCGAAACCGACGCCGTGCGCGCATGGGTCGACGATCGCGCGGGCGAGAACGATGTGCTGATCGTGTCGTTCAAGAGCAAGATGAACACGATCGGACCGTCGGTGATCGACGGTCTGACGCAAGCAATCGAGCTGGCCGAAAAGGACTACAAGGGTCTGGTGGTATGGCAGCCGACGTCGCTGAAACTCGGCACGCCGGGCGGCCCATTCTCCGCGGGCGCCAACCTCGAGGAAGCGATGCCTGCGTTCATGATGGGCGGCGCGAAAGGCATCGAGCCGTTCGTGAAGAAATTCCAGCAAGGCATGCTGCGCGTGAAGTACGCGAGCGTGCCGGTCGTCTCGGCGGTGTCGGGCATCGCGCTCGGCGGCGGCTGCGAACTGGTGCTGCATAGCGCGAAGCGTGTCGCGCACATCGAAAGCTATATCGGTCTGGTGGAAGTCGGCGTGGGCCTCGTGCCCGCCGGCGGCGGTCTGAAGGAAGCGGCGCTGCGCGCGGCGGAAGCCGCGACGCAAGTGGGCGCGACCAACGACTTGCTGAAGTTCGTGCAGAAGTCGTTCGAAAACGCGGCGATGGCGAAGGTCTCGGCCTCCGCACTCGACGCCCGCGCGATGGGCTACCTGAAGCCGTCCGACACGATCGTCTTCAACGTGTTCGAACTGCTCGACGTCGCGAAGAAAGAAGCGCGCGCACTGTCGGCGGCGGGTTACCGTCCGCCGCTGCGCGTCACACAAGTGCCGGTCGCGGGCCGCTCGGCGATCTCGACCATCAAGGCATCGCTCGTCAACATGCGCGACGGCCGTTTCATCAGCGAGCACGATTTCCTGATCGCGAGCCGCATCGCGGAAGCGGTGTGCGGCGGCGACGTGGAAGCGGGCAGCCTCGTCGACGAAGAATGGCTGCTGCAACTCGAGCGTCGTGCGTTCGTCGATCTGCTCGGCACGCAAAAGACGCAGGAACGGATCATGGGCATGTTGCAAACCGGCAAGCCGGTTCGTAACTAAGCGCGGCGCGGACAGCAATCATATGCATGGGACCGGAGTAAGGCGCTGAAGCGCCAACTCTGGTCGACCGCGATGAGACTGCATGGGACCAGAGTAAGGCGCTAAAGCGCCAACTCTGGTCGACAAAGGAGCTTTAAATGGCAAAGCAATTGCAAGACGCATACATCGTCGCCGCGAGCCGCACGCCGATCGGCAAGGCGCCGCGCGGCATGTTCAGGAACACGCGCCCGGACGAACTGCTGGTGCACGCGATCAGATCGGCCGTGGCGCAAGTGCCCGGCCTCGACACCAGGGTGATCGAGGACGCGATCGTCGGTTGCGCGATTCCCGAAGCGGAACAAGGGCTCAACGTCGCGCGGATCGGCGCTTTGCTGGCCGGCCTGCCGAACACGGTCGGCGGCGTGACGGTGAACCGCTTCTGCGCGTCCGGCCTGACGGCGCTCGCCATGGCCGCCGACCGCATTCGCGTTGGTGAATCGGACGCGATGATCGCGTGCGGCTGCGAGTCGATGAGCATGGTGCCGATGATGGGCAACAAGCCGTCGCTGTCGCCGCATATCTTCGATCGCAATGAGGACGTGGGCATTGCGTACGGCATGGGTCTCACCGCGGAGAAGGTCGCCGAGCGCTGGAAGATCAGCCGCGAAGCGCAAGACGCGTTTTCGGTCGAATCGCACCGCCGCGCGATCGCCGCGCAGCAGGCCGGCGAATTCAACGACGAAATCGCCGCGTACACGATCACCGAGCGCTTCCCTGATCTCGCCAGCGGCGAAGTGCGGGTGAAGACGCGCGAAGTCGCGCTCGACGAAGGTCCGCGCGCGGATACGTCGCTGGAAGGTCTCGCCAAGCTGCGCACGGTGTTCGCGAACAAGGGCTCGGTGACGGCGGGCAACAGCTCGCAAACGTCGGACGGCGCGGGCGCGTTGATCGTCGTGTCGGAAAGGATGCTCAAGCAGTTCAACCTCACGCCGCTCGCGCGCTTCGTCAGCTTCGCCGTGCGCGGCGTGCCGCCGGAAATCATGGGCATCGGCCCAAAGGAAGCGATTCCGGCCGCGCTGAGGGCCGCGGGTCTCAAGCAGGACGACCTCGACTGGATCGAACTGAACGAAGCGTTCGCCGCGCAATCGCTGGCGGTGATTCAGGACCTCGGTCTCGATCCGTCGAAGATCAACCCGCTCGGCGGCGCGATCGCGTTGGGCCACCCGCTCGGGGCGACAGGCGCGATTCGTGCGTCGACGGTCGTGCATGGCCTGCGCCGCCGCAACTACAAGTACGGCATGGTGACGATGTGCGTCGGCACCGGCATGGGCGCGGCGGGCATCATCGAGCGCCTGTAAGCTTGGCTTGATAAAGACCGCATGAACGGTTCGCGGGCTGTGTGGCTTGCGAACCGTTTTCACATTCTCGGCAAGAGTACGGAGGAGATGACAATGGATATTCTGGTCGAGCGCGCCGACGGCGTGCTGACGATTGCCTTCAACCGGCCCGACAAGAAGAACGCGATTACGGCCGCGATGTATCAGACAATGGCCGACGCGCTGGTCGAGGCGCAAGGCGATGCCTCGGTGCGGGCCATTCTGATTCGCGGCAGCGCGGGCATTTTCAGCGCCGGCAACGATCTCGAAGACTTCATGAAGTCGCCGCCGGGCGGCGAAAACTCGCCGGTGTTCCAGTTCCTGCGCGCAATCAGCTCGGCGGAAAAGCCGCTGGTGGCGTCGGTGGCGGGGCCGGCGGTCGGCATCGGCACGACGCTGCTGCTGCATTGCGATCTGGTTTATGCGGCGGACACGGCGAGCTTTTCGCTACCGTTCGCGCAACTTGGGTTGTGTCCGGAAGCGGCGTCGAGCCTCTTGTTGCAGCGTGTCGCCGGCTATCAGGCGGCGGCGGAAAAGCTGCTGCTCGGCGAAGCCTTCGACGCGCGCGAAGCACAACGCATAGGCTTCGTGAATCGCCTGCTGCCCGCCGCCGAAGTTGATGCGTTCGCGGCTTCGCAAGCCGCGAAGCTGGCCGCGTTGCCGGCCTCGTCGTTGCGTGTGACGAAGAGCTTGATGAAGCGCGCGAGCCACCACGACGTGCAAACGCAAATGACGGAAGAAGCCGTGCACTTCGGCAAGATGCTGCTTGCGCCGGAAGCGCGCGAGGCGTTCAAGGCGTTCTTCGAGAAGCGCAAGCCGGACTTCCGGCAGTTCGATTGAGGTGTCGCGTGTGGACGCTTCAACCTGCGGCTCAACTCAAGGCTGCGCCGGCTGCAACGTGTCGTAGTCGACGTAGCTCGTTTCGCGGCAGAAGCTGACGAGCCGCACGCCCGCCTTGCGGGCAATCGCAATCGCGAGCGACGACGGCGCCGAGATCGTGGCGAGCATCGGCACGTCGACGCGCGCGGCCTTGCGCACCAGTTCATAGCTGGCGCGGCTCGACAGAAACACGAAACCGTCCTGGGTGTCCACGCGATCGAGCACGAGTTGGCCGATCAGCTTGTCGAGCGCGTTGTGGCGGCCGACGTCCTCGAACGCGTAGCGGATCGCGCCTGCCGCGTCGCACCATGCGGCGGCATGCAGGCCGCCGGTTAGCCGCGTCAGCGCCTGATGCTCCGGCAACTCGCGGGCGGCGCGAGCAATGGCATCCGGCGCGAGCCGTTGCAGGAAGCCGGTGTCGGGCACCCGCTCCGGCTTCAGATCCAGCAGATCGATGCTTTCGATCCCGCACACGCCGCAGCCGGTCCGCCCGGCCAGCGCGCGGCGCTTCTCCTTCAACGAGACGAACGCCTGCTGCACGACCTGCAATTGCACTTCGGCATGCGGCAATTCGCCATCGTCGTGCAATTCGACCTCGATGTCCTGAATGTCGCTGCCGCGCTCCACGATGCCTTCCGAAATCGCGAAGCCGACCGCGAACGCTTCCAGATCGCAGGGCGTGCACATCATCACCGCGTGCGAAATGCCGTTGAAGACAAGCGCCACCGGCCACTCCTGACCGACGTGATCGGTGACGGTTTCGACCGCAGCGCCGCGATGCCGGTGCACCTGGCGCGCCACGGCACCCGGCTGCCCGGTTGTTTCCAGTTCGTTCAAGCTGGTTCACTCCTTTGCCATGCCGCGCGCGTGAGCGGCGTGCGGCCTTGTCCGGCGCCGCGAAGCGACTCCGGGTGGCCCAAGGCGGCTCCAAGCCAGACCGCCTTCGCGCGAATAAGGTTCTAAAATACCCCAAGCCGGGCTTGCGCGTTGCCCGTCATCAAAGAGGAACTTTGTCATGGGACTCAACGAAGCACCGCTGCTGTTCAACTTCGAGGTCGAGTCTTCGGAGAATTTCACCTACATCCCCATGTCGGTGCGGTTCAATCTCGACCGTTTCGGCCTGCGCATCACGCTCGCGCAGTGGCAGTTGCTGCCGCTCGAGGACCGCAAATTGCTGGCGCGTTTCCCGGTCGAGGAAGACGCGGAAATCGAGCCGAATTTCGATCACGCGCTGTTCGAAATGCTGCGCACCCATGCGAACGTCGAACCGGAATGGTTCACGCCCGAGGAGGCGCCGGCCTGGTGCCGCACCGACAGCGTGCCGGACGGCATCGCGCATCAGGCGGGGCTCGCCGGTCTCGCCACGCCGAGCGTCGCCCAGTGGGCCGCCCTCCAGCCGTTCAAGCGCTACGTGCTCGCGAAATTGTCGCGCAAGCCGGAAGCGAACCACGACTTCGTCCCTGCGATGAAAGAATTCGGTGCGGCCGGCTAGGTGCGACCGGCTAGGCGCGGCCCGCGGTTTTTTTCACCCACCACCCTCAACCTGTTCCGAACGCTGCCGTTATCCATGGGTTGGCGCGTAAAAGGACTTGCATCGATGCGCCCCGGCGCACCGGCAGCGGCCGCGCGCTCCCGTCCGCAGAACGATTGACGTTCGGAACCCATGACTCCTTTTCTAACGAAACGGCTGCTGATCAATATGGCGGTCGTTGTCGCCGCGGTCGGCGCGAATGCGTTCGTCGCCTACACGCAGATTTGCGGCCAACGCGACGCCGACGCGCGCATGCTGCGTTCGACGAACGTGCGCCAGAACCTCGACGCCTACCAGGCGGCGCTCGACGGCGGACTCGCGGCGCTCGGCCGTTTCGAAGCATCGGGCGAGTCGGCGCCTGCCAATGCGGCCACCACGATGACGGCAACGCTCGCCGGTATCGAGCGCGATCTGCGTGTCGAACTCGCTGGCGAACCGGCCATGCTCGCCGCGTTAGCCAGGCTGAGCGCGGACAGCCAGACGCTGCAACATGACCTCGACGACGCGCTCGTCAGAAGCGCCCAAGCCGAACCGGATACCTCGCGCACGTGGGCGGCGTCCGCCTATACGCATCTCGGGCTTGGGCTGAATCGCGTCGAAGCCGGCCTGGCGGCGTTGCGCGGCGAGGAGAACCGCGCGTTGAAGGCGTCGCTCGCAGCCTCGGCGAGCGAAACCCGGCGCGCGACGTTGCTGCTGATCTTGACGATGCTGGCCGGCAGCGCGCTGCTGATCTTCACGTTCGGCGCACGCGAAAACAGCGCGCGCGAGAAGCTGCGCAGCGTCCGCGCACTCGGCCGCAACGACGAGCGTTTTCGCAGCCTGTTCGACGACCATCCGGTCCCGATGTACATCTTCGATCGCGAGACGCTGCGCTTTCTCGCCGTCAACGCGGCCGCGATTCAGCAATACGGTTACACGGAAAGCGAGTTTCTCCGCACCACGATTCGCGCGATCCGGCCGGACACCGAAGTCCCGCGTCTCGAATCGCACCTGCAACGCAGCGACGCGGTGCCGCACGGCCGCACGATGGCGGGCATCTGGCATCACCGGCGCAAGGACGGCTCCATGATCAGCGCCGACATTTCGTATCACGCGCTGAATTTCATGGGCCGCGCCGCGTTCTTCGTGCTGGCCGACGACGTCACCGAGCAGATCAACGCCGAGGCCGAAGCGCAGCGTTCGAACCAGATGCTCGAAACGGTGATCGACAACATTCCGCAGCGCATTTTCTGGAAAGATCGGCAATCGCGCTATCTCGGCTGCAACATGGCGTTCGCGCGCGATGCGGGGCTCGCCTATCCCGAGCAGGTGGTGGGCAAGAGCGACGCCGACATGCCGTGGCGCGCATTCGCCGATCTGCTTAACGAACACGACAAGGAGGTGGTGAGCACCGGCGTGCCGAAGATGAATTTCGAAGTCGACGTGGTGATCGACGGCGTGCACCGCACCACGATGACGAGCAAGCTGCCGTTCACCGACAGCGACGGCCGCGTGATCGGCGTGCTCGGTTCCTACACGGACATCACCGAGCGCAAGCGCGCCGATCTCGCGTTGCGTCTGCAAAGCCGCGCGCTCGACGCCAGCGTCAACGCGATTCTGATCACCGCGCCGTCGCCGGCGGGCAATCTGATTGAATACGTGAACCCCGCGTTCATGCGCATCACCGGTTACGATCCCGCCGAGGTGATCGGCCACGATTGCCGCGTGCTGCAGCGCGATGACCGCGACCAGGAAGGTGTCGCGTCGATCCGCCAGGCGCTCGCGGCGAACCGCGAAGTGAGCGCGGTGGTGCGCAACTATCGCAAGGACGGCGCGCTGTTCTGGAATCAGCTGTTCATCGCGCCAGTGCCGAACGCGGAAGGCGTGATTACGCATCACATCGGCGTGATCAACGACGTGACCGATCTGATGCGCTATCAGGAACAGCTCGAATACCAGGCCAACTACGATAGCCTGACGCGGCTGCCCAATCGCAACCTGCTGCGCGACCGTCTGCAGCATGCGTTGATCGTCGCACAGCGGCAGCACAAGGGCGTCGCGGTCGTGTTCATCGATCTGGACGGCTTCAAGAACGTCAACGACAGCCTCGGCCATAGCGTCGGCGACCGTCTGTTGAGCGTGGTCGCCGAGCGGCTCGCGCGCTGCACGCGCACGAGCGACACGGTGGCGCGGCACGGCGGCGACGAGTTCGTGATCGTGATGACCGACACCGTCGACGAACAATCGCTGATCGCGTGGATGGAGCGCGTGCGTGCGTCGATTTCCGAGCCGGTCTGGCTCGACGGCACCGAGCTGTACGTGGGCTGCAGCATGGGCGCGAGCCTCTTCCCGCAAGACGGCGACGACGCCGAAACGCTGATGAAAAAGGCCGACCTCGCGATGTATCGCGCGAAGGACATGGGCCGCAACACGTTCCAGTTCTATCAGCCGGAGATGAACGCGAGCGTGGGCGCGCGGCTGAATCTCGAACGGCGTCTGCGCCGCGCGTTGCGCGACAACGAATTCCTGCTGCACTACCAGCCGCAGGTGGACATCGAGAGCGGGCAGATCGTCGGCACGGAAGCGCTGGTGCGCTGGCGCGATCCCGAAGTGGGACTGGTGCCGCCGTCTTCGTTCATTCCGGTCGCGGAGGAAAGCGGCTTGATCGGGCCGCTTTCGGAGTGGGTGTTGCGTGAGGCGTGCCGCCAGAACAAGGCCTGGCAGGACGAAGGTTTGCCGCCGGCGCGCGTGTCGGTGAACTTGTCCGCGCGGGTTTTCCAGCAGCGCGATATCGCGAAGCTGGTGATGCAGGTGCTGGCCGAGACCGGTCTCGAACCGCAATACCTCGAACTCGAACTGACCGAAAGCACGATCATGCGCAACGCCGAGGAAGCGGTGTCGATGCTCAACGAACTGCACGCGCTCGGCATCGGTCTCGCCATCGACGACTTCGGCACCGGCTATTCGAGTCTCAGCTATCTGAAGCGCTTTCCCGTGGACCGTCTGAAGATCGACCGCTCGTTCGTGTCGGACATCGGCATTTCAGGCGACGATGAGACCATCACCTCGGCGATCATCGCTCTCGCGCATTCGCTGAAGCTGCAGGTCATCGCCGAAGGCGTGGAGACGTCCGCGCAGCTCGACTTTCTCAGGGAGCGCGCGTGCGACGAGATGCAGGGCTTCTACTTCGCGAAACCTTTGTCGACGGACGCGATTTCCGAGTTGTTCCAGGGCGGAGTGGGGCGCGAACTGGCGACGGTGTGACGCCGCCGGTGCGGCGAGCGCAGCCAGGCCTTGCGCGTGACGTGCTCACACCGCAGGCGTGCTGACGAACACCGGCAGCTGCTCGGCGCGCGCGGCGAATGCCTGCAAGCGCGGATGGTCGGCTGCGCCGACGATCTGCGGCAGCATCATCTGCGTGAAACTCCAGGCCACCGTCACGGTGACGTCCGCCGCGCCGAAGTGATCCGGCTCGATCGGCAGCGGTGCAGCCACGAGTTCCTGTTCAAGCTCGCCGTAAGCCGCGAGCAATTGCGAGCGCACACGTTCGACCCATGGTTCGTGCTGCTTCTCCGCCGGACGCAGATTACGTTCGTAGACGATCTGCACGGTCTTGTCACAAGCCGCGAGCGCGAGGCCCGTGAGACGGGCGGCGCGCAGGCAGTCGTCCGGCCGCGACGGAAACAGCCGTTGCTCCGGCCCGGCGAGCGTGGCCAGGTACTGAAGAATCACCGTCGAATCCATCACGGTCCGGCCGTTGTCGGCGATCAGCGTCGGCGCCTTGACGACCGGGTTGATCCTCGCGAACTGGTCGTAGGTGCTGAACACGGAGATCGACTGGTGCTCGAAGTCGAGCTTCAGCAATTTGAGGCAGATGGCGACCCGGCGCACGTAGGGCGAATCGAGCATTCCGATCAGTTTCATCTTATTTCCCGTTAGAAGATCTATCATTGCGCGCCCGAGCCCGCCGTACGGTGGCTGCTCGCCCGCCAGCGCTGACGGTGGCGCATCGAACCGATAGATTAAGCATCTCTTCATGCCAAAAAAAGCGACATTATTCGACGGTTTACGTCAGAATTTCTTACATGAAACCTATCCCGCCCTTGACCGCGCTTCGCTGCTTCGAGGCCGTTGCCCGCCTCGGCGGCGTGACTCAGGCCGCGCGGGAGCTGCATGTCACGCACTCGGCGGTGAGTCAGCAGATCAAGGTGCTCGAGGATTCGATGGGTGTCGCGATGTTCGTGCGCGAGGCGCGCGGCCTGCGGCTCACCGAGGAAGGACGTTTTTACGCGCTCGAGATACGCGCGGCGCTGCGCGACATCACGCATGCCACGCGCCGAGCGCAGGCGCGCCCGCACGAAAGCGAACTGGTGATCGCGACCTTGCCGTCGTTCGCGCAGCATTGGCTCGTGCCGCGCCTTGCGAGCTTCCGTGAGGCGCATCCTTACTATCGGGTTCGGTTGCTGACGAGTCTGCAGGTCGAGGATTTGCGCCAGGGTGTGAGCGACGTCGGCATCCGCATGGGCCAGGGGCATTGGCCGGACGTCGCGCAACAGAAACTGTTCGACGACGAGATGGTGGTGGTCGCCGCGCCGCATTTCGCGCTCGCGCCGAACGGCCGTTTTCCCGTCAGCGCCGAGGACGTGATCGCCTGTCCGTTGATTTCAAGCCCCGACGCGCCATGGACCCAGTGGTGTCAGGCGGCTCAGGTGGCGGAGCCGGCCGCCGAAGCGGTGGTGCTGTCGTCGAACGATTCGAACATCGTTCTCGGCGCGGTCTTGCTGGGTCAGGGCGTGGCGCTCGAACGGCGCAGCCTGGTCGCGCATGCGCTGGCGCGCGGCGAACTGGTGCAGATCACCGATATCCGCGTGCCGTACCGGTATCCGTATTGGCTGGTGTGGCAGCAGCGCGAAATTCTCAATGCCAGGCAGGCGCATTTCGCGCAGTGGATCGAAGGGCAGGTCGACGCCTATTTGCGTGGCAGCGGCGCGCCTTCGGCGTCGATTCGCGCGAAGTAGTCGCTTTGCGCCTGAAGCGATGTCTGCTCAGCGCGCGGCGCTCAATCCAGCACCGGCAGCGCGCGCGGACGCCGGTCGCTGTCGGTGGCGACGTAGGTCAGGGTCGCCTCGGTCACCTTCACGAGGTCTTCGGTCAGGCTCATACGTTGTGCGTAGACCTCGACCGACACCGTCACCGATGTATTGCCCGTCTTGACGATATCCGCGTAAAAGCTCAGCAGATCGCCGACGAACACCGGCTGCTTGAACACGAACGAATTGACCGCGATGGTCGCGACCCGTCCGTTGGCGCGGCGGCTTGCCGGAATCGAGCCGGCAATATCCACCTGAGCCATGATCCAGCCGCCGAACACGTCGCCGTGGACATTGGCGTCCGACGGCTGCGGCATGACGCGCAGCGCGCAAGGCTTTTGCGGGAGTTGAGGAAGATCGGTCATCGGGGCACCCTTGAAAACGTATTTGGCTCGGTCGGCTCGACCGGCAGGCGGGGATTTCACGACAACTGTACGACACGGCCGTACGGCACGACCGCGCGGCCAACGTGAACGAGGGCCGGACAGCCCATGAAAAGCGGCGCCAGCCAGCTTCTGCGACAATAGAAAAATTAGGAATTGTACGGGAAAGCGCCCAGCCGGGTCGCGCGACAAAAACCAGTGTGCTTGGCCGATCGGCCGCGCTCGCTGCGGTCGCCGTTCGCTGCGAACTCCGTCGCTTCCACACTCTCCCCAGCCGATCCCATGCGCCGCACGCCCTCGTCCGAACCCTCGCCGATTTCCACCCAGCCGCGCAACGACTGGCAGACGATCCTGTCGCTGCTGCCTTACCTGGCCACGTATAAATGGCGCGTCGCGTTCGCGCTGAGCTGCCTGATCGGCGCGAAGGTCGCCAATCTCGGCGTGCCGATCGTGATGAAGCGGATCGTCGACAGTCTGGCCTCCGTGCAGCATCTCACGGCGCTCGGCCGCGCGCAGGATTCGCCGGGTATCGTGCTGCTGGGCGGCGTCGGCTTGCTGGTGGTCGCGTATGCGGTGGTGCGGCTCTCCACGTCGCTCTTCACCGAATTGCGCGAGATTCTGTTTTCGAAGGTGACCGAAAGCGCGGTGCGCCAACTCGCGTTGAAAGTATTCCGCCATTTGCATGCGCTGTCGTTGCGGTTCCATCTCGAACGGCAGACGGGCGGCATGTCGCGCGACATCGAACGCGGCACGCGCGGCATCACGCAGCTGATTTCGTATTCGCTGTACAGCATCCTGCCGACGTTCGTCGAAGTGGGTCTCGTGCTCGGCTTTTTCGTCGTCAAATACGAGGCGTATTACGCGGTCGTCACGTTTATTGCGCTGGCCGTATACATCGTCTTCACCGTGAAGGTCACCGAGTGGCGCACGCATTTTCGCCGCACGATGAACGACCTGGATTCAAAGGCGAACTCGCGCGCGATCGATTCGCTGCTCAACTACGAGACTGTGAAGTACTTCGGCAACGAAGAGTGGGAAGCGCAGCGCTACGACGAAAACCTCAAGCGCTATCGCACGGCGGCGATCAAATCGCAGCGCTCGCTGTCGGCGCTGAATTTCGGGCAGCAGGCGATCATCGGCACGGGGCTCGTGTTCATTCTCTGGCGCGCGACCGAGGGCGTGATGGCCGGGCGTCTCACGCTCGGCGATCTGGTGCTGATCAACACCTTCATGTTGCAGCTCTATATTCCGCTGAATTTTCTCGGCGTCGTGTATCGGGAACTGAAGCAAAGTCTCACCGACATGGACCGCATGTTCACGCTGCTCGGCGCCGCGCAGGAAGTGCCCGATCTGCCGGATGCGCCGGCCCTGAAGGTGAGCGGCGCGCAGGTGCGGTTCGAGCACGTGAACTTCGCGTATGAACCGGCGCGGCAGATTCTGTACGACGTGAGCTTCACGATTCCGGCGGGCACCACCACGGCGGTGGTCGGCCATAGCGGCTCGGGCAAATCGACGCTCGCGCGGCTGATGTTCCGCTTCTACGATCTGGACCGGGCCGCGGGCGGCTCGATCACCATCGACGGTCAGGATATTCGCGACGTCACGCAGGATTCGCTGCGCGCGTCGATCGGCATCGTGCCGCAGGACACGGTGCTGTTCAACGATTCGATCTACTACAACATCGCTTACGGCAGTCCGTCGGCAACGCGTGAAGAAGTGATCGCGGCGGCGCGCGCGGCGCACATTCACGAGTTCATTGAAGGCTTGCCGAAGGGCTATGAGACGCCGGTCGGTGAGCGCGGCTTGAAACTGTCGGGCGGCGAAAAACAGCGCGTCGCGATTGCACGGACCATCCTCAAGAATCCGCCGATCCTGCTGTTCGACGAAGCCACCTCCGCGCTCGATTCGCGTTCGGAGCGCGCCATTCAACACGAGCTCGATCAGATCGCCCGCGAGCGCACGACGCTGATCATCGCGCACCGGCTTTCTACGGTGGTGCACGCGCAACAGATCATCGTGATGGATAAAGGGCGCATCGTCGAGCGCGGCACGCACGCCGAATTGCTGCGCGCGAACGGCCTGTTCGCGCAGATGTGGGCGTTGCAGCAGCAACGCGCGGCAGAGGCGCCGGAGTCGGCGGAAACGGTGAGCGCGGTGGATGCGGGCGAAGGCGGGCGTTGATTCGCCGCTTCCTGGCGTGCGCTTTTCAGCGTGCGTTCAAACGCTGATCCAACTCCTGCAGTTGCGCCGGCGTGCCGACGTTTTCCCACAAGCCTGTGTACAACTCGCCGCTCGCCAGACCGCGGGCGATCGTCTCGCGGTAGTACGGCCTGAGCGCGCGCCGCGTGC
>DASPZL010000119.1:0-8545 GCA_035636295.1 Paraburkholderia sp.
CCGGATCGATCGAGACCGACTGCACGCCGGCGCCGCGCAACGCAAGCTGCACGTCGCCGGCGTTACGGAAAAACACCGTCTGCCGGCGCGCGACGAGGGCCTGCGCGGCCGACACGTTCATTCCCGGCACGAGCGCCGCGATCACTTCGGCGGAGGCCGTATTCATGTTGAGCGCCGTTGCGGTCGGCAATACGGTGACGAACGGACGCAAGCGCGCGACCATCTCCGGCGTATAGCCGGGGATATCGAGCAGCGAATCGACGCCGGTCAGTTGCAGCGGTGCACGGGCTGCATTGTCGTCGCCGTCTTCGATACCGGGTTTTTCGGTGAAGCCGCCGCCGGTTGCGCCGCCCTGAATCGTCGGCGTCGCCGCCGTGCCGGCGGCGGACGTGACGGTCTGAAAGCGCGTCGCCGATTGCGCGAGGCTGGCGCGGACCTGCACGGCGGTGTTTTTCGCCAGTTGGCTGTTGACGCCGAGCGACACGAGCAGACGCTGATAGGCGCCGATCTGCTCCATGTCCAGTTGCATGACGCCGGGCGCGGGGCTCGAGACAAGGTTGCGGAGGTTGAATTTCGACTGGGCGTCTTCGATCGAGCCCGAGAGGAAGGTTTCCGCGCCTTGTTCCGCTCTGACTTCGCCGATTTGGCCCAGGAAATCCGATAGGCGGGTTTTGGCGATGGGGACGCCCCATAGGCCGCCTAGGTAGGTGATGCCTGCGGAGGTGTCGCCTTCCGAGCGGAGGATCAGGCGTGTCCAGTCCAAGGCGCCTCGGGCGACCCATTGGGCTTGAGACAGCAGGCGCTGGTTTTCTATCCGGCGGATTTGGACTTGTTGGCGCCAGAGCATGCCTGAAACCAATATCGCTGATAGTGCGACTACCAGTAGTGCGCTGATTATTGCGGCGCCGGTTTGGTTTTTTTGCCTGTTCCGCGGGGTTGGTTGTGTTCCTGCGGTGAGGCAATCAGACAAAGAGCGTCGCGGAGACAACAAAGAAAACCTCATATCATTCCCCGACGAGAAAAACCCGCGTGACAGGCCGCGCCAAAATCTTAGCCCCAATGCTAACTTCCAACCCCGTCACAGACCGCGGCAACGGCGCATTCCCCAACTGCGGCACCTTAAGATTATTGTCGTTCTCCGTAATCGCGCTCTGCACATCCTTCATCTGCGTCGTCCAGCCCACCCTGGGCACATAAACCCGCGCGGAAATCGAACCAACGCCACCCATCAACGGCACCGCCGCCCATCCATCACCTTCACCACCGCGCAGCGCCCGGCGCAATTCGCCGACATTGCCCAACGGCGGCGACGCATAGCGAATCACACGCCCCTCCGACACGCGATACCGAACCACCTGCAAACGCGGCGCCGTCCCCGGCAAGGTCATCTGCCGCACGATCTGCAACATGCTGCCGGAAACCGAAATGGCCGCCTGTCCGGATTCGTCATCCGACGCGGCCTGGCGCGCGTCGATCCGCATCTGGTCGAACAGCTGCGCGAACACGCGCTCGTCTTCCATCGCGCTCGTAATCGTCTGCCGCCCGCGAATGATCTGGTCGAGCCCCCGCCACGACAGCACCGCAATCACCGCCAGAATCGCAATCGCGACCAGCAGCTCGATCAGTGTGAAACCACGCGCGCCCGACGGGCCGCGGCGCCTAGAGCGAACGGTTGGTTTCATTCGCGACCACCGTGACCATCTGAGCCAGATTGCCGGAACGCCCGGGCATCGTCACCATCACTTCCACACGACGAAACACCGGATTCGGCGTCGCCGTCACATGCTGTGTGCAGATCAGTTGCAAGTTGCCCTGCGAACAGTCGAAGCTCGTCGAGCCGACGCTCGGCCAGGCATGCGTCAGATGCAATTGCGCCAACGTGTTGTCCGCGCTCCAGCCCGCCAGCAAACGCCGGTGCAAATCGGCTTCGCCGGTCGCGAGACTGCCCACCGCGCGCAACGACGCCCCCAACGCCACAGCAATGATCGCGAGCGCCACCAGCACTTCGATCATCGTAAAACCGCGCTGCGATGCGCGCGCTCCCATGCTCCTGCAACGCCACATCTCAGTGCACCTCATAGCGGCCATTGCCGGTGCCGACGATCGTCGCGCTCCCCGCCGCCGAAAACAGCGTGATCCGCACCGGCACGTCGATCGCTTCGGTGCCGAAGATGATGCGGCCAGGCTGCGCATCCGAGCCGGGATAGTTGATCGTCACGCCGGTTACGCCGCCTTCCCAGCGGCGCGGCCCAAGCAGGTCGTCGCGCAGCGGACGCCAGCCGTCCTCGGTGCGCATGTCGAAACGGAAGCCGCCTTCGAGCGGTTGCCAGGCGATCGGCCGCGCGCGCACCTGCGCTTCGTCGCCGGCCGATTCGAACAGCAGCGCGAGACGCTGCGCTTCCTCGTTCAGATCGGTGCGCGGATTACGCGTCATCGTCAACGCGGTCAAGGACACCAGCAAACCCGCAATCACCAGCACCACCATCATTTCCAGCAGCGTGAAACCGGCTGCGCGCTTCAAGCCGCGCGCATGCGAACCAAGCGGGTCACGCCCACGCGCGCCGGCGCACGCCGCGCGCGGCAGCGGGGCCGTACACGGAGTGTCCACACGGGACTTGCAAGCGGACATACGCATAGAACCGGCCACGAACGATCAACTTAAGAAATCAAAAACGGTACATCGACAAAACACGCGAGGCGGCCGGACGGAAGAACGATCCCGCGCGCCTGAAAAATCGGCGGCTTCTCGACAGCCTACTGCCACGAGCCCACGTCGGAATCATTGCCTTCGCCGCCGGCTTTGCCGTCGGCGCCGTAACTGAACACGTCGATCTCGCCGTGCACACCCGGATTCAGGTACTGATAGCTATTGCCCCAAGGGTCGTTCGGCAGGCGCTCGAGGTAGCCGCCGTCCTTCCAGTTGTTCGGCACCGGTTCCGTGCCCGGCTTTTCGATCAGCGAGCGCAGGCCTTGCTCCTGCGTCGGATAACGGCCATTGTCGAGACGGTAGAGCTTGAGCGCCTGCATCACCGTGCCGATGTCCTGCTTGGCGGCGACGCGCCGCGCTTCGTCTGGACGGCTCATGATTTTCGGCACGATCAACGCGGCCAGAATGCCCAGAATCGCGATCACGACCATGATTTCGATCAGCGTGAAACCGCGTTGACGGCGGCTGCGCGGACCCGCGATTTCAGTGCGGCGAGTGGTCGACAGTTGCATATCTTGCTACCTCTTTTCAGATGAATTTTCGATCGGGCGGAGTTCGCGCTTCAGTGGGCGCATCAGCAATCAGGGTGCCATTGAACAGGCCCGGCCGGTCATTTTAATGTCATGGTGTTGAAGGGTTTCAACCCAACGCAATTTTCACAATAGTCCGTACAATGATGCGCATGAACGCCATCCAAATCCGCCTTCTGTCGCTCGCGCTGTTCGCCGTGTTCTGCGCGACGCTGACCTACTGGGTCATCACGCTCACCACGATGTCCGGTGCACCGTTGCCCGCCGCCGCCGCGCATCCGCAGGTGTCGACCGAACAGGCCGCCACGCTGTTCGGCGGACAACTCACGCGCACCGCCAACCAGGACGTGCATCTGTTCGGCATCCTCGCCTTGCGCGAAGGGGCCGCGGCCATCGTCAGCGTCGGCGGTGAACCGCCGCGTGCCGTCTCGCTCGGCAGCGCGCTGATGCAAGGCGCCAAGCTCTCCGAAGTCCGCGCCCGCTCGATCATCATCGACCGCAACGGCGCGCATTCCGAAGTGTTCCTGCCGGCCAATGCGGCAGGTCCTACGATTTACGTGCGCTGAAGCGCCAGGCGTCGTCATTCGCTTTAGCAGGTCGCGCGGCTACCGCCGCCGCGCGATCCACCAAAACTTCCGCCTTACTGCACCAGGTTGTTCAACTCGATGATCGGCAGCATCACCGCCAGCACGATCACCAGCACCACGCCCCCCATCGCCAGAATCAGCAACGGCTCGAGCAGGCTCGTCAGGAACATCGTGCGGCGCTCCAGCTCGCGTGCTTCGCCGTCGGCCGCGCGGTCGAGCATGGTAGTCACGTCGCCGGTCGCTTCGCCCGAACGGATCAGGTGAACCAATACCGGCGGAAACGTCTTCGTATTGCCGAGCGCGCGCGATAGCGACGTGCCTTCGCGCACGCGCACGATCGCGTCGTCGATGTTCTCGCGCATCGCATTGTTGCTGAGCGTTTCGGCCGCCGCCTGCAGCGCACGCAGAATCGGCACGCCCGCCGCCGTCAGAATGCCCAGCGTGCTGGCAAAGCGCACGGTGTTATAGCCGCGCACGAGTTTGCCGAGGAGCGGCGCCGTCAGAAGCCAGCGGTCGAACGCGAGGCGCGGGCCGGGCTGTTTCAGGATCGAGCGCACCAGGTACACCAGCACCACCACGCCGATCAGCAGCGCCCACCACCAGTGCCGGACGAACCCGGACAGCGCCATCATCATGACGGTGAGGATGGGCAGTTGCTGCTTGGTGCTGGCGAACACGTTCACCACTTGCGGCACCACGTAGCTCAGCAAAAACGTGACGATGCCAAAGGCGATGAGCGTGACGATCGCCGGATACGTGAACGCGAGCACGATCTTCTGCTTGAGGGCGTTGCGTTGCTCGATGTAGTCGGCAAGGCGCGAAAGCACGAGGCCCAGCTTGCCGGTGTGTTCGCCGGCCGCCACCAGCGCGCGATAAATCTCCGGGAAGTCACGCGGATGCTGCGTCAGCGCATTGGCAAGCGAATGGCCGCCGAGCACTTCCGCTCGAATCGACGCCATCAGTTCGCGAATGTAGTCGCGCTCCGATTGCTCGGTGAGCACCGCGAGCGCTTCGTCGAGCGGCAAGCCGGCAATCAGCAGGCTCGCGAGTTGCCGCGTGAGAATCGCCTGCTCGCGCTGCGACAAACGGCGCCCCAGCGACAAGCGTTGATTGCGCTCGCCGCGCGTGCGCGTCGCCGCGGGTTCGACGACGAGCGGCGTGAGTCCCTGCGAACGCAGATTGGTCCGGGCGCCACGCGCGCTGTCCGCGTCGAGCACGCCTTTTTGCGCCTTGCCCGCCGCGTCGATTGCTTCGAAACGAAATGCCGGCATGCGCTTATGCTCCGCCCGTCACGCGGATCACTTCTTCGAGCGACGTCAGCCCGGAGGCGAGCCAACGGTCCGAATCTTCGCGAAGCGTGCGCATGCCTTGCGCACGGCCCGAAGCGAGAATTTCCGCATCGGACGCGTTGCGGTGAACCAGCGTGCGGATTTCGTCGTCGATCAGCAGCAGTTCGTACACGCCGCGCCGTCCCGCGTAACCGGACTGACCGCACTTGTCGCAACCCGCCGGATGCCAGTGCACGCGGCCGTCTTCCTCGACGCGCTCTTCGCGGCACACCAGGCACAGGCGCCGCACGAGCCGCTGCGCCAGCACGCCGAGCAGCGACGACGCGAGCAGATACGGCTCCACGCCCATGTCGGTCAAACGCGTCACCGCCGATGCCGCGTCGTTCGTATGCAGCGTCGCGAGCACCAGGTGGCCGGTGAGCGACGCCTGCACCGCGATCTGCGCGGTTTCGAGATCGCGGATTTCACCGATCATGATGATGTCCGGGTCCTGCCGCAGAATCGAGCGCAGCGCGCGCGCGAAGGTCATGCCGATCCGCTCGTTGACCTGCGTCTGGCCGATGCCGGACAGATCGTATTCGATCGGGTCTTCGACCGTCATGATGTTGGTGGTCGCGGTCTCGAGCCGCGACATCGATGCGTACAGCGTGGTCGTCTTGCCCGAACCGGTCGGGCCGGTCACCAGCACGATGCCGTGCGGCTTGCCGATCAGCCTGTCGAACTTCACGAGCGTATCCGGCGCCATGCCGAGCGCTTCGAGATTCAGACGCGACGCGTCTTTTTCCAGCAGACGCAGCACCGCGCGCTCGCCGTGTCCGGTGGGCAGTGTCGAGACGCGCACGTCGACCGGACGGCCGCCCACGCGCAGCGTGATACGGCCGTCTTGCGGCAGACGCTTTTCGGCGATGTCGAGCTGCGCCATGATCTTGATCCGCGAGATCAGCGCGCCGTGCAGCGCTTTTTTGGGCCGCACGACGTCGCGCAACGTGCCGTCGACCCGAAAACGTACCACCGACGACGTTTCGAACGGCTCGATATGAATGTCCGAGGCCTGCTCGCGCGCGGCTTGCGTGAGCAGCGCGTTGATCATGCGGATGATCGGCGCGTCGTCTTCCGATTCGAGCAGATCCTCGACCTCGGGAATGTCCTGCATCAGGCGCGACAGATCGACTTCGCCTTCCACTTCGCCGACCACCTGCGCGGCGCTGCCGTCGTGGCGCGCATACGCCTGGTTGATCGCCTGCGCGAGCTCGTCGGCGGGCAAACGCACGACCGAGAACGCGCCGAAGTTGCGCGCGACTTCCGCGAGCGCGGCGTCGCTGGTGCGTTCGCTGATCCAGACTTCAAGGCTGTCCGCGTACTGATGCGCGACCAGGATCTGGCCGCTGCGGGCAAAGCCGTAGGGCACGAGGCGTGCGGCAACCGCCGAGGGCGCCGCGCGCTCCGCATGCTCGGCCATCACCGCGGGCGCAACCGTGCCGGCCCGCGCCGATGCCGGCGACGTTGCAGCTGACGGCGGCGTGGACGGCGTACTCACGGCTGAACTCCTGGCGATGCGGTGGACGGTGCGACCGGCACAGGATTGGACTGCACCGCGCCGCCGTTTGCCGCGGGGGCGACGTTAGGCTGCTGCGTGGACGGCTGCGGCTGCGGCTGCGGCTGCGGCTGCTGAGGCGGCGCCATCTGCTGACGACGCATCTGGTCGAGGTCGAACAGGTTCATCGCAGGCGAGCCGCCCTGGCTGGGACCGATCGGCATGGGCGGAACCACCGGATCGTCCTTGTCCTTCATCAGGTTATTGTCCGACTTGTACGCGCCCTGCACGCCCTGAATATAGTCGTAACGGTTCGACGTCACGGCCTGCGCGGTATCGCGATCGCTGATGATCACGGGGCGCAGGAACACCATCAGGTTGGTCTTCTGGCGGGTCTTCTGTTCCGAGCGGAACAGCTGGCCAAGCCACGGAATATCGCCCAGCAGCGGCACCTTGCTGTTGCTGACCTGGTAGTTGTCCTGCATCAGGCCGCCCAGCACGATGATCTCGCCGTTATCGGCGAGCACCGTCGACTGGATCGAACGCTTGGTGAACTGCGGGCCGGCCGGGTTGGTCACCGCGTTGGTCGTGCCGTTTACGATCGCCGAGTCTTCCGTGTAGAGCTGCAGCTTCAGAATCCCGCCATCGGTGATCTGCGGCTTGATGTGGAGCGTCAGACCCACGTCGACGCGGTCGAAGGTATTGAACGCCGAGGTCGCGGTGGCGCTCGTGAGGTTCGAATAGGAGCCCGTCTGGATCGGCACGTTCGTGCCGACGACGATCTTGGCTTCCTCGTTGTCGAGCGTGATCAGGTTAGGCGTGGACAGCACGTTGGCGTCGGCGGTCTGCGATAACGCCTGCAGCAGCGCGCCGAGTCCCTGCACGCCGAAAATGTTGTGAATCCAGCCGACGTTGAGGCCCTGCTGAAGGCCCTGATTGGCAAGCGCCGAGGCGAGACCGCCGGTAGCGCCGGCCGCAGCGGCCCCCGCCGTCAGATTGATGATGCTGTTGCCGGAGCCGGTCGCGAGATTGGTGCCGGCGAACACGGAATTGTTCGCGACTTGCCACTGAATGCCGAGATTGCCGCTCGTGTTCGAGTTGAGCTCGACGATCAGCGCCTCGATGTAGACCTGCGCGCGGCGCGCGTCGAGCTGCTCGATCACCGCCCGCAGGTTGCGGTACACCGGGTCGGACGCCGTGATGATCAGCGAGTTCGTTGCTGCATCCGCCTGGATCATGCCGCCCGGCTGATTATCGTCGCCCTTGTCCTTGTCGGTGCCGAACTGGCCACCGGAAGCGGAACCGCCGCCCGAACCGTATGCGCCTCCTCCTCCTGCTCCGCCGCCGCCCATCGGCGACGACATCGAACTGCTGTTGAGTCCGCCGGTCGGCAGCGGCGGCGTGCCCGAGGTGCCCGTCGAATTGCCGCCCAAGGAACCGCCTCCGCCGCCACCGCCCTGGTTGAACGAATTCGCTTCGTTCGAGCCGGTCGACGAGCCAGTGTCGCCGCCTTTGCCGAGCATTCCGCGCAACGTCTTCGCGAGCTTCGTCGCCTCCGCGTTGCGCAACGGCACGACGTGCATGTTGCCGGGCATGGTGGTCGGCGAATCGAGCTGTTTGGCAAGCGTTCTTGCCGCAGCGAGACGTGCGCCGTTCGACGCGCGGATCAGCAGCGAGTTGGTGCGCGGATCCGCGGTGATCGATACCTTCAGCGTTGCGTCGGTACTGCCGATCGCGCCCGGGTCGAGCATCTTGTTCAATTGCGTGGCGATATCGAGCGCGTTCGCGTTTTTCAACGGCACCACGTCGATCTGCCGGCCCGCCGCTGTGTCGATGCCCGCGATGATGCTCGCGATGCGCCGCACGTTGTCGGCGTAGTCGGTGACCACCAGCGTGTT
>DASPZL010000120.1:0-2899 GCA_035636295.1 Paraburkholderia sp.
CGAACAGTACATAGTTCGGCATTACCGCGGCCACTGTGCAGCCCACGCCGAAAACCGCTGCCGCGCCGAGCAGCAGCGCCATGCGAGGTCTCGCCCGGCGTGCGGCGAGCAACGCACCGGTCACGGAACCAATCGCCATGATCGAGCTCAGCACGCCGTATTGACTGGCGCCCGCGTGAAACGCGGTGACGGACATGGTCGAGATGAAGATCGGAAAGTTCATTCCGAACGTGCCGATCAGGAACATCATCAACAGCGCGGCTTTTAGATCGGGGCGTTTCCACACGTACTTGAAGCCTTCCGCGAAGCTGCCGCGCGAGCGTATCGCGTGGGGTTTCAGATGCAGTTCGCCGATGCGCAGCATGCGCAGTGAACCGAGCACCGCGACGAATGAGAGCGCGTTGATCAGAAACACCCACCCTGTGCCCACCGAGGCGATCAGCAGACCCGCGACGGCGGGTCCGATCATGCGCGCGGCGTTGAACGAGGTGGAGTTCAGCGCGACCGCGTTCGACAGATCGCGCTCTCCAACCAGATCCGACACGAAGGTCTGGCGCACCGGCGAATCGAACGCGGTGACGCAGCCGAGCAGGCCCGCGAACACGTAGACCTGCCATAACTGCACGAGCCCGGTGACGGTAAGGATCCCCAGGCAGAACGCCAGCGCGCCCATTGCCGCCTGAGTGGCGAACAGCAGCTTGCGGCGGTCGAAATGATCGGCCGCGTAGCCGGTGAGCGGCAGCAGAAGCATTTGCGGGCCGAACTGCAGCGACATCACGATACCCACGGAGGTCGCATTGTGATGCGTGAGTTCCGTGAGTACGAGCCAGTCCTGCGCCGTGCGCTGCATCCACGTACCGACGTTCGAGACGATCGCGCCGCTCGCCCAGACCCGGTAATTGAAATTGCCCAGCGAACGGAAAGTACCTGTCACGGAACTATTCCTGTTGAGTGGGCTGGGTAGTGCGCGGTTCGGAAAGCGTGATCATGCGCGCGACTTCTCGAGCAGATCGAGGACTTCCTGCGTCGTGCCGGTTTCACCGATACGGGGGAAGATTCGCGCGATGCTGTTCGTGTGAGCCTCCAGGTGCATGTCCGTCATGGCGTCGACCACGAGCGTGACGTTCAGGCCGAGTTCATGGGCGCAACGTGCGGTGGATTCGACGCCGATGCTGGTCGCCACGCCGGCGAGCACCACTTGGGTGACGCCTTGCTTGCGCAAATACGCTTCGAGATCCGTATTCGTGAACGCGCCCCAGGTGCGTTTGGTCACCCGATGATCCGAGGGCTGCTGCTTCAGTTCGGGCACCAGGTCCGCGAAGCCGGCAGGGAATTCGCCCATGTTGCGCGACTGTTCCGCGCGGCCAGGCGCGCCGCCCGCCACGTTGACGAGCACCACGGGCAGACCGTGGCGGCGAAACGCACCGGCGAGGCTCGCCGCGCGCTTGACGACCTCGCCGGTGGGGTGAGCGGTGGGCAGCGCGACGATACCATTTTGCAAATCGATAAGAATCAGCGCGGTCTTTGCGTCGAGTGTGGTGAGTGCCATGGTGTGTTTGCTCCTGCGAGTTACGAGTCGATGAGGCGTTTGAGCAAATCGACGCCCACCGCGAGTTGTTGCTGCTCAGCAGCGGAAAAGCGGGTTTGGATGGTGCGGAACAGCCAATCTTCACGTGCCGCGCGGCTCGCCTTGATCTTCTTGCGAAAGGCAGGCGTGGGCGAGAGAACCGTTTGCCGGCCATCGTTCGGGTCCGGCGCGCCGCTGACGAGTCCGGCAGCTTTCAGAACCGAAAGCGTTTCGCCCATGGATTGCGGACGCATGCCCTGAGCGCGCGCAAGCGCGGTGACGGTTGCGGGACCATCGCGCTCCAACAGCATAAGAACCTGCACCTGTGAAGGCGTGAAATCGCCCAGATGCGCCTCTTCGCGCAACCGCCGGCGCAGTTTGCCGACCAGCACGCGCAGGTTTTCCGCCACCGCGTGGAGGGTATCGGGGTCAATCGGTAAATCGCGCTTGCTCATGCCATGACCAATATGAAGGTTACCTGTGAAGGTTACCTTCGTATCTGGCAGGAGTCAAGCCGGCGGAATCGGCGGGAGGGAGTGAGGGGTGTGGTCGATCGTGACGGCGTGATCTAGCAGAGGGCCTGATTCGCGATGACGTATTCCCTTAACGCCGGGTCGATCGGTAGCGGGCCATTGCGCACCATCCTGACTATCGTATCGACGAGAGGCAAACCAAGACTATCGAGCCATTCGGAAAGTCCGCTGTCGTCAGCCGTATCGACTCGTACGAACATACCGGTGTTCAACGCCAGCCAGTGACTGATGAGTGCCTTGGGCCGGCTCAGGTCATTCGATTCCGGCGTGACCACGGGACCGATCACGTAACCATCTCCAAAGCGGCGAAAGAGCGCGAAGCCTTGCAACTGTCCGTCGCGATCGAGGGCGATGCCGTCGGATGCGTGAAGCAACTCTGTGAATACCTCGCCTCGATCAAGCCCGCTCGCTCGCGATGCCAGCTCGATTGCGCGTGCGGTATCACTGAGTCCGAGCGGGCGCAGCCGTTCACCCGGCGGCAATGAAACGAGTGGCGGGTGGAATGCCGCGCCCTGATGCTGGTTGACCGTCCCGAGTTTCGTGAATCCGAGCGTTCGGCAAAGGTGCTCGCCGGGCTGTGTGGCGTGAAGCAGCACCGTGGCCTTGCCGAGCTTGTCGAGAGCAAGCTCGATCAGCTTGCGTCCAATGCCTTGCCCCTGCCGCTCCGGCGCGACGATCACCATGCCGATCGAGCCGCCTTCATGGCCGTATTTCCAGCATACGGCGGTGCCGACAATGCCGTCCTTATTTTCCGCGACGACACCATCGCCGGTTCGAGCGACAAACCGCCAGTCTTCCG
>DASPZL010000121.1:0-2983 GCA_035636295.1 Paraburkholderia sp.
GCCCGGCCGAGCGCTTCCAGTTGACGGCCAATGACGTCGAGCGCCTGTGGAATGCTCGCACGCGCGGCGTGCTGCTCGCCTCGCCGTCGAATCCGACCGGTACGTCGATCGAGCCGGCTGAACTGAAGCGCATCGTCGAAGCGGTCCGCGCGCGCGGTGGCTTCACGATCGTCGACGAGATTTATCAGGGCTTGAGTTATGACGCGCCGCCCGTGTCGGCGCTGTCGTTCGGCGAGGATGTCATCACCGTCAACAGCTTTTCGAAGTACTTCAACATGACCGGCTGGCGGCTGGGCTGGCTCGTGGTGCCGCCCGCGCTCGTCGGCGCATTCGAGAAGCTTGCGCAGAATCTGTTCATCTGCGCGTCGGCGCTTGCGCAGCACGCGGCGCTCGCCTGCTTCGAGCCGGATACGCTCGCGATCTACGAAGGGCGCCGGCTGGAGTTCAAGCGCCGCCGCGATTTCATCGCGCCCGCGCTTGAATCGCTGGGCTTCACGGTGCCCGTCATGCCTGACGGCGCGTTCTATGTCTACGCCGACTGCCGCAGCGTCGCGCATCCGGCCGCCGGCGACAGCGCCGCGCTGACGAGCGCGATGCTGCACGACGCGGGCATCGTGCTCGTGCCGGGCATGGACTTCGGCTCGTATCAGCCGCGCGAGTACATCCGGCTGTCGTATGCGACTGCGTATTCGAAGCTCGAAGAGGCCGTGGAGCGCCTGCGGAAGCTGTTCGGCGGGTAAGTACGCGGCGACGGTGCCGTCGCGTCGCCGAAAACTAGCCTCAAGGCGTAAGAGAACCCGCCACCCAACGAAAAAGGGCACCCGAAGGTGCCCTTTTCTTTTACCCAATCAGTGTGTCCGAACGCGATCAGGCGCCCAGTTCAGGCTGCTGCGCCACGTGCTTCGCCGCATTCGCGCTCGCGTCATCCTGCTCCGCGCCCTTCACCGGCGTTGCGGCACTCAACGGGTGGCCGTCGAGCGTCATCTGCACGCGCTTGTTCGCACCATTCGACGCCGCTGCTGTAGACGCCGACGTCGAAGCGGTCACCGTCGACGGTGACTGCGGCGAGTTGATCGGCACCTTGCGACCGCGCGCGATATCGCGCAAGCGCGTACGTTCGGCCATCACCTTCGCGCCGTAACCGCCGTCGTCCTGCGACGTCGAGCCGACGTACAGGCGCAGGCCACCCGGCAACGAACCGCCGCGCGCGATGCAATCCTTCAGCACGATCGCGCCGACCTTGATGTTCGCGAGCGGTTCGAGCGCCGCGTTCTGGCCGCCGAAGTACCGGAATTTATCCGAGTGAACCGTCGACATCACCTGCATCAGGCCCTTTGCGCCCACGCCGCTCTCCGCGTACGGGTTGAAACCCGACTCGATCGCCATCACGGCGAGCAGCAGCAACGGGTCGAGGCCGACTTCGCGGCCGGTGTCGAACGCAGCCTTTACAAGCTCGCTGACGGGCTCCTGAGCGACGCGGTAGCGCCGCGCGATGAACGTCGCTACGAGGTCCTGCTCGCGGGTGGAAATCAGCACGCGGTCGTCACGGGCGTCAGGCGACACGCGTTGCGACGGAATCATCGAAGCGATCGTGCCGACGCTCGGCAGCGTGCGCGGATCGAGGCCGTTGAGCGCAGCCGACGAAAGGCCGGTGCTCACGCCCGAGCCGGAAGGAGCCGTGAAGCTGCTGTTGTCGCTGGCGACGTTGTAGCCGGCGTCAGCGGCGGCAGCCGCCGAGTTGGGGTTGTCCTTCGGGCTCGATGAGATGGACGAGCTCGACAGCGTATCGTCTTGCGGCGCCGCGTTGCCGCGCTGTTGAGGCGCGAACGACGGCAGCGGGTTGCCCTGCAGCAGACGGGCAGGGCCAGCCTGCACGGCGGCCGTGACGAAGGGCATCAGCCGCGTTGCCAGCGTCAGGCGCCAGCTCGGCATCAGCCACAGCGTGAGCGCGAACAGGACAGCGAATCCGCCAACCACGCTGAATAGATGATGACTTACACGCGTCCCTTGACGCAGCGCGCCGCGCATGACTTGCGCGATCCGCTCGTTGGGACGCCACGATAACCAGGCGTTCATTCAGATCTCCCATGTTGCTGGCTTTCGCGAACACCGTAAGAACGACCGGCTGGACTGCTGTTCGAAAGAGCCAAGACGCCGCCTGCTCTGGTTAAGGCGACAACGACGTCGGGAAAACGGCAAAAAGTACCGTTGGGGAGCCAAAATCTTAAAAAAGACCGCCTGCATGCCAAAAAGCACGCATGCGATGGCTCCCACGCGAAAAAGCCAGCGTCGATATGCGCTGGTGGAGACTACATATGACCGTCAATACCGTGCAGGAGCGGTAAGAGCGACGCGTTGCGTCTGAAGGACCGGGGGACGGTGGTAAAAACTATCAATTCCCTGCAACCGATGTGACCGGATTCTAGCAGGGTTTTATAGATCGTCAACACTATAGACTGTCAAATCTATAACTAATTGTAATAATGAACACTGTTCAGTCCGCCGAATCCCCCTGCACAAGGGGGTTTCCAGCCGATTGGCAATTTCGGTATTCAACGTGCGCTTCCTAACGCAGGTAAAATCGACAATCCGTTCGGGCCGCTTGTTGGTCGGTTGATCGTCACCGCGCCGCCCGCTTCGCCACCGTTTTCAGCCCTTGCATGGCCGCTTCGCGGCTGCCAGACCGGACCGATGAAATATAAAGACCTGCGCGACTTCGCGAGCCGCCTCGAATCGCTCGGCGAACTGCGCCGTATCTCGCAAAACGTGTCGCCTATCCTGGAAATGACCGAGCTGTGCGATCGCGTGCTGCGCGCAGGCGGCCCCGCGCTGCTGTTCGAGTCGAAGCAGACTCATGCGTTCCCGGTGCTCGGCAATCTGTTCGGCACGCCGCGGCGCGTCGCGCTCGGCATGGGCATCGATACTTCCGCGCAAGGCGGCGCCGCGGACAGCGACAGCGCGGCGCTGGAGTCACTGCGCGATG
>DASPZL010000122.1:0-6073 GCA_035636295.1 Paraburkholderia sp.
GAACCTGATGCCGTGGGGGCGCCTCGTCGGCGTGCCGGACTTCGTCGCGCTCGTGCTGCTGTTCTGGAACGTGCACCAGCCGCGCAAAGTCGGCATGGGCATCGCGTTTTTCCTCGGTTTGCTGATGGACGTGCACAACGCCAGCCTGCTCGGCGAGCACGCACTGGCCTATACGCTGTTGTCGTACGGCGCGATCACGATCCACCGCCGGGTGCTGTGGATGTCGCTCGGCGTGCAGACGTTCGCGGTCATGCCGCTCCTCGTCGTCGCGCAACTGGTGCCGTTCGTGATCCGTCTGCTGACGGGCGCGTCGTTTCCGGGCTGGGGTTATCTGATCGACGGCTTCGTGGAAGCCGCGCTGTGGCCGATTGCAAGCATCCTGCTGTTGATGCCGCAGCGTCGCCCGGCCGATCCGGACGACACGCGGCCGATTTGATCGATCACGCATCGGGCGCGCGGGCCGTTCTGGCCGAATCCACGCCCGCGGCCCGCTCGACGCACATCGCCGTTCATGCCTCCCGGTTCCGGCCGGATTAGGCGCACACTCATGATGGCCGCGACCCGGCCTTTTGCAGAATCGCATGACCGAATTCAAGGACACTCAGCAACAGCTCTCGAAGTTCCGCCTGCGCGTCGCGGCGGCGGGCCTGTTCGTGTTCGTCTGCTTCGGGCTGATCGGTTTCCGTTTCCTGTTCCTGCAAGTCTGGCACTACAGCAAGTACTCGCTGCAAGCGGACGAAAACCGCATCTCGGTGGCGCCGATCGTGCCGAACCGCGGCATCATCACCGACCGCAACGGCGTGGTGCTGGCCAAGAACTACTCGGCGTACACGCTTGAAATCACGCCGTCGAAGCTGAACGATTCGCTCGAAAACGTGATCGACAGCCTCGCCACGGTCGTCTCCATCGACGCACGCGACCGGCGCCGCTTCAAGAAGCTGCAGGAAGACTCGAAGAACTTCGAGAGCCTGCCGATCCGCACCCGCCTCACCGACGACGAAGTCGCGCGCTTCACCGCGCAGCGCTTCCGTTTCCCCGGCGTGGAAGTGCGCGCGCGCCTGTTCCGCCAATATCCGCTCGGGCCGACCGCGGCGCACGTGATCGGCTACATCGGGCGGATTTCGCAGCGCGACCAGGACCGCATCGACGACGCCAGCGACCAGAACGACAGCGATCCGGACCACTACGATCCGCGTCTGGACGCGAACAACTACAAGGGCACCGACTACATCGGCAAGATCGGCGTCGAGCAGAGCTACGAGACCGAACTGCACGGCCAGACCGGTTTCGAGGAAGTGGAAGTCACCGCTGGCGGCCGGCCGGTGCGCACGTTGTCGCGCACGCAGGCGACGCCCGGCAACAACCTCGTGCTGTCGCTCGATATCGGCTTGCAGCAGGTCGCCGAGCAGGCGTTCGCGGGCCGCCGCGGCGCGCTGGTCGCGATCGAGCCGTCGTCGGGCGACGTGCTCGCGTTCGTGTCCGCGCCGAGCTTCGATCCCAATTCATTCGTCGACGGCATCGACCAGCAGACTTGGGACGAGCTCAACAACTCGCCCGATCACCCGCTTCTGAACCGCCCGCTGCATGGCACCTATCCGCCGGGCTCGACGTATAAGCCGTTTATGGCGCTCGCCGCGCTGACGCTGCACAAGCGCACGCCCAGCTGGGGCTTCCAGGATCCGGGCTCGTACACGTTCGGCGGCCACACATTCCGCAACGACGTGCGCTCGGGCCAGGGCTGGGTCGACATGAACCGCGCGATCGTGGTGTCGAACGACACGTATTTCTACATGCTTGCGCACGATCTCGGCGTCAACAACATCGCCAACTTCATGAAGCCGTGGGGCTTCGGCCAGATCACCGGCATCGATATTTCGGGCGAGGCGCGCGGCATCCTGCCTTCGACGGAATGGAAGCGCAAGGCGTATCGCAAGCCTGAGCAGCAGCGCTGGTACGAAGGCGAAACGATCAGTCTCGGCATCGGCCAGGGCTACAACTCGTTCACCATTCTGCAGCTCGCTCACGCCACCGCCACGCTCGCGAACAACGGCGTCGTGATGAAGCCGCACCTGGTGCGCGACGTCGAAAATCCGATCACGAAGGACACGCGCGCGGTCGTGCGCGATCCGAGCGACAAGATCGCCGTGAAGCAATCGGACATCGACATCATCAAGCGCGCGATGGAAGCCGTCGTGACGAACGGCACGGCGTCGAAGCTGTTTATCGGCGCGCCGTATCTGGCGGCCGGCAAGACCGGCACGGCTCAGGTTTACTCGCTGCAGGGCGCGAACTACCGCGGCCACGCGACCGCCGAGCATCTGCGCGATCACGCGCTCTTCATTGCGTTCGCGCCCGCCGAGCAGCCGAAGATCGCGCTCGCGCTGATCGTCGAAAACGGCGGCTGGGGCGCGGAGTCCGCCGGCCCGATCGCACGGCGTGTGCTCGATTATTACCTCGTCGGCAAGAACAAGCCCGGCGCGGAAGCTGCGGCTGTCGCGGCCGCGGCCTCGGCGACCCAGGATGCGTCCGCGCCCGAAGTGGGCGGCGCACCGGCACCGCAGGATGCGGCGACGCAGCCTGTCAGGGTCGCGGCGGGCTTCACCGCGTTGTCGATGCCAGGCGCGGCTTCGGCGGCAGGGGCGGCACCAGCATCGGCTGCTACTGCTGTTGGCGCGTCGGCTGCAACGGCTGCGTCGGCAGCCACGCCCTTGCCCGCATCCTCCACCGCAAAGACGCCGCGCAAACCTCGCGCCCCGCATCAACCCCGTCCGGGTAGCGAGCCGGCGCCGAGCGCCGCCGCACGCCCGGGAGGAAGTCCCCTTGGGGGACCGTCGCGGGATAACGGCATTCAGCCTACGTCGCCACGCCAGCCGGTTTCCGGCGGCATCGACGAGTAAGGAGAAAGGCATGCAATTCGACAAGCGCGCCTGGCTCGACCGCATCAAGCGGATGTTCGCGGGCTTCGACCGCCCGCTCGCACTGATCGTGTTCCTGCTGTTGTGCGTGGGCATCATCACGCTGTACAGCGCGAGTCTGGACGTTCCCGG
This sequence comes from Paraburkholderia sp., assembly GCA_035636295.1. Classification (GTDB taxonomy): domain Bacteria; phylum Pseudomonadota; class Gammaproteobacteria; order Burkholderiales; family Burkholderiaceae; genus Paraburkholderia. The sequence goes on from DASPZL010000122.1 coordinate 3,048, forward strand.
CCGCGTGGAAGACCAGCTGCGCAACATCATGCTGACGTTCGTGCTGATGTGGGCGCTCGCCAATGTGCCGCCCACCACGCTGATGCGCTTCGCGGTCCCGCTCTATGCATTCGGGATCGCGTTACTGGTCGCGGTGGCGTTATTCGGCCTCACGCGCAAGGGTGCGAAACGTTGGATCAACGTCGGCGTGGTGATCCAGCCTTCGGAGATCCTGAAGATTGCCACACCGTTGATGCTTGCCTGGTACTACCAGCGCCGTGAAGGCGTGATGCGCTGGTATGACTATCTGGTCGGTCTGCTGATTCTCGCCGTGCCGGTCGGCTTGATCGCCAAGCAGCCCGACCTCGGCACCGCCGTGCTGGTGTTCGCGGCCGGGCTCTTCGTCATTTACTTCGCGGGTCTGAGTTTCAAGCTGATCGTGCCGGTGTTGATTGCCGGTGTGATCGCGGTCGGCTCGGTCGCGGTGTTCCAGGACAAGATCTGTCAGCCGCAAGTGCAGTGGCCGCTCATGCACGATTATCAGAAGCACCGCATCTGCACGCTGCTCGATCCGACTTCCGATCCGCTCGGCAAGGGTTTCCATACGATTCAGGCGGTGATTGCGATCGGCTCGGGCGGCCCGCTCGGCAAAGGCTGGCTGAAGGGCACGCAGGCGCATCTGGAATTCATCCCTGAGAAGCACACGGACTTCATCTTCGCGGTGTTCGCCGAAGAGTTCGGGCTGGCGGGCGGGATCGTATTGCTCACGCTCTATATGCTGCTGATCGCGCGCGGGCTCTATATCGCGGCCAATGGCGCTACGCTGTTCGGGCGTCTGCTGGCCGGGTCGCTGACGATGGCGTTCTTCACCTATGCGTTCGTCAATATCGGCATGGTGAGCGGGATCTTGCCGGTGGTGGGCGTGCCCTTGCCATTCATGAGTTACGGCGGCACCGCGCTGACTACGCTGGGGGTTGCGATCGGCCTGATCATGAGCGTCGCGCGGCAGAAGCGGTTGATGCAGAGCTAGCGGTGTAGAACCCTGGCCGGTGAAAAGCCGAAGCGGGCTGCAGCAAGCAAAGCGCTGCGGAGAAGTCGACAAACTGAAGGGGCTCACCGCAAGGAGCGCCCCTTTTTTCGTTCACTGCGGTTTCACTTCCTTCTGATCCCGCAACTGCGTGCTGAGCTCCTGATACTTGAGCCGCGCCGCCGGGTCGCCCTGCGCCGCGGCCGCCGCGTAATAGGCGCGCGCCACGTTCAGGTTCTTGTCCACGCCGTCGCCGCCGCGCTCGTAAAACGAGCCCGTCACGTATTGCGCGGTCATGTCGCCGCCCTGCGCCGCCTTCTTGTACCAGACGAACGCCTGCTTGTTGTCACGCTCGGTGCCGCGGCCGTCGAGGAACTGGTTGGCGAGCGCAAGCTCCGCTTGCACGTGCCCCTGCTGCGCGGCCTTCAGAAACCAGCGATGCGCCTCGACCGGATCGCGCCCGACGAACTCGCCATCGTCGTACATCTTGCCGTACACGTATTGCGCGTGAGACATGTTGGCGTCGGCGGCCTTGCGCAGCCATTTCTTGCCTTCGTCGACGTTGGCCGCGGTGCCTTCGCCGTTGAGCAGCATCATCGCGTAATTGAACTCGGCGAGCCGGCTGCCGCGCTCCGCGGCCTTGCGGAACTCCGCAAGCGCCGCGGTCAGATTGCCGGCGTTGTAGTCGGCGACCGCGGTTTGCGTCTCCGGATCGGAGGGCTTTGCAACCCGGTCTTGCGCATGCGCCGCCACATTCGCCATCAACGCCGCTGTGACTGCCAGCCGCACGACGACGCGTTGCACCTTCCCCTTCATGACCTTACCTCCTGCAACGCCTGGCGGGTCGCGCGCAACATCCACACGACGTCGGCGGCCAGCGCGATAAAACGAAACCCGGCATCGCGATACTGCCTCGCGCTCACAACGTCCATGGCGAAAATGCCTGCGGCGATGCCGGCCTTGTCGGCGGCGCTGACGATGCGCGCCATCGCCGCCTGCACGTCGGCATGCTTCGAATCGCCGAGATGACCGAGGCTCGCGGCCAGGTCGGCTGGTCCCACGAACAGGCAATCGACGCCCGGCGTCGCAGCGATCTTCTCCACTTCCTCGAGGCCGCGCGCCGACTCGATCTGCACGATGGTCGATATCTGCGCATTGGCCGTCTGCACGTAATCGCGCCGCATGCCGTACGCCCCTGCCCGCACCATGCCCGCGACGCCGCGCTGGCCGCCGAGCGCCTCGGCGGTCGGATATTGCGTGAGACGCACGGCGTGTGCCGCTTCGTCCGCGGACGCGATATTCGGGAACATCAGCGTGCGCGCGCCGGCATCGAGCACGCGCTTGACGAGCCACGCCTCGGTGGCGGGCACGCGCACCACCGGCTCGCTCGGCAGATGCGCCGCGGCGATCGCGCGCAATTGCGAAGCGACGTCGCCGCTATCGTTCGGCGCGTGTTCCATGTCGATCAGCAGCCAGTCGAAACCCGCGTGCGCGAGCGCCTCGGCCGCGGCATCGCTGCCGAGCGACAGCCACAGGCCGAACAGCGGATCGCTTTCCTTCAAACGTTGCTTGAGGGGATTGGTGAAGGTGCTCATCGGCGCGCTCCGTGGCGGCGATCGGACACATCGCCCGGAAAGCGGCTCAGGATGCGGATGTGACAGTGCAGACGAACGCCTGGGCCCTCGCGGCCCGGCTGCCTGCTGCGACGCAATGCGGTGACCGGCATGTCTCGCTCCGTATGGTTATCGGAGCGATCATACCGTGACAATAACGCGGAGGTTGGGCGCGCGCGGCCGGCCTTAGTGTTTAATCGCGGACCACGTCGGCCCAGCAGTTCGGCGTCTCGAACAGGCGCACCTTGTGCAGGCGCAGATTTACGCCGTAGTGTGCGTCGTAGACGTTCGCGAGGATGTCGAACGCGACGGCGGCGAGATTCTCGACGGTCGGAATGCGATCGAGCACGACCGTCTTATGCCCCGCCATGGTTTCCAGAAAACCACGCACCTGCGTATCGCCTTCG
>DASPZL010000123.1:0-4247 GCA_035636295.1 Paraburkholderia sp.
AATGATCGCGTCCATGATTGCGCGCAGCTGCTCGTCGGACCAGGCCAGGCGTGGACGTGGCACCTTTTCACCCCCTCGATTCAGTTCGCACAGCCCGCAGACTGCGTGACGCGAAGCACTGTGTGGCTAGCGGCATAGCCTACTTCCAACGAGCGCAGCATACGGTGCGGTGCTGACACCTGCGGACGACAACCCGTTCAAGGCGACATCGCTCATTGGCTACCCCCCGCCCTCTCGATTGCCTCACGCGCGGCCTGTGCGGCCAGATCTGCCTGCAGCTCAGCCCACTTGCCGACCAGCGTCGGGTCGGTGGTCAGGAACAGCGGCCGTTCAACCCAACCGGTAATTTCCACCCCGCGCCACGCGGTCTCGAACACGCGCAGCTCTTCATCGTCGCTGATGCCGCTGCTCACAAGGTCCCGGTATGAATCGAGGCGGGACAGGTCCAGTTCCCCGGCCGGCTTGCCGGCGATCAGCGCGAGCGCCGCGCCAAAGAACCGCCGCGCGGAATCGCGCGTGGATTCGAGCGCGAAGGCCACCACGTTGCCATCGCTGCCGTCGCCACTTTCCCAGATGATCCGGTACAGGCTCGTATGGCAATCGTCACTGAGCTGCGTCATGTCCGCCTCCCTGCGCGGGGTTTCGCCCGCGGCGATCGGTCCACTGTCAATTGTGCCACGTCGCACAGGTATTTTTATACCTTTAATTATCATTGTTATTTTGTCCGCGAGCCTGGAAAGTTCCGAATCGCCAATTCAGAATGCAGTGGACCGTCAACGAAAACCCATCCACGCCAACTGGCATGACGGTCCATCAGGCACGCTGACGCGCAATTTGACAGCAAGTGAAGGGGAGCGCTATCTATGGCTGGACATTGGCTATTTCTGCCCATCCGCCGAAATCTGAAAATCCCCCTCAAGCCCTTTCCAGACAAGGCTCCAAGCTTCGCCGGAGCCAGAATTTATGCAACAACCCGTTGCACAATTGCCGCGGCACCCACGTTGACCCGCTGCGGGACAAGTACTGTCACGTGGCCGACCTGTCGCTTACAGACCGGGGGATAACCCTTATCGTTGTGCCGCCAGACCCTTTATTCATAAGGAAGGCGCAGCGCAATGAAATCGCTATGTCGCATTTGTGACAAACGAAGTCGATTGCAGATGAAGGGTTTGCGATTTTGTACGGCTATCTTTTGCTCAAGGCAAAACACAGCAGAACGCCCCTGACAAAGCGGCAGTGCCCAACAGGAGACAACGTGGAAACCCTTGCTTTCATCCTCGACAACCTGGCGTCGATCGTCCGGCTTACCGTCGAGCACATCGAGATCGTCGGCGTCGGTGTCGGCTGCGCGATCCTCACGGGCGTGCCGCTCGGCATCGCGATCACGGCGAGTCCGCGCGCCGCGAAGATCGTGCTGTACACGGCGGCCATCCTGATGACGATTCCATCCGTCGCGCTGTTCGGGCTGATGATCCCGGTGCTGTCCGTGATCGGCCAAGGCATCGGCTTTCTGCCCACCGTCATCGCGCTCTTTCTCTATTCGCAATTGCCCATCGTGCGCAACACGTACACGGCCATCACGAACATCGACCCCGCGCTGCGCGAAGCCGCGCGCGGCATCGGCATGACGACGCGCGAACGTCTGTGGAAAGTCGAGATTCCGATTGCGCTGCCCATCATCATGGCGGGCGTGCGCATGGCTGTCGTGATCAACGTTGGCATCGCGGCCGTTGCCGCGTACATCGGCGCAGGCGGCCTCGGCAAGCTGATCAGCCGCGGCATTTCGCAATCGGACCCGCGCCAGCTGATCGCGGGCGCGATTCTGGTCAGCGTGCTCGCCATCGCCGCCGACTACGGCCTCGCCTGGGTGCAGCGCCTGCTGACACCGAAAGGCCTGCGCGGCCAGTCGCGCACCGCCACGCTCGCCGTGCGTCTCGGCGCATGGGCGTCCTTCCGCAAATCTCCTCGTCACGCGCAATAACCATGATCAAGCTCTCCAACATCACGAAGCGCTATGAAGGCGCAAGCGCCCCGGTGGTCGACGGCATCGACATGGAAGTCGGCGCGGGCGAAATCTGCGTGCTGCTCGGTCCGTCAGGCTGCGGCAAGACGACCACGCTGAAGATGATCAACCGTCTGATCCAGCCGACGTCAGGCAAGATCTTCATCGACGGTCGCGACACCGACGAGTTCGATGTCGTCGAACTGCGCCGCCAGATCGGCTACGTGATCCAGCAGATCGGCCTGTTTCCGAACATGACAGTCGAGGAAAACATCTGCGTCGTGCCACGCCTGCTCGGATGGGACAAGGCGAAGACGAAGCGCCGCGCGGCCGAATTGCTGGAGATCGTCGCGCTCGATCCGTCCATCTATCTGTCGCGCTATCCAAAAGATCTATCGGGTGGCCAGCAGCAACGCGTCGGCGTCGCACGCGCCCTCGCCACCGATCCACCCGTGATGCTGATGGACGAACCGTTCGGCGCAATCGACCCGATCAGTCGCGAACTTATCCAGGACGAGTTTCTGCGCATCCAGCAGCAGGTGAAGAAGACGATCATGTTCGTGAGCCACGACATCGACGAAGCGGTGAAGATGGCCGACCGCATCGCGATCTTTCGCGGCGGCAGGCTCGAACAGTTCGACACGCCCGACACGATTCTTGCGCGGCCCGCGAGCCAGTTCATCGCGGGCTTCGTTGGCACGGACCGTGCGTTGAAGCGGCTGCGCCTCGTGCGGACGAAGGATGCGCTATCGGCGTGTCTGTGCGCAGCGCGCATCGGCGAAAGCAGTGAGCGAGCGCAGGCGTTGCTCGAACAGCATGGCGTCGAGCAGATCGTGTTGCTCGATGCCGCCGACAAGCCGCAAGGCTATTTGAGCGCGGCCGAGCTGCGCGCGATCGACGGCACGCTGATGGCCGCGCACGCGAGCCCGGTGCAAGGTGTCGCGCGTCAGAGCGACGACTTGCGCAGCGTGATTTCGTCGATGTTCGCGCTCGGCCAGTCGTGGCTGCCCGCCGTCGACGACGATGGCCGCTTCGTCGGCTATGTCAGTCAGGCGCATATCGTCGACATGCTGCGTCTGCCCACGGAGACACGCGTATGAAAACGCTCCTCTCACGCTGCGCCGTTTTCGCCGTGTTCGCCGCACCAGCGTTCGCACATGCGGACAACCTGCTCGCATCGATCGGCCAGTATCGCAACGACATCGTCTATCAGTCGATTCAACAAATGACGATGGTCGCGATTGCAGGCATCCTCGCGATTCTCGTCGCTGTGCCGCTCGGCATCTACCTCTCGCGCGCGACGGGCAAGCAGGCGCGCTTCGCGCAAGCCGTACTGCAAACGCTCAACATTGGCCAGGCCGTGCCGAAGCTCGCCTTGCTCGCGCTCGCGATGAGCGTGCTCGGCATCGGCCGCTGGCCTTCGATCTTCGCGCTGTGGGTCGCGACGCTGTTGCCTATCGTACTCAACACGCTCGAAGGTTTGCGCGCCGTGCCGCGCTCGCTGATCGAAGCCGCCACCGGAATGGGCATGACACCCGCGCAGATTCTGCTGCGCGTCGAGTTGCCGAACGCGCTGTACGTGATCTTCGCCGGCGTTCGCACAGCGCTCGCGATCACGGTCGGTACCGCGCCGCTCGCGTTTCTCGTCGGCGGCGGCGGACTGGGCGAACTGATTTTCACCGGCATCGACATGAACGATTTCTCGATGCTGCTTGCGGGCGCGATTCCCACTGCGCTGCTCGCGATTCTCACGGATGTGCTCGTCGGCCAGATGCAGTCGCTTCTGGTATCGCGCGGCGTCAATCCACAACGCTAGTTCACATACACGCAAACGCGTTTCATCGAGGACATCATGAAGATCGCCTTTTTCAAGCGGGCCTGCGCGCTCGTCACCCTTTCTTTTGCCTCGTCGTGGGCGATCACGTGCGCGGCGGCCGATGTTGTCGTCGGCGGCAAGAATTTTACCGAGCAACAGTTGCTCGCGGAGATGACGACCGAGCTGCTGCAAGCCAAGGGTTTCACCGTCACGAAGAAAGACGGCATGGGCAGCGCCGTGCTGCGTCAGGCTCAGGAAAGCGGACAGGTCGATGTGTACTGGGAATACACGGGCACGTCGCTGATTACGTACAACAAGATCAACGACCGGCTCTCGCCCGAAGAGACCTACAAGAAGGTCAAGGAACTGGACGCGGCGAAAGGCCTGGTGTGGCTCGATCCGTCGCGCGCCAATAACACGTACTCGTTC
>DASPZL010000124.1:0-40389 GCA_035636295.1 Paraburkholderia sp.
AGACATCTCAAGGCGGCGCGCGCGAATCTGGAACAGAACAATCTTTCGGCGACAAAAGCGCGCCTCGCGGCGGCCGTCGCCGTACAGCCGGACAACCGCGACGCCCGGAGCATGCGCTCGGCCCTGAACACGCGCGAACAACAGCGCGATGCGCTGCTGAGCCTCGCGCGCGCCTGCGGCTATGTCTCGCGGTGGACATGCATGTGGCACAACGCCAGCAACGCGCTGCAGATCGACTCGAGCAGCAAGGAAGCGCAGCGGCTCGCCACGCTCGCCATGCACGAGTCCGCGTTCGAGAACGCGCCGCCGCCCGCCGAACCCGCGCCGGACCCCGCGCCGGATATTCGCGACCTGACCAGCCATCATTGATAACGCGGCATCGCGCAACAGCACCGCGGGTGCACGGCGCGGCGGATAGTCGATCGTTCACGTGAACACACGTGAAGCAGGCGCTTTCCCTACCTTCCTTGAACGCGATCGAGCGGCAGCGTACGATGAGGAACGTCCCTTGCCGTGCGCTGAATATGCCCCGATCTCGAGACAGCCGATCTCCGGAAACCGACAAGCCCGGCAGCGTCTCGAATCACCTCATTAAACGCAGGACGTTGCTGAGCCTCGTCGGCATGTCGGCACTGGCTTCAGCCACCGGCGCGCTTCTGACAGGCTGCACGATGACTCGCGACGCACGAATCGACGGCATCGTCTGGCAACCGGATAACGCAACCGCGAATCCGTCAGGCAACTGGGACCTGCTCGGCGCGAACGATCTGCTGATTCAGTGGAGCGCCGTCGACGACCACGCGTTCATTCCCGGCACCGATTTGCCTGATGCACCTCTAAAACCCGACCTCGCGCGCATCGGCAAAGAGCCTTGGGCGAGGAACGTGATCCTCGGGCTCGCGGGCTATCAATCCGAAGCGCGCTCCCGCGCGAGCGTCGCCAAACTCGTCGAACAGTCGTTGAAAATTGCGCGCGCGGCCGTGCCGCTGCATGTGGTCGGCTACTACTTCCCGGTCGAAGTCGATCCTTCGTGGGCGGATGCGCCGCGTCTTGCCGGCAGCCTGCGCGCGCTGCCACGGCCGTTGTGGATCACCGTCTACGACAGCACCAACATTGGAGCAAAGCCCCTCTCGGACTGGCTCGCCACATGGCTGCCCGCAGATATCGGCATCTTCTTTCAGGACGGTTGCGGCGTGTACGCGCGCGAACCCGGTGTGGCGCGCGAGTATCTCGACGAGCTCGTCGAGCGATTGGGGAAAGACCGCGTGCGCGTCATCGCCGAAGCCTTCCGCGTCTCGACCCCGAACACGTTCCGCTCAGCCAAGGCGGATGAATTGCGGCCGCAAATACAGGCCTATCGAGGCTTTCCGATTTTTCTGTTCGACGGCCCGCACTATGTTTCAGACGCGCTCATCAAGGCGCTTGCGCCCGATGCCGCGGCAGGAAAAAGCCTGTAACGCATCGCACAGTTGCGAGGTTTTGCTCACCTGGGCGGCTCGGCGGGCACCCACGCCGTGCCTTCCCACTTGCGCCATACCTTGTCGGGGCCAAGCTGGTATACATTGCCCTCGTCATCCGTGAACTGCTCGACGACGGCAGCCGGCGGCGTCCCAAACCCTTGCGCGAGACGCGGCACGGCGCCATTCACACCATGCAGCTCCTGCGGCGCGTCCGCGAACGTGGCAGGCGCGCGAACGGCTTGCGACGATTGCGGCAGTTCATCGGGCGCCCCGCCACCGCCGCATGCCACCAACAGCAAACCTGGCAGAATCCAGCCTGGGGCATGTTCTTTCATCGCAATCATTCGGAATCCCCAATGATCGGCATGCGAGCCCGCTCGCACCCCAACGAACAGCCGGGGCAATCCATCACGCCCCGGCGCGACCACCTGTTCGCAGGTCCTACTGCACGGTACTCGGATCGACGAACGTAAATCCCAGGCCGGTGATGCCCGTCATGATGGTCTTGAAATCAGCGAGACCCGGCGTGCCGAGACCGCTTTCCAGCCAGAACGGGTGAAAGAAAAACGACGCGAATCCGTCCCTGATCGTCAGCGCGTATCGAGCATTGGTCAGAATGTCCTGCGCCGTGTACGTCAGGCAGGAAAACGGATCGATGGCACAAATGTTGTATTCCACATTGCCCAGATTTTCCGGAATGATGAATTGTCCGTAATAGTCCGACTTGATGATATACGGAAAGAACTGGCCCACTGAAAAGTCGTGATTGGGCGCGGTCGAATTCAGGTTCGGCGAATCCGACGTGTAATACACCACGCGCTGATAAGTCTTGGTAAAGAGCGGCGGCACGGCTTTCATCGCAAGCGGCGAGGACTGGTAGTGCGGCGCCTCCCATGCAAACGGCCTATAGCCGCTGCTGGTCAACTCCAGCAATCCCGACGTGAGCCGCGCCGACGCCCACTGCGTGGAGTCTTCGTCGACAGGCCGGTTGCCGGTTGCGTACCAGAACTCGTAGTCGTTGCCCGACACGGCATTCTCGCGGTTGGGCGTCGCATTGTACTGATGCGTATAGCCGTGCATCAGGATCTTCCCGCCACGCGCGAGCGCGTAGTTGAGCGACTGCTTGAGCCCGGTCGCCTGCGCGAGCCGGATGGTTTGCGGCACACCGCCGTTATACGCGCCGAGCGGGTCGGTATAGACCGGAATGGTCGCGATCGAGAACGGCCGCTTCACCGAGAACAGATAATCGGTGAGGGACTTCATCGAGCTCACGGTGGTCGTTGCATTCACATCCTCGAGCCGCACCAGCGCGCGGTGCTGCACAGGCGCATTGCTCTGCAGAATGTCATGCAACATATCGCAGATCACCAGGTAGCGGTCGCGCGGCCCAATGTAGGAAAGCGGAATATCCGCGAAATACCAGAAGTTTCCCGAGCGAACCACGTAAGGGGCGACCTCGCTCGTCTGGCTGTCCTTGATCGTGACGAGCGTCGACGCCTTGGTCGGATCGGCGATCGCCGTTACGCCGATATCGGGGTCCGCACTGACCGTGCCCGACGCTGCGTCGAACGCGTAGTACTTCACCATGTTCATGTTCTTGTAGGCGATCGTGTTGAAGAAGTCCGGCGTGGGATTACTGGAACTGGGCGTAGTGCTCAGGCCGCGCAAGCCGCTAAACGATATGCCGGTACGAGGCGTGAAATTGTAGGTGGGATCCCACGCCAGCGACCAGATGTTGTACTTGAACCAGACAACGGTTTTCGTGCTCGCGGCGACATCCGCGAAAAAAGCCGGTGGGATCGGATTGGCGTAATAGCTGCCGACATAAAACGTCGCCGTGTAGGCAGACATTTTGCCCGCCACGTAGCTGTTGACAGGCGCGAGATCGACCTTTGTGTTGAAGTGGCCGAGCAGGTTGCGCAGCATGATCGCGTACGCGAGGCCCAGCTTCGTATATTGATCGTTGGGCGGCGCGTCGTACAGCACCAGCACGTTTGCGGTGGTGATCTGCGCCTCGGCCAATTTGGGCACGCCGCCAAACAGGACCGCGGCCACCAGAGTGATGACAAACAAGATGCGTTTCATGGCAATGCTCCGGTCCAGGCTACTGGCGTAAGAAGGTGCCGTCGGCGCGATAGAACTTGCCGAGGTGGGTGTTGGCGATGGCGCCGTGGCCGCGTTCCGCGCTGGCCGTTTCCGCTTCCGATACGCCCGGCGAGATGCTCGTCACGACGGGCGGGCGTTCGGGCGGCGTGACCTTGCCGCCCTTGGGCACCGGCGCCGGCTTGCGGCCGAAGATCTGCAGATTCGGCGTCACGGCCAAACCACCGGGACGGCTCACGCTCGGGTCCGACATGACGGAGGCCGCCGGCGGCTGGGCGAGCGCGGCGCCGCTCCAGCAACAGGCCGCCGCCAGCGCGGCGGCGGCCATGAGATGTGCCGATTTCATGATGCTTCTCTCCTTGCCCACCTGAGCGGCCGCGCTAACGCGTTCCGTCTGGCGGACGTTGATGAAACGGTTAGGCCGCGCGCGCGTCGGCGTCGTCCGCGTCGTCGACGCGTGTGACCGAGGGTGTGGCGCGAGGATGAACTGCTGCAAGTTCAGCAAGTACAGGAACGATGATCCCGGTGGACGACGCACCGGCGATGCCGCTCATACCGACGTCGCCGGGAACCGCGCATGCCGGCGCCGGCGTGCGCGATCTGTTGCCGCGTACGGCGAACGCGGTCTCCTTTTCGAGCGCGGCGATGATCCGCTCGCATGCGTGGCCGTCGCCATAGGGATTGGTCGCGCAAGCCATCTGCCGATAGGCGTCTTCGTTATCGAGCAACTCCGAGGCGGCGCCGAGAATCGTGCCGATATCCGTACCCACGAGGCGCGCGGTTCCCGCTGCGATCGCCTCCGGCCGCTCGGTCGTATCGCGGGTGACGAGAACCGGCTTGCCGAGCGCCGGCGCTTCTTCCTGAACGCCGCCCGAGTCCGTGATCACGAAATGCGCGCGTGACATCAGGAACACGAACGGCAGATAGTCCTGCGGACCCGTCATGAGGATGTTCGGCAGCCCGGACAGAATCTGTTCGGCCGGAACGCGCACGGCGGGATTCAGATGGACCGGATAGATGATCTGCACGTCGGGATAGCACGACGCGAGCATGCGCAGCGCGGTGCAGAATTGCCGGAACGGTTCGCCGAAACTTTCGCGCCGGTGTCCCGTGACGAGAATGATCCGGCGTGACCAGTCGATCGACGGAAACCGGGCGGCCATTTCGCCGGCGAGTCGCGGGTCGGCTTCCAGCCGCTTCGTCACGCCGATCAGCGCGTCGATTACCGTGTTGCCGGTCAGCACCACGCCGCTCTCGCATACGCCTTCGGCAATCAGGTTGTCGCGCGCCAGCGCGGTGGGTGCGAAGTGCCAGGTGGAGACGGAGTCGGTGAGGCGCCGGTTCAACTCTTCGGGCCAGGGCGACCACATGTCGCCCGTACGCAATCCGGCTTCGACGTGACCGATCGGAATGTGCCGGTAAAACGCGGCCAGACTCGCCGCGAGCGTGGTGGTGGTGTCGCCGTGCACGAGCACTGCATCCGGCATCGCCGCTTCATAGACATCGCCGATGCCGCTTAATATGTTGCAGGTGATGTCGGTAAGTGTTTGCCGGTTGCGCATCAGATCGAGGTCGTGCTCGGGCACGATGTCGAACAATGCGAGAACCCGATCGAGCATTTCGCGATGCTGTGCGGTTACGCACACGCTGATCTCGAAGCCGGGGCGCTCGCGCAACGCACGCACGAGCGGCGCCATCTTGATCGCCTCGGGCCGCGTGCCGAATACAGTCAGTATCTTCTTCACCTTCGTCCTCCTGGGGAATGCATTTAGAACCACAGGGTCGCGCGTACCACCAGGCCGCGCGCGCGTTCCGCCGATGTCAGCGGGAAGCGATACTGCACGGTGATGTCGAGCCAGCTGGCGGGCGCGCGGTAACGTGTTTCGCGAAACCAGTAACGGATCTGGATGCCCGGACCGATACCGATGGCGGTTTGATTGACCGCCTTGTTGTCGTGATCGCCCGCAATGGCGACGTGTGGATAGACCGTGAGCCGGTCGCTGATCGGCGGCACCACCCACGTATGGCCGTAGCGCAACTCGGAGTAAATGATGTAGCGGCCCGCGTGCATGAAATACGCGCCCTCCACATAGGCCTGCCAGCTTCGCCAGCTCGGTTCGGTGACACGCAGATCGGTGCCGCCTTCCGACGAATAGCCGAGCCTCAGCAGCCAGTCGTTCATGGAGAGGCTGCCGATCCTGACGAGCCGTTCCGCGGTAAGCACGACATTCTGGTCGGCGATCGGTTTGTAGCGCGCGCCGACTGAACCCTGCAGCGTCGGCGCGCCCGTGACGGCGCCCGAGCCGTCATAGGCGGTGCCGTAGCCGCGCACGAAAAACTGCAGGATGCGGCCGTTCCGATAGCCGATCTTCGGCGGCTGCCAATACGCTTCCAGGCCGGGCTGCAACACGTTGACGTTGCCTTCAGGACCGAACGCGGAGCTTTGATACGGCACGCTCACCTGGAACCCCCAGGTGCGTTCGAGTTGCTCGACCTCCCGCTTGTAGCCGAAGCGCCGCTGCGCATCGAAGCTGCGCTCGGTATCGTCGGCGTCGATGCTCTTCTTGAACAGTTCCACCGAGCGGTCGTTGTCGCCCGTGCGCTTCGCCGCATAGGCCGCATCGGCATAGTTGCCGGCCTTGCCCACGCCCGCGTCGAAACCGGCCTGGAAGTATTCGAGCGCCTCTTCGTCCTCGCGATTGCGCAACAGGTCGTACGCGTGCTGCAGTTTCTGGCGCGCGGCGTCGTCCTGCTCCTGCTTTTGCGCGGAATGCGCCTCATCGATCAATGCCTGCGCATAGGCGCGCTCCTGATCCGTGGACGCATGAGCGAGCGCCAGTTCCGCCGCCTGTACCGCCCCCTCGCGATCCCCGTTCATGTGCCGGATCTGCGCGACGCGCAGTTGGATCGCCGCGTCAGGATCGGCCATAAATGGTTCAAGCGCCTCGCTCGCCTGGTCGGCGCGGCTCGCCGCGAGCGCGCTATCGGCCCAGCCGAGACGAAGGGTGCGCTGCTGCTCGGCGGTCCAGTGCGCCTGGGCGCTCTTCACAGCCTCGGACAGATAACGCCAGGCCATTTCATTGCGCTGCTGGCGTTGCGCGAGAAAGCCGTTTTGCGCGAGGACCTCCGGACTATCCGGATAGCGCTGCAAAAGCGTTTGCGCCAGCGCGTCGGCCTCCGGCGCCTTGCCTTCGCGCACGTACACGTCGAGCAGCAGCAAGCCGAGCTGTTGGCTGCCCGGTTGAGATTTCAGCGCACGCGCGGCGTAATCTTCCGCCAGTGGCAGGTTGCCTGTACTGATCGCCTTATAAGCGGCATCGGCCAGGCGATAAGCCGCGGGCGAAAGTTTATCCGCCGGTTGCGCGACGGCGTACATGCCCGCAAATGACAGCCAGCTCGCGAGCGCAATGCACGCGGCTCCCCTCACGCGATATCGCGCGTGTCTTTTTTTTAAGTATTCGTTCATGCCGGCGTTCCCCCACGGCCCATTGCCGCATCCATCTGGAAAGCGCTGGATGCACGGCTGAGCTCGAATTCACCAAACCGCTCATGCCTCTTCAAATGCTCCTTCAACTCCGCATCGCCGGCGATGAAGCAGGCGACGTTGGTTCCCGCCGCACGGCGCACGATCGCGAGTTCGTCCTCGCTCAACGGACTGCCCACCGCGACATTGAGCGTGCCGTCCTCGGCGGTGGAGAAAGGCACCACGCGGTAGGCGTGCTGCAATTCGAATTCGAGCGCGTCGGAAAAATGGCCGACCGCCACGTTCGCGAGACTCACGCGCGGCAGGTCCGCCTGCTCGGCTAGCGCGTCGGCCAGCGTATCGCTGCTAATCACGTCGAGCTCGATCAATATCTCGCCGAGGCGCCGGCCGCATTTCGCCTGCAGGTCCAGCACGGATTCGAGTTGCTCCTTCGACACCACGCCCCAGGCCAGCAAGATCTCGCCAAGTTTGCGGCGCAGTTTGCCCATCGCCTCATTGGAAAGAAACGTGTGACTGGTCTTGTCCCATGCGATGGGTTTACCCGTGGCCAGATGCTTCGCGTAGATCTTCCACGCGCGACATACGGCGCAGAAATTGATCATGTTGTTGACGACGAGCCGCGGAATCGACAGCAGGCCCTGCAACCTTCCATTGAGTTTCGCCACGAAGTAATAGCGCTGCCACACTCTCAAACCGAGCAGCGCCGCGTTGATCGAGAGCAGCGGATAGAGCCAGTCGGCTGAGATCAGTTGATAGGTATCGACAGCGATTTCGTAGCCCAGTTGCTTGACGGCGCCGAGAGTCAGGAAGTTGCCGAGCAGGCCGTACGCGACGACGGATACGATGGACGTGACCATGCCCTTCCTGTCGCGGAAGAACATGTAGCGGGTGCGCCACGAGCCCTCCCAGCCCAGTTGCTCCCAGCCCTGAAAAGCAATGCCGAGAATCCAGCGCGCCCGTTGCCGGTATGCGGTCCTGAACGTACTGGGAAAATATTCACGGGTCGCGAGCAGCTTGTGAGCTGAATGCCGTCTGCCGCCGCGCACTTTCGGGAGATCGGCGGTTTCCTCCGCGATAGGAAAACGCGCGAACGTCTCCGTCATTCCCAGATCGCGCAGACGGAAGCTGAAATCGTAGTCTTCGGTCAGGGAGTCCGTATTGAACGGACGCCCGCCGCGCATCGCCATCGCCGTCTCGATCGCGCGCCTGCCGTAGCACGAGGCCACACCCGCGCCGGGCACGACGCCCGTCAAACGCTCGCGTGTCGGAATGTCCTTCTGATGGGTCTCGCTGAAATCGTCCATGTACGTGCCGGCAACGAATTCATGCCACTTGCGCGGCAACGACAGCACGGGTAACTGCACCAGATCGTGCTTGGTGATCGCATGGTTGAAGTACTTCAATTCGATGGGATGGATCACGTCCTCGCAGTCATGCATCACCACGCCCGCAAACTTGATATGGTGCGTCTCCTCATAGCGGAGAATGGCCGCGATAATCCAGTTCAGACAGTCCGCCTTGCAGGTCGGCCCTTCATTGAGCACTGTTGCGCGCGTCACGCGCCGTGGATGACGCCGCACCATCCGCTCGACCTCCGCGGTCGTCTCCGCGTCGTTGTGGTAAGTGCCGACGAAAATCACGTAGTGCTCGTACTCCAGCGTGGCGAGCGTGTTCTCGACCATCTTCGCTATCACGTCATATTCTTTCCACGCCGGCACCATGATCGCGAGATGGGACTCGCTGAGCGCCCGCAGCTTCGCGACGTCGACACTCGCCTTCTTCTCGCCTCGCCACATCCCGCCGATTTCGAAGAACCAGAAATAGCCGTCCAGCAACAGGTCGTCGATCGTGCTGACGAAGATGATCACGGCGGTCACGAGCGTGACCGCATTCAATGCAATGAAGTACGCAGTCCAGATTGAATTCGCTGTCATGGCATCACGCGAGATCAGTGATCGAGGCGAACTCATTGGGCGCGTTTCGATGCCGATCCTCAATACAGCATTTGAACCATTGCTGCCCAGGTCCAGCTCATCTATCACTGTGAAGGACAGTTGCATATGCGGATGAACCGAACCAGGGTGGAGGTCGACATGTGTGGAATCGTGGGTGCCGTGTCACATCGGAATGTTGTACCGATTCTGCTTGATGGTCTGCGCCGGCTGGAGTATCGCGGCTATGACTCATGCGGCGTGGCCGTGCGCCGGGCGGGCGCACCCAGACGGGCGCGCAGCACCGCGCGGGTCAATGCGCTCGCGCGCACGGTGACCGATATGCGGCTCGAAGGTTCGACCGGCATCGCTCACACGCGTTGGGCGACTCACGGCTCGCCCGCCACTCGCAACGCGCATCCGATTTTCTCTGGTGAACTGATCGCTGTCGTACATAACGGCATTATCGAAAACCATGAATCACTGCGCGCGATGCTGGTTTCGAAAGGCTTTAACTTCGTCAGCCAGACCGACACCGAAGTGATCGCCCATCTGATCTACTCGTTCTACCATGGCGATCTGATGGCGGCCGTGCAGCAAGCGACCCGCCATCTGAGCGGCGCCTATGCGATCGCTGTGTTCTGCAACGACGAACCCGAGCGCGTGATCGGCGCGCGCCAGGGTTCACCGCTCGTTGTCGGCATCGGCACGAACGAGGCGTTTCTTGCGTCGGATGCGTTGGCGCTTGCGGACAGTACCGAACGCTTTATCTTTCTCGAGGACGGCGACATCGCCGACCTCACACCGCTGCGAATTTCCACGTGGGACGGCGACGGCCGCTGCGTGATACGGCCCGAGCGCAGGATCGTGCAGGCACGCGAGGAAGCATCGCTCGGTCCTTTCCGCCATTACATGCAGAAGGAAATTTTCGAGCAGCCCGCCGCGATCGCGCAAACAGTCGCTGCCATAGGGTCGCTAAGCCCCACCGTATTTGGAGCGGCCGACCACGCGGCGCTGGACCACATCGACAGCGTGCTGCTGCTCGGCTGCGGCACGAGCCACAACGCGGGCCTCGTCGCGCAGCACTGGTTCGAATCGATCGCGCACGTGCCGGTTCGCGCCGAAATCGCGAGCGAATACCGGCACCGTCAGCCCGTGGACAGCGCGCATACGCTGGTCGTGGCCGTATCGCAATCCGGGGAAACAGCCGACACGCTCGCCGCCCTTCGGCACGCGCAGGCGCGCGGTTATCAGAACACCCTCGCGATATGCAACGTGGCGACGAGCGCGATGATGCGCGCGACACGCTGGTCATTCCTCACTCAAGCCGGCCAGGAAATCGGCGTGGCCTCGACGAAGGCGTTCACGACGCAGCTCGTCGCGCTGTTCGCGCTCGCGGCCACGCTCGGACGCGTCAAAGGCGTCATAACCGCCGAGCAGGAAGCGCGGTATCTCACGCAATTGCTTGAATTGCCCGCTGCCTGTCGCGCGGCGTTGGCGCGCGAACCGCACGTCATCGCGTGGGCAAGCGAGCTGGTGCGGCGGGAACATGCGCTCTTTCTCGGCCGCGGCCTGCATTTTCCTATCGCGCTCGAAGGCGCGCTCAAGATGAAGGAGATCTCCTATATTCACGCGGAGGCGTATGCCGCCGGCGAGTTAAAGCATGGACCGCTGGCGCTCGTGACGCCGGAAATGCCGGTGATCGTATGTGCGCCACATGACAGTCTGCTGGAGAAACTTCGTTCGAACATGGAGGAAGTACGCGCGCGCGGTGGCCAGCTCTACGTCATCGCCGACGCCGGCACGCAGATTCAACACACCGAAGGCACGCGCGTCATCGAAATGCCAGCCAACATCGGGCCGCTCTCGCCGGTACTGCATACGCTGCCGATGCAATTGCTCGCGTATCACACGGCTTGCGCGCGCGGCACCGATATCGACAAGCCCCGCAATCTGGCGAAGTCGGTGACAGTGGAATGAATGCGCCGGGCCGGTGGTCAATGCGGCCCGTCCTCGCGAAGCCGGCTAGCCGGGGAGCCGGGGAGCCCTGGAGTCGGCAGCCAGGATAGCATGGGTCCAAGGCGGCTCGCCAGCTCGGCGTTGTTATGCACGCCCATTCGCTCGTGAATGGACACAATCTGCTTTCTCACCGTGCTCGGTGAGATACCGAGCACCCTGGCGATTTCCTTATGCGTTAAACCTGAGGCGACATGCCGGGCGACTTCGAGCTCGCGGATGCTCAGCATGTCGATCTCCTCTTTTCGCCGGGCGCGCATGTACACGATCAGGCCTTCGCGCGTGAACTGAAACACGTGCGCCTTGCTTGCAAAGCGCACTTGCCCCGATTTCACCGCCAGCAGCAGTGGCGCGGGCAGCATGGCCTGCTCGGCTTGCGGCCAATCGTTCGCGAGGCTATGCACGAACCCCGGGTCGCCGAACAGCAGGGTGCCGTCCTGCGTCGCTATCGCGGTGCCGACCTGGCTGCCGCCGACCCACTGTTGTTGCCGCTGTAATGCAATGCACAGATTGATCGACCATGCCTCGCTGACGTGCCTGTTGAGGACATGCGCGATTTTTCTCTCGTAGTACGAGAACTCGAGGAGACGATGACTGCGGTAGAGCGATAGCGCGAGGAACAACGGGTGCACGGGTCCCGCGTCGGAACCGTCCGCGGGCGGATCGGTATGCTGAGCCAGGCGCCGCCAGACTTCGAGCATCTCCAGCGAGTGCAGCGAACGCCTCGCGGCGGCGGCGGCGCAAGGCGCGAGCGAAGCCGGCGAGCGCGCAGCGCCGTGATACGCGGATAGCGCACGTGGCATCGCCACGCGGCTCCAGCCGACGCTGGAATCGTCCGCGTCGTCGATCTGGCTGCATTGACCAGCGGCGGCCAGACCTAGCGTGCGAATCACGAGGCCGTTCGGCGTGCACAACCCGACGCGCCAACGCAATCGCTCGAACGGCGCATAACGATGGAGGATCTGGAGCGCCTGCGCCTGGAACTCTCCCTGCGAAAGATTCCTGGCCGACTGATAGATCGACAGTATCGAGTCGTTTATGCCGCCCATGACCTGACTCCTGTACACGCCTGTTGTTCGGCAATGCCGCTCCGGTCCGAAGATGCGGCATTACACCGTGGAAAACCGGATAAACCTGGATTCCACTATCCCCTTGCACTACCGGCGAATTCCGGTGGCGAGCGAGCGCGCCTTTTCCCTGGGCGAGCACATGCCACGCGAAGCCGGAATTCGCAAAATCGTAAAACGGCTGATTAAATACAGTGCGCCCTTGCGACGGAAATATCGTACGGAATGCGCTGTCGTTTAAGGCCGATCCGGAATGCACACGGTAACCCGCCTCGTATGAGGCGAACCAGGTGCATGACAGGATGATTAATGGCCGGTTATAAACTCGGCAATTTTCGAAGGTCTCCATTAGTCAGAACATCAGTTGAATAGATGTCCGACTGTGTTATCGTCATGTTCTAATTTTAAGCTGCCAACCTTAAGTCTTAATAGGATTGATAGCATGCGGCAAAGAGAAAGGCAACGTTTTCCGCATTGCTATGTATTATGGCGGACAAGCACGGCTGATTTTTCCGATTGCGTTTCGCATTTATCAGACAGGGGTCGCATTAATCCGCTTTTATCAGTTTTCAACTGATTTAAAGCAGCACTACATAGCGGACCATGAAAGCCTGCCGCAGCTTGCGCACGATTTCATTCCGGATGCCTTAATAAGCGGAGAAATGCCGGCGCGCGCGCTCACGCCCTAGCGGGTCGAAACGGCGAGACACACTTGCTGCGCGATTGCCCGATAGCGGGCCGCGGTATCCCTGAGCGTCAGACCGACGAGCGAGCGTTGCGCCCGCGCCTGCCCCAACGCGACAACGATTGCATTGGCATAACACTGCACGTCGTCGGTATCGACCAGCTGCACGCCCGGAAATCCATTCGCGAACGCAAACGACGAAATCCCGCTCGCCACGATGGGCACACCGGAAGCAAGCGCCTCGAGAAACGCCACGCTATGCGCCTCGGCGCGCGACGGCATGACGAATACGTTCGACTCCGACAACACGGTGGCGATGTCGGTGCGCGGGCCGGCCACTACAACGCGTTCCGCGACGCCCAGTTCTCTCGCCAGTTCGATCACCGCGCGCTGATAGTCGGAGTCCTCGACGACGCCGTACAACACGAGGCGCGCGTCGTCCACCCGCTTGAGTACTTCGCTGAAGGCGCGCACGGTGAGAAGCTGATTCTTCACCGACGCATATCTCCCGATCTGCACGATCTGCGGCGCGCGTCCGCTGCGCTCCACGCCGTCGGTAAATGCAAAGCGCGCGAGGTCCACGCCGTTCGGCACCACCGTCATCGCAGGATGCGGCCCGATCGCCTGCACGTAGTCGGTCAGGCCCTGCTGCGATACGCCGATCACGACACTCGCGCGTCCCGACAGGATATGTTCGACGCGCCGGAACAGCGGGCGCTCGAAGTCGTTGGTCGCCGAATGCATGACGTAGACGACCGGCACGCGCAGCGGCAGCGCGCGGGCGTAAAACGACGGAATGGTTGCATGCGCAAAGATCACATCCGGACGAAAGCGCCGCACCGCGACGAGCAGATTCCACAGTTTGCGGGCCGCGCGGTGGCGCCGCCGCGGAAACCAGCACTGCACGCCATGGCCCTCCAATTCGTTCTGCAAGGGCACGAAGTCGGCGTGCACAGGCAGCAGCGAGGCTATGCACACCGCCATCCCGTCGGCGCATTGATCGATGGCGAGATCCTTCGCGAGCACTTCGGCGCCCGACAGGCGCGGCGCCAGAACGAGATGAAAGACACGCATCACGAAGTCCTTGCAGTCAGCGTCCTGAACAGCATCCAGGCTGCGGCACAGCCAAGGCCCAGGGTCATCGACCAGGCAATGCCCGTCACGCCCCACCAATGAACCGCGGGCGGCGCGCTGGCCAGCAGCACGACCACCTGTATCGCCGACGCATGCACGGTCGCCTTCGCGTCGCCCACCGCGCGCAGATAAGCGACCAGCACGGCGATCAACGCGCCGATTGCCATGTTGATCACCAGAATCTTGAAGAGCGGAACGGCGGGCAGCCACGCCGCGCCGAGTATCAGCGAGAAGAGCGGCTCGGCGATCAGCCGCAGCGCCTCGACGAACGCCGCCAGTCCAATCGCGACCACCATCAGATAGATCTTGATGAGCCGTGAGGCCCCCTGCGGATTCCTGCGATGATGCGCCGCGAACGTGGGGAACAGGTATTGCGACATCGCGATCGCGGCGTCGGCGAGCAACATCTGCGCAAGTCGTGACGACATCTGATAGCTGCCCAGTTGCGCCGGGCCGAGCAGTTTGCCGACCACGACCTTGTCGAACTGGTTGAGCAGCAGATTGATCACGCTGCTCGCCCAGATCCAGCGGCTAAAACCCACATACTGGCCGATTCCCGACCAGACGAGGCGCAGCGGCGGACGCGGCTTCATCGTCAGCCAGGTCAGCGTGCTCTTCAGGACTTCGCCGGCGACGAGGCCGATCAGCACCGAGAGCGCGCCCACGCCGGAATAGGCGAGCGTGAGGCCGACCGAACAATCGACGAAGGCCGCCGCCACTTCCACACCCGCGATATGCTGGAAGCGCCGCTCGCGCTGCACGACGTAATAAGTGGGCGATGCGAGACCGCGCAACAACGGCAGCAGCGCCGCGAGCTGCAGCAGCACGAGTGAACCGTCGAGGTGGAACTGGCTGTTCAGCAACGGCGCAAGCGCGACCAGCAGCAGCGAGATGAGCACGCCGCGCGCTGTCAGCGTCGTCCACACCGCGCTGAGTTGCGAACGCGTCGGCGGGTGTTCGCCTTGAATGACCGCTTGCGCCAAGCCGGTGTCGGACAGCGCCTCCGCGATCGCCACCGCGAGCAGAGCCACGCTCACGCTGCCGATCGCCTCCGGTCCGAGCATCCGGCCGATCGCAAGGAATTTGACGGCCACCAGTCCACGCACGGCGAACTGCTGCAGCAGCACCCACGTCGCCGCACTCGCGCCGAAGCTGCCCGCTACCGAGAACGCCGGAAGCCTGTTCGCGCGCAAGCTGTCTCTCCGTCGAATCGCAACGCCGTTGAATCGGTTCGCGCGCAACGATTCAACGCATCGCTGCGAACGCCGCCGGCGCATAATTAGTTAGATCGCACCAGCCAGGCTGGCGACATTTTCATTGCCCTGCATGCACGACCTTACCGCGAGAGAATCGGCAACAACCGCCATCAGCTAGGCCAGTTCAGCCGAAGCTGTCGCGCCCTGGTACGTTGACCCACAAAACGGGTCAAATTAACGGGTCTGCGCATGCCGGCGATGCTAACGTTGTTGCGCTAGCGCCGCGAGACAGCCGGCGTCCGGGCACTTTTTTCCACAACGCACACTGCCTACCGACGCGATGGAACAAGACTACGTCCTGATTGTTGAGCCCAATCTCACCGGCCATCGGTGGCGTTATGTCGAGTGGACCATGCAGGCTTGCGAGGAGGCCGGCTATCCGTGCATCCTCGTGACCGAGTGCGCCAACGAAGATCACCGGCTTGCCAGACAGATCAGGGCCGCCAATCGCCCGGAACAGCAGATCGCCTTCGTCGATCCCGAAGAACGGCCTCGCGGGCGTCTGTTCGAGACTAACCAGTACTGGCGCTTTCACCGCTATTTCAAGCGCGTGCATACGATCATCAGCCGCATGCAGACGATCCGGCTCGTGGTCGTGCCGTACGTCGACTACTTTTTCTATGCGCTGCCGTTTCTCGGCTCGCCGTTCGGCAAGACGCCGTGGATCGGCATCACGATGCGCGCGACGTTCCATCATCACAAGGTCGGCATCAAGGCGCCCGATCGCCCGGTCGTCAATGCGATCAAGGCGCAGCTCTTCAAACGCGCGGTCCGCTCCACCGGGCTGCGCACGCTGCTGACGATCGACCCCACGTTGCCGGAATGGTCGGCCCGCAGTTCGCTGAAGGCGGGCGCAGCGATCGCCTACGTCGCCGACCCGTTTCCCGACGAGCACGCGGAGAATCCCGTTCTCGCTCGCCAGCGGCTCGGATTGGATCCCGAGCAACGCTATCTGCTCGTGTACGGCGCGATCACCGAACGCAAAGGCATTTACGAACTGGTCCACGCGCTGACGCGTCTCGAGCATGCGCCCACGCTGATCGTCGCCGGCGAGCAGGATGCGGGCACGCGCCACTTCATGCGCAATCATGTGCGCGGCCTCACGCCGTCGCCGCTGGTGCTCGACTCCTTCATCTCGAACGACGTCGAGCGCGATCTGTTCTCGGCGTGCGACGCGGTGTGGCTCGGCTACAAGGGGCACTACGGAATGAGCGGCGTACTGGTGCAGGCATACCGGTTCGGCAAGCCGGTGATCGCAACGGAAGACGGCTTGATCGGCTGGTTCAGCCGGCGCTGCGAACTGGGACCGATCCTGAGCGATCTGAGCTCCGCGTCGATCGGCAAGGCGATCACCGAGACCATGACCTCGTGGCCGCATGCGCGCGAAGCCGTTCCGTCCGCACGCGAGGATCTGCTGTCACGGCATACGCTGGGGCAATTCAAGCAGACCTTGCTGCAACAGATGGCTTGATTCCGCAACGGTCAACAAGGCCGTTGCGTCCGCACCACGAGGCGAGACGCCCAAGCGGCGTGACGGATGCCGTAGCGTAGCCGGCTACAACACCGCCGCCGGTAACTCAGGACAACTGCCCTCCTGCGACGGGCACTTCCTCACGCACCGAACTGCTGCGTTTTTCCGGGAACAGCGCGTTGCGCATCAGCAGGAACGGATACTCGATCGCGCGCGTGGTCACATAGCCGATCGCGATAGCCAGCGCAAACTGGAACGTGAGCGCGCCGATCCAGATCAGGCTCGGCGCGAGGCCGAGTGCGGTCGCCTTGCGAATCAGCATGTCGCCGGGCGCGAGCGCCAGCGAATGCCACAGGTAAATGCCGTAAGAATAGAGGCCGATCCAGGCCACCCCGCGGTAGATCCACGAAGACCGCAGCGACCCGGAATATTCCAGCACGAACACGAGCAACGCGGCGAAACCGATCGCCTGGATCGTGTAACCAATGCTTTCGTCGAGTACGAGGTTCTTCGTCGCGAATGCGAGCCATGCGCACAGCAGCACGACGCTGCCGATCAGCAGCCATTTGCGTTTCGCGAGCTGATGGTAGATGCCCGGCTTCATCCAGTAGATGGCGGAGAGAATCACGCCGACCAGCAAGCTGTCGATGCGATATTGCGTGTACGCGAAGGCGCCTTCCAGATTGCCGCCCGCCACGGCGAAGCAGCGCGCGGTGAGCACCACCGCGCAGATGCAGGTGAGCACGCCGACGATCGTCCATGCGCCGAGGCGCCAGCGCGCAAACACCAACAGCAGCGCCGGCAGCACGAGATAAAAGTGTTCCTCGACCGCGAGACTCCACGTCTGCGTGATCGATGTTCCCAGGTAGTTCTGCAAATGGGTCAGGTTCTGGAAGAGGAACGTATTCCACGGGTGCCGACCAGCCAGCAGATGAAAGGCGAGCAGCACGTAATACGCGGGCCAGATGCGGAACATCCGCCGGATAATGAAGCGCCGCGCGTCGACGTGACCGGTTTCCGCGTACTGTCGAAGCAGCAGGCCGCCTACCAGAAAACCGCTGAGCGTGAAGAACAGGTTCACGCCTTCGCGCCCGAAATTTTTCAACGGGTATTCGATGATCTGAATCAGGACATTGCCGGTCTGCACGGCATGAAAGTGAAAGCCCATCACCGCGATGATGGCGATACCGCGAAGGAAGTC
Source organism: Paraburkholderia sp. (assembly GCA_035636295.1). Lineage (GTDB taxonomy): Bacteria > Pseudomonadota > Gammaproteobacteria > Burkholderiales > Burkholderiaceae > Paraburkholderia. The sequence continues at coordinate 17,809 of DASPZL010000124.1, forward strand.
GAGCTCGACTGACCGCCCCGCTTTTGAGGGTCCCGCCCCGCCGAATAATTTCATCTTGTTCTCTCCTCTCGCCTGTCGCGGGCGCATGTCCCTTTCTGCATCTTCGGTGGCGATAAGCGTGCGTGCGCGACAACATCAAGGCATTGGCCGACAACATCGGAAAGCGTGCGCGCGTCTTGCAGAGGCCACCCTTTCCACTGTCGCCAGAACCCAGGCAATGGGCGACGAAACCGGCCAGCGAAATTGGCAGGCGGCGATATTCCCGCACAATGAAACGATGCGAGACCGTTAGCAACAGACCGACGGCGAATCGACGGCGACGGGGAGGAATCAAGCAATGCGCCATCAGTACGCAACGCCCTGGATATGGATTTTTCTATTACCGCTTGCGCTGGATTACAAGGCGACTGACGCGAACACGGGCCACCTTGTCCAGTTCGTATTCGTCCTGCCGGCGATCGCCGCGGGGCTCGCCCTTGCATTGATCGCACCACGCTTTCACGAGCGCTCGCGGCTGCGCGCTCTCGTCACCGCGAGCGTGCTGCTGTGCGTACTCGGCAGCGTCGTCGCCCAACTGGTTCAGGATAACGACACCGGCAATTATCTGCGTGTGCTGCTGCCGTTCGTGCTGTTCATGCTCGGCTACTTCGTCGCTTGCCGCCCGTGGAGCGAATTCAGAATCGCGCAGTTCGAGAAAGCCGTGTTCGTCGCCAACGTGGTCAGTCTCGCCTTCACGTTCGCCTACGGCATGGCGACCGGCGGGGGCCTCGAGGAAGTGCGCTATCGCATCATCTCCGTAACGCTGCTCGGTTTGCAAGGCGTGCTGCTGCATGAATTCGTCGTCGCGCGGCGCTTCACGTTCGTCACCGTCGCGGTGTTCGCCACCAGCGTCATCATCGAATTGCTGAGCGTGACCCGCAGTCTGCTGGTCGGCACCGCGCTGCTGTTCCTGATCGCCATGGCGCTGAGCGCGCCGTCGATCCAGCAGATCTGGCGCGCGATCGCCCGCAGCATGGTCGTGGGCGTCCTGCTGGCCGGCGTGGCCGGCATCGCGGTATTGAGCTTGCCGACCGTCGCCGAACACTGGACCCAGCGCATTTTCGCGTCCAAGGAAACCGCCTCCGGCAAGGATCCGACCACCGTCACACGCCTCGCCGAAATGCGCGATCAGTATGACCAGGTGACGGCGTCGCCGGAAACGCTGTTATTCGGCGAAGGCTACGGCCACTACTATCGCTACTCGCCCGTCTACCTGCCGGACCTCGCCGGCCAGATCAGCGAGAAAGACTTTTACGCAATCAACGAATGGGCCGCGGGCCATAACTTCTGGGTCTATCAATTCTTCGCGGGCGGGCTGCTGTTCGGCATCGGCATGCCGTTGGCGTCATTGGCCGCGCTCGTCATCTGCTTCTTCTCGTATCGCTACTGGCGCTCGGTCGTGCCGGACGCGCCGATGCTTCCGGTGCTCGGACGCGCCATCATGCTGTTTGCCGCGATGCCCGCCACATCGATCGGCGGCAATCCGCTCGGGCCGCGTTTTTCCGGGCTGATATTCGGCATCGGCCTCGGCTTGATGATCGCCACGCACGCGCGCTTGCAACGCGCGCTGCCGGCACGCGCGAAGCGCATGCCAAGTCCGCCGCATGTGCGCCCGGCCTCGATGCCTGAATTGCCTGGACGAATCCAACCCGGCATGGGCCGCGCCGATCTCGCGACCACGCTTGGCATGTCGCGCGCGGCATCGCATGGCGCGAGCGAGTTCGGCGCCCTCGTGTCGCGCACGTCGCCCACGCAACGCTCCAACCGACCGACTATCGCCCGATGAAAATTCTCCACCTGCTTGCAAGCGTCGATCCACGCGCCGGCGGCCCGGTTGAAGGCGTTCGCCGCAGCGGCATGGCGATGCAGGACGCCGGACACGAAATCGAAGTCGCCACCTGCGATGCCCCCGGTGACGCCTACCTCGCGGCATTTCCGTTTCCGGTGCACGTCTTCGGCCCCACCAGCAACCGCTACAGCTATTGCGAGCGGCTCGCGCCGTGGCTCGCCGCGAACGCGGGCCGTTTCGACGCGGTCATCGTGCACGGCTTGTGGCAATACCACGGCCTGGCCGCATGGAAAGCGCTGCGCAAAAGCGAGGTGCCGTACTACGTGTACGTGCACGGCATGCTCGATCCGTGGTTCAAGGAGGCGTATCCGCTCAAGCATCTGAAGAAGTGGCTGTACTGGCCGTGGGCCGAGTACCGCGTGCTGCGCGATGCGCGCGCCGTCATCTTCACGACGGAAGAAGAGCGCACGCGCGCGCGTCAATCGTTCTGGCTGTACCGGGCATATGAACGGATCGTGCCGTTCGGCACCACCGTGCCGGCGCTCGACCCGCAACCGCTGCGCGAAGCGTTCCTCACGGCCGTGCCCGGCTTGCGCGGCAAACGCATCGTATTGTTTCTCGGCCGTGTGCATGCAAAGAAAGGCTGCGATCTGCTGATCGACGCATTCGCGCGCATCGCCAGCCGCGATCAGGCGTTGCACCTCGTCATCGCCGGCCCGGACGAAACCGGCTGGGTCGCCACGCTGCGCGCTCAGGCGGAGGCGGCGGGCATCGCGCATCGCGTGAGTCTTCCCGGCATGCTGCAAGGCGATCTCAAGTGGGGCGCGTTTCACGCGAGCGACGTGTTCGTTCTGCCGTCGCACCAGGAGAACTTCGGCGTGGCGGTGGCGGAGGCGCTCGGCTGCGGACTGCCGGCGCTGATCTCCGACAAGGTCAACGTATGGCGCGAAATCGACGCGGACGGCGCCGGAATGGTCGCCGCCGACACGGTGGAGGGGACGGAAAAGAATCTCGTGCGCTGGCTCGAACTCGACGATGCGGCTCGCGAGGCCATGCGCGCCCAGGCGGTCCGCACTTTCAATGCGCGCTTCCGGATCGAAACCATGGTCAGCGCGTTGACCGCTCTGCTGGAAACGAGAGGCAGCGCCGAGGACGTGCGTGAAAACACGCTCACCGCGCTGCACGAAGCGACGCAGCCAAGCCGCTAATTCGAGCGGCTAACCCAAAGCTCATCAATCTCGCAGCAGTCCACCCCGGAAACGTTGATGGCGCGTCAATGACGCGCCATCAACGGCTTCCTTCAGTGTTCCTCACTGCTCCTTCATCAACGGCGTCAACGTAGAGGCGGCGATCGGCAGCGTCTCGACTTGCGGCGGCGTCTGAATCGACGTCATGGAACTGTTCACGGCTTCAACCCGCGTATTGCCGATGACGTCCGGCACATCGAGTTGCCGCATCAGATGACCCGCAAGACGCAGCGCAAGCGCGGCAATCGTAATGGTCGGGAAATTCGCGCCCACGGTCGGAAACACCGAACTGCCGCCCACGTACAGATTGCTGATTCCATGCACCTTGCAATCGCGATCGACCACGCCCTCGCGAGGTGAATCGTGCATGCGCGTGGTGCCCATGTGGTGCCAGGTGCCTTCCAGCTTCGCAGGCCACGGCCTGCCTTCGAGCGGCGCATCGAGTTCGACATCCGCGATGCCGGCCATCTGCAACTCCTGCGCGAGCAGCGCGAAGGTTCTGTCGAAAGTGCGCTGCACCTGTTCGCCGAGACGCCACGCGACCCTGACGCGCGGCATGCCGAAGCAGTCGCGCTTATCGGCCGACAACGTGACCCGGCTATCCGGATCGGGCACCGCTTCGACGATCGCCTGCAGCGTCACGCCGGTGATCAGCGCCGGCCACTGCAGAAGACGCGTCAAGCCGTACCCCACCGTTTGCATCGGGTGCGCGGCCATCGTGGCGATGTCCGCCTTCAGGCTGCGGCCCGGCTGATCTTTCTGCAGCAGCGCTTCCTTGCAGCGGATCAGCGCCTCGGAACCCGCGCTGCCTTCGCCGTACCAGCGCGAATAGAGCCACACGCGCGAGTTCAGCAGCTTCTCGCGCTCCATCAACTCCTGCTTCGGCGCGAACTGCGAAGAGATCTTCGTGCCGTGCGCCGAGACCGCCGCGTTCTGATAGTGATACTTGATGTCGTACAGCTTGTTGCGCGCAATGCCCGGACGAAACCGCAGCTTCCCCGACATCATCCGCGGATGATCCATGAAATAGCGGCCCACCAGATCGTTGGCATTGCCGAGGCCCGCGGCCTGCACGTTGTTCGAGGCGAGCAGCAGGCGCACATTCTCGATGCCGCCCGTCGCCAGCACGAAAATTCTCGCGGTCACCGACATCCTGCGGCCGCTGACCGTGCCCACGCGTACCCGCGAAATCTTCGTACCCTGAGCGTCGGCGTCGATGTTCAACACGTTCGCGTAAAGAAACACGCGCACCCGCGCCGAGCGCGACAATTCCTCTCGATACGCCTTGCCGAAGCGCACGGGCGGGCTGAATTGCGCAACGGTATCGCGCATATCGCCGGTGGCGAGCGGCACGCGGCGCACGTCATGACGCCCGATCTCGCGCTCCCAATACTCGGGGTCGAAATTCTGCGGGCCGAGTTTCAGCAGCTCATGCGTGCGCGCGTAATACGGCGCGAGTTCGTCGAGGCCGAACGGCCAGCCGCTATGAGCAATCCAGTCGCGCTTTTCGAAGTCCCAGGGATCGAGCGGACGGCACCATCCGCCCCAGCAGTTGCTGCTGCCGCCGAAGTAGCGGCTGCGCGAACCGTCGGCGAACGAATAGGGAAGCCCGGCGTTCTCGCCGCGATAGAGGTCGCGGGTTTCGTCGTCGGGCCCAAACCCGCCGCTCTCGAGCACGCAGGTCTCCACACCCGCGCTCGACAATTCGCGCGCAAGCGTGATACCGGCCACCCCCGCGCCGATGATGCAGACCGTCGTTTCAATGACTGTGTTTTGTTCAACTGTGCGAGTATCGATGAACATCCCAGCTCCCCATCTTTTTTCATGCATTTCTCGAGTGCGTGACTGGCACTCACCGGCCCGGCCGGCAAGTCAATCACATACACGTCGTGACCGAATACTGCTTTTCCGCAATCACGACCTTGGCCTCCTCAGCGTATGAACGCTGCGGTTCTAAGTCTGTGGTTCAACTCACGGAATCGAAACGCTTCCGGATAAAGCGGCAAGGATTTCCACCATATACGCCCTCTGGTTCCAGTGAACGATGCACGACCGACAAAGGCGTGACCACCGCCGAACGCCCAATCGTCACACCCATTTGCACCACGCATTTCGAAGTGATCCAAACGCCGTCCTCGATGACGATCGGCGCGACGCGCAGATCCATCGTGGTGCTCATATCGTGCGAGCCGGCGGTGAGGAACGTGCCCTGGGAAATGCAGACATTCGATCCGATGCGAATCGGCGCCTGGTTGTAAATCCAGACGTCGACGCCGAACCAGCACTTGTCGCCCACTTGCAGATTCCACGGCGCCTTCACGCGCAATGGATGCACGAACCGGCAACCCGTGCCGATCCTCGCGCCGAATAAGCGCAGCAATGCGACGCGGACGGATGAGAAAGGCAGCAGCTTGTTGTTGATCACGCAGGCTTCAACGACGAACCAGACGAGCTCGATCACGATGCCGCGCCTCGCGCGATAGTTTCCTTTTCCAGCCAGGCTCAGATCGATCACGCGGCCCTGCTCGCGCACGCCTTCTGCTTCCGGCATGCATCCGATCCGCGGATCGTCGGCAACGTTACCCATGAGTTTTCTCCCCATAAGGAGCGGTGGTACGCATGCGCATGATTGCCACCGGATTCCTTGCATTATGTTGCGGCTTATTACCGGGCTTTGCGCGGTGGCCGTGCAGGCAAGCGTTTTGGCGGCTGCCCGCATACAGATTGGCGCACGATAGCTTTATCGCGACTGCCTGTTGCTGGGGAATACGATGACTCTTACGCTTCAACGCACCGCCATCTGGATGCTTCTCGCCATTGCAACGGCCACCGTGCCGGCGCTCGCGCAAAACGCCGCGCCCGCACCCGCCGGAGCGGCTCCGGCTCCTGCCGCGACGGCGGCCACCGGCTACGGCGGCAACGCGCAGGCTCCGGCCAACCGGCGCGCACGAAACCGCAACAACGAGCAGAAGCTGCTCGGCGCTCCGCGCCAATACAGCCTCGACGACGCGCCGCTCGGCAAAGCCGCCGACGCCCAGCAGGCCCTGCTCGACGAACAACGCATGACCGTGCTGGGCGGGGGCCAAGGCGGCAAGCCGGCGCTCGGCAAGGGCAAGCCCCAAGCCGACAAGGCGCCCGCCAACGGCCAGGTGCGCGTGGCCGGCAAGGCGGGACGTGCGAATGCCGCCGACAGCTTGATGCCCGAAGGCGCGGCGAGAAACGCTTACGCCGATCCGTACGGCACGGGCAAGCACGCCGTCTATCGTTCGCCGTGGTGATATCGCATTCATGACAGGGCCGCGTGCCGGATCAATCCGGCGCGGCTTCCTCCGCCGTAGCCGGCTTGCGTCTGCGCCGAAGCGCGGCCGCGGTCGAGGGACTCGGGCCGAATGACGGCGCCGCGCCTTTCGCACGCCGGCCGCCTGCCTCGCGAGACAGCATCGCGAGCCGCTCCTCGAAGGTACGTATCGTCGACTCCGGCGAGAGCGCGCGCTCCGCATACATACGCGCGGCCTTGCCGAGCGCCGCGCGGCGTTCGGCGTCGCTTGCCAGCGCCGTGATCGCCGTGGCCAGCGCCTTGACGTTGTCCGGCGGCACGACCACGCCACGCGGCGCCACCGCTTCGTAGAGCGCCGTGCCGCGGCGCGCCATCGCCACCGTCGCGCGGCCGCTGGCCAGCATGCCGGTGAGCTTGGACGGCATCACCAGATCCGCGGCGTCCGCGCGTTGCGGCAGCACGTGAATGTCGGCGAGATTGAGCAGTTCGTTCAGACGCTCCGCCGGTTGCAGCGGAATGAAGATGCAGTTCGTCAATCCCGCGCAGCGCTGGAACAAGCTCTCTTTCGCGGCGCCGCTGCCGCAGAAAACAAACGTGATGTCGGTGCGTCTGGCAAGCGACGCGGCCGCGTCGGCGAGCGTTTCAATGCCCTGCTTCGCGCCCATGTTGCCGGAATACAGCACCACTTTCTGCCCGGCCGGAATGCCCAGCAAACACCGGTATTCGCTCGCTCGCGAAAGGGGATAGACGGTGGACACGTCGACCCAATTGGGCAGGCACACGGCCCGCGACAGTTCCACGCCCTTGGCCGCCGCGCGCGCACTCATCTGCCGCGTGATCGAGGACACCGCATCGAAGCGCCGCAGCAACGCGCTTTCGATCCAGCGCGCCACGCGCGCGGCGCGCGAGCTTTTCAGCAGACCCAGATCGAATGCCGCGTCGACCTCGTAGTCCTGAATATGCAGCCACGCACTCGCACGCGTGATGCGCGCAAGCGCCAGCGCGCCGGGCGCGCACATCAAGGTCGGCGCGATCAGCATCACCGCATCGGGGCGCCACAGTGCCTGCCAGGCGAGCAACGGCAGCGAACTCGCCGCGAAGGTGGCCAGATGCAGCATCCGCTTCATGCCGTTCGGGCGCGACGGCACCCAGAGCGGCGCGCGCCACAGCGGCACGCCGTCACGCGTTTCGCGCCGATAGCGCCACCATGCATAGCCTTGAGCAACGCGCCACTCCGGGTAGTAAGGCGGCGCGCACACCACCCGGACGTCGTGGCCGCGGTTAGCCAGAAGCACGGCCATTTCCGCGGTGTACTTGCCCGTTCCCGTCAGCTCAGGCGCGTAGTTGAGACCGTAGATCAGGATCTTCATTGTGACTGCCAGAACATGTTAGGGCTCAGCGTGCTCGATGCTCGGCCATGCGGCCATGTCGTACATCAATCGCTCAACATCAACGCGCAGCCGCGGGCGATATTGGCGGCGGCGGAAGGCGGATCGAAGCGGCGAATCACATCCATGCAGCGATGCGCGGTGCCGGCGGCATCGGCGAAGGCTTCCATCGCCTTCAACATCGTGCGTTGCAATCCGGCGACGTCGCCCGCCGTGAACGCGTAGCCGCTCACGCCGTCGATCACCAGCTCCGGCACGCACCCGCAACTCTCGCTGACGACCGCCGGGCAGCCGTGCGCGAGCGCCTCATTGACAACGAGGCCCCACGGCTCGCTGTAGCTCGGCAACACCATGCAGGTCGCACGGTAATACTCCTGCGTGAGCGGCTCGTCCTGCAAACTGCCGGCGAAGATCACCGCATCGCCGATCCCGAGTTCCGCCGCTTTCGCGTGCAGCAGGTCGGCCATCGGCCCGGTGCCGACAATGCGCAACTGCGCCGCCGGAACGCGCCGCCGCAAGCCGGCGAACGCCTCGATCAGCGTGCCGATGCCCTTCTCTTCCGAAAGACGCCCCACGTACAGGAAGACCGGCGGATTACCGGCACGCGCGGCGACCCGCTCGACCAGCGCGCGCTCCGGTGAAAACGAACCCGGCATCGCGGCGGCCTGGCACGGCACGAAGATCTTGTCGCGCTTCGCGCCGAGCGACAGCAGATACTCGCGGCTACGCTCGCCGAAGCCGAAGTAGCCGTCGCAGAGCGCAAAGAACACGCGCTTCGGAATCGACGTGAGCAGCTTCTTGGGCCGGTCGCGCGCGGTCGAATCGCAAAACACCGCGCGCCGCTTGCCGGTGACGATGCAAGCCGCCAGCATCGCCCAGTACTCGGGGCGGTGATAGCCGGGCAGCACGATCAGATCGGACTTGGCCCGCAGCACTTCCCAGGTGAGCCGCGCGATCATCTTCATTGTCGGCACGTCTTCGTAACAACCGTCGAACAGCTTCTGCATCGGATAGCGGTGATACGAATAGTCGACATCGGAAAAGCCGACGCGGTCGTGCTCCGTATCCGCGATCTGCACCATCGAATAGCGAATCGCTCCGGATGCCGAAATATTATGTAGAGCAGAAAACACGACGCCCTTGTGACGCGACCATACGACGTTGTGGAAGATCGTGACTGACGCTGTCATTTTTTTGCCGCTCCTCGAAAAATCGTCTCTGTGTGCGGTGCGCGTGCCGCGCCCGCACAGCGTCCCCAAGCGCCTTTTCAGCCGGAAATTGAGCTCGGTTCTCACGCGCGCGCCTAGGCTTGCATCGCGGCGGGCGTCGAACCGGCATGCGATTCGACGAATTCCCGATACGTGGACGCGATGCCTTCCGCGAGGCCGATCTTCGCGTGCCAACCCATTTGCGCGAGCCGCGAGACATCGAGCAGCTTGCGCGGCGTGCCGTCAGGTTTCGAGGCGTCGAACACGAGTTCGCCATCAAAGCCGACCACCTTGCAGATGCATTCGGCCAGCTCGCGAATCGACAGGTCCTCGCCGATCCCGACGTTGAAGAGCCCCTCCATCACGTTGTGTTCAAGTACGAACAGCGTGGCCGCGGCGAGGTCGTCGACGTGCAGGAACTCGCGGCGCGGCGTGCCCGAACCCCATACCGTCAAACTGGCGGCGCCGTTCACCTTGGCTTCGTGCGCCTTGCGCAGCAGCGCGGGCAGGACGTGGCTGCTGTTCAGATCGTAGTTGTCGTTCGGGCCGTACAGATTGGTCGGCATCAACGCGACGTACTGTGTGCTGTATTCGCGGTTGTACGCCTCGCACAGCTTGAGGCCGGCGATCTTCGCGATCGCATAAGCGTCGTTGGTGGGCTCGAGTGCCGAGGTCAGCAGATACTCCTCGCGAATCGGCTGCGGGCATTGCTTCGGATAGATGCACGACGAGCCGAAGAACACCAGCCGCTCCACGTGGGCGCGATACGCGGCGTGGATCACGTTGGTTTCGATCACCAGGTTTTCATAGATAAACTCGCCGGGCCGCGACGCATTGGCGAGAATGCCGCCCACGCGCGCGGCCGCGAGCAGCACCACGTCGATCCGCTCGGCCTCGAAGAAGCGGTTCACGGCGGCCTGGTCCATGAGATCGAGTTCCGCCCTCGAACGCGTGATCACGTCGTGGTAACCCTCGGCGGTGAGCCGCCTGACGAGTGCGGAGCCGACCATGCCGCGGTGGCCCGCGACGAAGATGCGTGCCTGTTTGTTCATCGCAATCACTCGTGATGTTCCAGCGCCGTGAATCCGGCGAGCGTGACGAGCGCGTCACGTCGTGCAATCTGATAATCCGCGCGCACCATTTCCTTGACGAGCGTGCTGAACGGCGTGATGGGCCGCCAGCCGAGTTTGGCGTGCGCCTTCGACGGATCGCCCAGCAGCGTCTCGACCTCGGCGGGCCGGAAATAGCGCGGATCGACACGCACGATCACGTCGCCCGGCGACATCTTGATCTCGCGCCCTTCCACCTTTTCGACGATGCCGACCTCATCCACGCCAGTGCCTTCGAAGCGCACGGTGACGCCCAGTTCGGCCGCCGCATGCTGAACGAACTGACGCACGCTGTACTGCACGCCGGTGGCGATCACGTAATCCTCGGGCTGCTCCTGTTGCAGCATGCGCCACTGCATCTCCACGTAGTCGCGCGCATGACCCCAGTCGCGCAGCGCCGACAGATTGCCGAGATACAGCGTCTTCTGCATGCCCACCGCAATGCGCGCCACGGCGCGCGTGATCTTGCGCGTCACGAAAGTCTCGCCGCGCACGGGCGATTCGTGATTGAACAGAATCCCGTTGCACGCATAGAGCCCGTACGCTTCGCGGTAATTGACCGTGGTCCAGTATGCGAACAGCTTGGCGACCGCATAGGGGCTGCGCGGATAGAACGGCGTGGTCTCCGATTGCGGCACCTGCTGCACGAGGCCGTACAGCTCCGAGGTGGAGGCCTGGTAAAAGCGCGTCTTGTGCTGAAGCCCGAGAATGCGGATCGCTTCGAGAATCCGCAACGCGCCCAGACCGTCCGCGTTGGCCGTGTATTCCGGCTCCTCGAACGACACGGCGACGTGGCTCTGCGCCGCGAGGTTGTAAATCTCGTCGGGCTCGACGCGCTGGATCACGCGCAGAATGCTGGTCGAGTCGGTCAGATCCGCGTGGTGCAGAAAGAGTCTCTGCTCCGGGTCGTGGGGATCGCGATAAAGGTGATCGATCCGGTCAGTATTGAACAGGGATGACCTGCGTTTGATGCCATGTACGTCGTAATCCTTCGCGAGCAGCAGCTCGGCCAGGTACGACCCGTCCTGTCCAGTGACGCCGGTGATCAGCGCGACCTTACGTTTCATGGAGCGTTCTCCTTGTTGAACTTTGCAATGCCAGTGCCAATGCCACAACACGGTTGAACGGCCGGCCGGCGGCCGCCTCAACCGGCGATGCTGTCGTACCCGTAATAGCCGCCTTGATAGCCCGAACCGAGGAACGCGCCTTCCTGCGGTACATCGGTGAGCAGCACGCCTCTGAGCGCCACGCCGCCGTTGCGCAGGCGCTTGGCCGTTTCGGTGATCTCGTTCAGCGGATGGCGGCCGTGACGCACCACCAGCAGCGTCGTGCCGGCGTGCTTGCCGATCAGCGTCGAGTCGGTGACCGCGAGCACCGGCGGCGTATCGACGATCACGAGGTCGTAATGCGGCTTCAGTTCCTCGAGCAGGGTCTGGAAGCGCTTGCTCATCAGCAATTCGGACGGATGCGAGGGCAGCGTGCCCTTGGCGAGCACGTCGAGTCCGGGGAGCACGTCGCGCTGAATCATCGAGGCCAGTTCGCCGCCGCTCAGCACGTCCGAGAGACCCGGCTGATGGCCGATGCCGAAATGCGAATGCACGTCGCCGCGCCGCATGTCGCCGTCGATGATCAGCACGCGCTTGTTCGCCGACGCCACCAGCGCCGCGAGATTCACCGAGAGGAACGATTTGCCGGTATCGGGCCGCGAACCGGTGATCATCACGACGTTGTTCTCGGCGTGATCGAGCGACAACTGCAGCGAGGTGCGCAGATTGCGCACGCCCTCCACGGCGATGTCTTCCGGCGCCTGCTGCGCGAGCACATGAAGCCCGCGACGGCGCAGCATGACGTTTTCCTGCAGCCGCAACTGAGTCTGGCTGCGCGGCACCACCGCGAACACGGGCACGCCGAGCACGGCTTCGAGTTCGTCCGGACGTTCCACGCCGCCATACATCGCGCGCCTGAAGAAGGTCAGCAGGATGCCGAGCACGAGACCGCCGCCCAGCGCGATCAGGATCGCCAGCACGCGCTTCGGACGCACGGGTTCGTCAGGCGCTTCGGCGAAGTCCACCACGCGCACGCTGCCCACCTGGCCGGCCTTCGCCACGCGCAGTTGTTGCGCGCTGTTGAGCAGATTGGTGTACAGCTCCGTGTCGACGTGCACGTCGCGCAACAGGCGCAACGCGGTCTGTTCGGTATCCGGCATCACGGCGACGCTGCGGTTCATGTTGGCCTGCGCGCCCTGCAACGCCGCGATCTGCGCGTCGAGCGCGGCCACCGACGGGTGATTCGCCGTGAAGCGCTGCGACATCTCCGCGCGTTGCTGCTGCAGATCGAGCAGCTTGGTCTTGTTGTCGACGATCTGCTGCAGCAGCAGCCGGCTTTCCTCGCCGAGGTCGACGGTGCCGTGCGTGTTGCGGAACTTGTTGTAGCGTTGCTCCGCCTCGTCGAGTTCCTTGCGCAGGCCAGGCAGTTGCTGATCGAGGAACGCGAGCATGTGCTCGGCTTCAGTCGAACGGCTCGCGACATCCTGGCGCACGAACTCGCGCGCCATGCTGTTGACGATCGCCGCGGTCAACGCGCTGTCGCCGCCTTCGAGACTCGCGCGAATCACGCCGGACTGCAGCGTGGTTTCGGCCACCACCAGCGCCTTTTGCAGGCGATCCACCGTGCTCAGCGTCGAGGCGCGCTGCAATTCGAAACGCGAGCCGGGAGCACCGGCCAGCGAATCGACGCGCAGCGCGATCGGGCCGTCGGCGGTATCGGTTTCCACCGTCTCGCCGACGCGGCCGGAGAGAATCGCAATACCGTTTTTGTCGCGCAGCACGTACGAATTTTCATTACCCGCGATCAGCGTGAAGGTCGCGTCGTACATCTCCTTCGACGTGTCGAAGCGCGACACCGCAATGCTCTCGTCACCCCATGCGTAGCCGGACAGATTGATGAACGACGGCAGCTTGAAACCCCATTGCCCGTTCACCAGCCCCGCGATCATGCCGCCAACGAACGGCAGGTAGCGCGGCGTGGCCGTGATGTCGAGATGCAGCTTCTTGACGGTTTCCTCGGTGACGAGACGCGACTTCAGCAACTCGATCTCGGCCGCCGTGGAAGGCTTGGTGTCGAACATGCCGGTGAGCGGCGGCAACGAATCCTTGCCGTTCGCGTTGTTGTTGCCCGTCTTGTCCTCGACGTGGAACAGCACGTCCGCGCGGTACGTCGGCGGAGCAAGGAACGCGTACGCGCACCCCAGCGCGAGCGCGATCAGCGTCACCGTGACGATCGTGCGCCAGCCTCGCACGATCGTGCGCAGATAGTCGGACAGGTGGAGTTCATCCTGCCCGGACACATCCGTATAGCGGTTTTCGAAGTTGATTGCCATTTTCTTCACCCAACAAAGCCCGGCGGTTCAAGGTCAAGATTCGTATCGTTATTTGGCGACGATGACACCGGTCACCGCGGCATTGATCGCCGGCAGCAACAGGTTCAGCACGCGGTTAAAGCGAACGAGCCCGCCGTTGTCGACGTAGACCACGTCCTTCGGTTGAAGCTCGAACTGGTTCGCGAGCACCATCGAAACCGGCGACGTCGCGTCCAGGTGGTAGACCTGCGGCTGATCGCTCGTCGAATTGCGGATCACGAAGAGCTGCTTCGTCTCGGCCGTGTTCGAGTTGAAGCTGCCGCTGTCCGACAGCGCCTGCGACAAGGACAGCGTGCCGTTGCGCATCGGCGTGATGGTGGCCGGCTTGTTGACCTCGCCCATCACGAATACGGCGCTGTCGTCGCGTGAGCCCACCCGCACCAGGTCGCCCGGTTGCAGATAGATATCCGACGGATTGCGGCCGCGCTTGATCAGATCGTCGATGTTGAGCGGATACGTCACGCCCTTGCGGATCAGTTCCACGCGGCTGCGGTCCGCGTTGGCGCTGAAGCCGCCGCCCAGGTTGATCGCGCTCGTGAGCGACATCGGAATGTCGTTGATCGACTGCGCGCCCGGCAGACGCACTTCACCGTCGACGTACACCTGCGCGGCCCGGAACGACGCCACCCGCACCGTCACTTCGGGCTTCTGGTACACCACGCTCAGCTTCCTGTGCAGATCCTTCTGGATCGTCGCGACGTCCTTGCCCGCCACGTGCACCGTGCCCGCGTACGGAAACTGCACGTCACCGTTTTCATCGATCAGAAAACCGGGTGCGGCATCCGACAATTTCGCGTTCGCCGCGGGCTGACCGAGCGCCGCCGCGAGCTCCGGGTGATCCCACACGACGATCTGCAGCACGTCGCCGGGGCCGACCTTGTACGCCGGCGGCTTGCCGAACAGCGCGGCCGTCTCCGGCGTCACCGCCGTTGCCGTGCGCGCCGCGTTCATCTTGCGCAGCAGCGAAAGGTTGATGTCGGTGATCGGGATCTGCACCTGCTGCGCAGCCTCGGTGCTGTATTCACCGCCCGTGTCCTGTACCGCGGCAGGCGTGATCATCCGCTGGCCCGGCGCCAGCGAACAGGCCGAAAGCAGTGCCGCCACTGCGCAAACCAGAAGACTTCCCGTGCGTATGCCAAGCGAGCTCATGATGTTTCCTCCTTGCGCCACGGCGGCTGTCCCCGAGTGAGGCAGCGTCAGGCGTGCTTGTTGACTGCTTAGTAAGCGTTTCGATGCACCAGTCCGGCGACGATCGTCGCGCCGATGATCCGCATGTCGAGCGCAAACGACCAATGCCCCAGGTAGTACAGGTCATGTTCGACGCGCCGCTCCATTTTTTCGATGCGGTCGGTTTCGCCACGAAAGCCGTTGATCTGCGCCCAGCCCGTGATTCCCGGCTTGATCCGGTAGCGATTGATGTAGCCCGCGACCACCTTCTGATAGAGGTCGTCGTGCTCGAGTGCATGGGGACGCGGTCCGACGACCGACATATCGCCACGCAACACGTTAAAGAATTGCGGCAGTTCGTCGAGGCTCGTGCGGCGCAGGAAAGCGCCCACTCTCGTGACGCGCGGATCGTCGCGCGTGGCCTGCCTGAGCGTGCCTTTTTGTTCGGTGTGCACACGCATCGAGCGGAACTTGTAGATCGTGAAGACGCGGCCGTCCGCGCCCTTGCGCTTCTGCCTGAAGAAAACCGGACCGCGCGACGAGAGCTTCACGGCGATCGCAATGGCGAGCAGGACCGGAGCAAGACCGATCAACGCGGTCGCCGCGAACACGCGGTCGAAGATTTCCTTCTTCAGCATCGAACTCGCGGACAGCGGCGACGCGACCAGGTTGATCGCCGGCACGCCGAGCAGATCGATCACGCCGCTGCCTTCGAAGAGCGCGAGGCTGCGCACGTCCGGCATGAAACGGATATTCACCAGATCGTCGCGGAATTCGCCGACGAGCGAGCAGATCAGCGGCTCCTCGGTGAGCGAGAGCATCAGCCAGAGCTCGTGCACGTCGTTGGTCCGGATGTAGTCGGCAAGCTCGTCGACGGTATCGAAAACGGGCGCGCGCGAACTGGTGACGGGCGACGCGTCGGGCCGCGTGTTGTAGACTGCCGCGGCGCGAAAGCCGGTGGCCGGCGCGGATTCGATACGGCGGATGATGGCGTCGCATTGCGAGCCGCTGCCGACGATCGCGACCTGGTGCAGGTTCATGCCGGCACTGCGCGCGCGCGCCAGCACCGCATGCGTGATCAGCCGGTATGAGATCAGCAGGCCGCCGGTCACCGCCGTCCAGTACGAGAACCACAGCCGCGAGACGAAGTCGATGCGATGCAGCGAATACATCAGCACGAGCGCGCTCGCCTGCACCATCAGCCATGCGAGCGAGACCTGGCCCGCGAGCGCCAGCTTGGAGCGGCCGCGCCATGATTCGTAGACGCCGAACGCCGGAAAGATGGCCAGTGCGAAGGCGGCGGAAAACATCACCAGCGCCCAATAGAACCCGGATTGAGCAAGGTAATCGAAGCGGATCTGCGACGCCACCGCCGCACCCGCGAGCACCAACGCGACATCGAAAACTCGCGCGAGCAAATCCTGGAACCTGCGCATTTTGCTTACCTCGTTCTTGCCGTTCTTGTCCGCAAATGAGTGCCGGCGAGCTGCTTAAGAGCAGCGGCCGTAGTTGTCGTTGAACCTCACGATGTCGTCTTCGCCGAGATAGGCGCCTGACTGGATTTCAATGATCTCGAGCGGCACTTTCCCCGGGTTCTCGAGCCGGTGTCGTGTGCCGAGCGGAATGTAGGTCGATTCGTTCTCGCTCAGCAGGAACTGCTCGTCGCCGCGCGTGACGAGCGCCGTGCCGCGCACGACCACCCAGTGCTCCGCCCGGTGATGATGCAGTTGCAGCGAGAGTTGCGCGCCCGGCGTCACGACGATGCGCTTGACCTGGAAACGCTCGCCGTGGTCGATGGAATCGTAGAAACCCCACGGGCGGCGCACCTTGCGATGCGCGTCGGCCTCGGGCGCGTGCTGCGCCTTGATGCGCGACACGAGCCCCTTCACGTCCTGCACGCGCGAGCGGTCGACCACCAGGACGGCGTCGGCGGTTTCGACCACCACCACATTGGTCGTGCCCACACAGGCGACGAGCCGCCCCTCCGAATGCGCGTAGCTCGACACCGCGCCTTCGAACGTCACGCGGCCGCGCCCGGCGTTGCCGTTCGCGTCCTTCTCCATCGCGACCCAGACGGCGTCCCACGAACCCAGATCCGACCAGCCTGCTTCCAGCCTGATGACGACACCCGCCGGATTCGCGGTGGATCCGCTTTCGTTCGCGCCTTGCGTTGGTTCGGCCTCGGCTTCGGCCGTTTCAGTGAGGCGCTCCATCACCGCATAGTCGATCGAATTAGCGGGCGCGCTGAGAAACGCCTCCACCAGCGGACGGAAGTACGCGCCGTCGGTGCGGCCGCCGTTGAAGGCACGCTCGCACGCCGCATGCATCTCGGGCTGCAGACGCTTGAGCGTATCGAGCCACACGCTCGCGCGAACGATAAAGATGCCGCTATTCCACCAGTACGTACCCGCCGCGACGTACTGCGCCGCGATTTCTTCGGCGGGCTTCTCGACGAAACTCTCGATCGCATAGGCGCCGTCGGACAATCCGGCGCCGGTGCGGATATAACCGAAGCCCGTGTCGGGGCGCGTGGGCGGCACGCCGAGCGTCGCGATCGAGCCTTGTTCCGCGTACCGCGCGGCGCTTTCGAACGCGCCTTGCAATGCGCGCAGGTCCGCGATCGAATGGTCCGCTGGCATGACGATAAGAATCGCGTCGTCGCCGTCCGCGCGGGCGAGCGACGCCGCGAGCGTCAACGCCGGCGCTGTATCGCGCCGCGCCGGTTCAACGATAAGACGAGCGTCGACGCCGTTTTCATGAAGCTGCTCCGCAATCACGAAGCGGTGTTCCTCGCCGCACACGATGATCGGCGATGCATCCACGTTCCAACCTGCGGGAAATCCGTCCATGCGCCGCGCGGTTGCCTGCAGCAGCGAGTCGGAGCCGACCACGTCGATCAGTTGCTTCGGATAATTTTCCCGCGACACGGGCCACAGCCGCGTGCCCGAGCCCCCCGCCAGGATGACCGGAACGATGCGCGCGCAACGCGCGCGGCTCGCTCCGGCACCTGTGCCATCAGGCACGACGGAGGCGCCGCTCACAGTTCGCTGAATCAACATATTCGCATTCCTTATAATTCCATAAAGTCTACGAAAACAGTTACCAAAGGCCGCGTCTCACGCGGCCGTCCAACTGGCCCCGTCTGCGTTATTCGCCGACCATGCGGCGGCTTTGAATGCGGAATTCGGTCGGAGATATTCTCATCCGCTTGCGGAACACCTTCGCAAGCCGGTCACCGTTACCCATGCCCGTGCGCCGGGCAATCTTGTCGACCGGCAATTCCGACTCAGTCAACAGACTGCAGGTCACCGCAAGGCGTTCGTGCAACAGAAAACTCGAGGGCGTGATGCCCATTTCCATCTTGAAGCGGCGCAGGAAGTTGCGTTCGCTCATCGCGGCGAACTGCGCCGCGTCGGCGATCGAAATCGCCTGCTGACAGTTTTCCTGCAGCCAGCGTGCCGCCGCGCGCACTTTGTCGCCCGGGCTCAAGCCGCCGTCTTCGCCAAGCAGCGGTGCGAGGTTCGAGCAGGAATCGGCAAGCAACCGTTCGGCCACCGTGCGGGCGGTCGCGCTGCCGAGATCGCGCTTGATCATGGCGAGCGCGCTTCTCATCGATTCGAGCCGGTCGCCCGCGTCGACGCTCTGCTCGGCCTGACGCGGCGCTATCGGCTGCGGGCGGAAATCACCACCGTCCGTGCTGTCCGGCACATACGCTGCATCGAGCAGCGCGCGGCCTTCCGCGATCGGGCGGATCATGCCGGTGTTGCGCCGAACGCGACGCAGCCACGCAATCAGCCGCTCGTCGCCGGCGGCGGCCGATGCGCCTTTACCGCCCGCCACGTATAGCGCGTCGAAGCCGCCGTAGTGCCTCGCGTCGAGTCCGTCTGTCCAGACTCGCAACGCGGACGACGAGGTCACCATGCCGCCATCGGCGGAAAGGAAAGAAACGTCGTACACCCAACCGCCGGTGCCGGACGAAGCCAGTTCGTTCGCCGCCTGGAAAACCTCGGCAACGACGCCGGCGCCCTGCAGCGAGCAGTCGTTGAACATCAATATCGCGATGCGCCGCATACCCTTGTTCGGAGCGTGCACCCAACGCAGCATTGCAGACTCGAGACTCGCGCAGGTCATAGTCATCCTCTCACCAGAAAACGGATCTACTTTTCACCTCGAACGGCCACAGAGCGGCCGCCTCTGTGCGGCGCATCATAGTCACCGTCAATCAAGTATTTAGCCGCCATGACTGAAAGAGCAGACATGTTGGCGTATTGACAGGTGACCGGCCAGTGGATTTCGGAACAATCCTTCCACTAACAGATTTTCATTGAATTAATTGCCGATTCAGCATATGAATGAATTGGCATTCTGCGAATCTTAATGCAAATAAAAAACGCATTTCGTGCGCCAGCACACATACGACGGCTACTCGAAACGCTGAAGTTACAATTTGTTCAGCCCGTCATTCCACTCGCTGGAAGTGACTTTTTCCTGCCCTACCGTCAGAATGAGTACAACTGGCTTATCTGGACCGGGTTTGCTCCATGCGGCGTCAATTCAACTTTCTTCTGACGATACGAACGGTGATCAGCAATAAGCAAATCGAATCTCCAATATAAGCAATTTCTGGCTCGACAAGATTATTTAATTCCTTGTAATTGGAACTCGCGAATATAAACAAGGTGATTAATGTTTCAAACGTGAAACACGGAAATAAGACAACTTTAGCCCGTCGCGCAATAGACGGGCCAATGGCGGATTCTGTCGGCTGGGGGCCGGTACGATTCCGCCAAAGGATTGCGGAAATACACTATGCGGTTTCCGCAACACTTTGCGATCCGGGGCGGCTGAGGCGGCTCTGGCCTGGTGGACTAGCAGTTCGGCGACGCGTCGCCGCCGGGGACTGCAGCGAAAGACACGGGAAACATATGTCGAATCTACGCGAACATCACGCGCCGCGAACGCTTATCGGCTGGTCTGCCGCTCGCGGCCAAACGCTGCGCGTCGCCGCCTCGGCGGCGGCCTTCGTCGTGCTCGGCCTCGCCGCCGGCCGATGCGGCGCGGCCGATCCCTCATCAGACCAGAAGGGTATGAGCAATGCCGAGATCAGCGTCGACGGCAGAAAGTGGACACCGTGCGCAGCGGAATACGGCACCTGCCGTTTCAGCGGCACGCGCGACGTGCTGTACGGCACGGTCGAACAGCACGTCGTCAAGACGTTCTCGAACAGCGCCGAGTGCAACAACGGCGTGTTCGGCGATCCGGCGCCCGGTGTGGAAAAGCGCTGCGCGGTTGCGGCCGTCGCGGCGAATGCCAATGCGGCGGCAAGCGTGACATCCGCGGCAACCGCTGCGGCGAATGACGCATCGCCCAATGCGGAATCAGCAGCGCAATCGGCGGCTTCGTCCAATGAATTAAAGGCGCCGCCCGGACAGGGCCTACGTTGCTCCGCGCCTTCGTCGCAAGCGCGCGCGGCCGCGAACGGCGATCTGCTCGAAGCCGACACGCCCGGCGACGGCACGCGCCTCTTCGCGGCCGGCAAACCGTTCGCGCTGGTCTTCACCACGCGTCCGACGCAAAGCGACACGCTCAACTGGCAGATACGCGACAGCTGGAACGCCGTGCGTGCAAGCGGACGCTTCTCCGTTGCGGCGGGCTCGACCTTATCCACGCTCAGTTGCGCCTCCACCGTGGCCGGCTACTTCGCCGTCTCGGCATCGCTGGAACGCGCCCAGGGGCAACTCGAATCGCGCGGCACGCGTCCCGCGGGCATCGCCACTTTCGGCGTGCTGCCGGACACGTCAGCCGCGTTACCCGCCGTGCGCTTTCCCTACCAGGATCTGCATCGATTCGGCGGGCAGGGAACCGCTTATCTTGCGCCGGGACAGCGCTGCTGCGACGGCGACGGCTATCGGCCGGTCTATACCGCGCTGGGGCTTTCGTGGGTGAACGACAACCGCAACTGGTATATGGAAGAGCCGGAAAAACCGGGCACGTTCGATCCCACGACGAAGCAGCTCACGCCGTTCTTCAGGAGCGGCGACATCATGCGCCTGATCCAGCTCGACGGCATTCCGCAGTGGGCAAGCCCGAACGGCAAACAAACGCACAGCTATGCGCCGGCCTCGCTCGCGCAGATGAAGGACTACATGGCGAAGGTCGGCGCCGAGTCGAGCCGCGTTCGCATGACCTGGTTCCCCAAACAGCGCGACAGCTACTACCAGGTGACGTGGGAGCCGGACGCCGACGGCGGGCTGCCGTGGCGCGACACCGACGCCAATTTCGTCGCGATGTACAAGGCCGTGTGGGAGGGCATCCATCAGACCGATCCGCACGCGGTGGTGATGGGCCTGACCTATTCGTCGGTGCAGGGCAACGTGACGTGGATGCGCCGTCTCGGTCCGCTCGGCATCGGCCGCTACATGGACGGCATGACCGTTCATGGCTATTACGACATCGGCACGACGCCGTCGCATCCGCCCGAGCGGGTTGCCGACTCCGGCAATCAAGGCACCGTGCCGGGCGCACTGCCCGCTTCGATGCGGGCGCTGCGCCACGAACTTCGTCAGTACCTGAAACCTGGGGCGCCGCTGTTCGTGACCGAAACCGGCATCAGCTACGACATCGGCGAATCGTATGGCAAGAACTATCCGGGCGCGAACGTGCTGTACGCGCAGGCCGCGGTCGTCGCGCGCACGCATCTGATCCTGCTCGGCGAAGGCGCGGACATGACCTATGTGTTCTACCTCGCGGACATGCCGGACGCCGCGCCCGGCTACGGCATTTTCTTCGAGCTCGACCATCCAAAGGGCGCCTATGGCCCCACCCGAATCAGCCCGAAGCCTGCCGCGCTCGCGGTGGCGGCGATGACGCGCATCGTCGACGGAACCAGCACGCTCGGACCGCTCAAAGGCCTGCCAAAAGGAGTTTATGCGTACGCATTTCGCCGGCTCGGCGGCGGCAAGATCGTGACCGCGCTATGGACGCACGACAACGACAAGTGGAACGCCAAAACAGGCTTCAACGCGAGCCACGGCGCGGACTACCGGCTGCGGGTCGACGCGCCCGGCAGCACCGGCGACGTGACGGCGTTCGACATGATGGGCAACGCGACGAGCGTGCCGTACCGCGACGGCGTGGCGAGCCTGAAGCTGTCGCCGGCACCGATCTACGTGGTCTCCGGCAATGCCGACGTGTTCAAGGAAGCGGTTACGACGCCGGAGGGTTACGTTGCGCGCTAGCGGCGCGATGTGACGATACTTCGGCGTGATGTGACAGGCCCGGCGGTTGCTTGCGCACATAGAATCCACGCGGGGGCGGTTAGCATGAATATCAACGCGCTGGAGCCGAAACATGAGCGGCCTTGCATGGACGATGCTGGTGCTGGCTGCGATGTTCGGCGCGTTTCTCTTCGCGACGATCATCGCAATCGTGCTGGCGCTACTGCTGGCGAACGTTTCAAACCGCCTCACCCGGCACGACGAGAACCATCGCGATCACTAGCGCGTTCAGGAACATCACAGGGTCCCCCGAGATAGAACGGGCTCACGCCTTACCGGAGATGACATGCTGACCGAGATGGACTTCCTGGACGTGGTCCGTTTGACGCCTCTGGTCTCGATCGATCTGATCGTCAGGGATGCTGAAGGACGCGTGTTGATCGGACATCGCCGCAACCGCCCCGCGCGCGGCACCTGGTTCGTGCCCGGCGGGCGCATCCTCAAGGACGAGACGCTCGACGCGGCGTTCGCGCGCATCGCCGAAGCGGAACTGGGCATCGCCAGTTTGGCGCGCTCGAGCGCGCGCTTCGAGGGCGTGTACGAGCATCACTACGGCGACAACTTCGCCGACGAGCCGGATGTGTCGACCCACTACATCGTGCTCGCGTACTCGCTGGCGTTCAGCAGCACTGTGCCGATCGGCCGGCTCGAGCAGCACAGCG
>DASPZL010000125.1:0-8835 GCA_035636295.1 Paraburkholderia sp.
GCTGGCCACGCCACCTGCGCCACGATTTGCGCAACTGCACCGAATCCATAAAATGCCGATCAGTCGCACGTCGCCCGCCATGCTGAGCGTGCGATAGCCGATCGGATCGGCGCACAGCAGCGGCGCCGCCTCGATGTCAGAATAGCGCTTGGGCAGCGGCTGCCGGCGACGGTGCGCTCAGCGTAGCCTCCACCGATGGCGTAGCCCGTGAAGCCCGGTTCGTCGCACAGATTCTCGCGGCCGCCGAGGCAATAGCGGCAGTGGCCGCAGGGTGCGACCTGTTCACGATACTCCGGCGCGCTCGCCCGGCCGGAATCCGGGCACGCCACTGCCTGGTGCGGCGGCGGTCTCCACGATTTCGTGACCCGGAATGAAGGGCGATTTCGGATACGCCAGTTCACGGTCGATCACATGCAGGTCCGTGCGGCATACTGCATACGTGGATGTCGATCAGCAACTGGCCGGCCGACGGTTGCGGATCCAGCACATGTACGTCGCGCAGTACTCGAGCGGTTCCGTCGAACATCATTGCATGCATGTTGCTCTCCTCGGCCGGCGGTCGTGAATGCGACCGTTCGCCAAGCATCCGCGCGGGAATCGTGCATGACCGTCATTGACAATCAATCCCACCGCGCGTCCCGCACCTGAATGAGCCCATCCTCGACGCGAACGGGAAACGTTGCGACATCCTCGTAGGCCGGCGGCCCCAGGACCTTCCCTGTCCTGATGCAAAAGCTGGCCCCGTGACGCGGACAGACGACCACGTCGCCGTTCACTACGCCGCCAGTGAGAATACCGCCATCGTGCGTGCAGACGTCCTCGATCGCATAGCAGACGCCATCCAGATTGAACACGGCAACCTGTGCGCCGTCCACGTCGACCGTCCGGTACGTGCCGGGCGGCAGATCCTCGATGGCGGCAACCTCGACCCAGTCCGACATGTCAGAGCATCCCGAGTTGCAGGCGCGCGGCTTCGGACATCCTGTCGCGCGACCAGGGCGGATCCCACACCAGTTCGACGTGCACATCGTTCACGCCGCTTACTTCGAGCACCGCATCCTCCACCGTCGCCGGGAATGTCTGCGCGACCGGGCAGCTGGGCGCGGTGAGCGTCATGCGGATCTCGATGCGCCCCGCGTGCTCATCGACATCGAGCCCGTAGACAAGGCCCAGGTCGTAGATGTTGACCGGAATCTCCGGGTCGTACACCGTGCGCAGCGCCTCGATGATGCGACCTTTCAGGCCGTCGTCATCGGCGTCGTCATGGGCTTGCGCCTGCTTCCACCTGCCGGATTCGCTCATCATTCGCTACTCCGTGGATACCGTGCTGTTCTCGCCTTGCAGCGCGGCATGCAGCGTATGCCACGCCAGCGTCGCGCATTTCACCCGCGCGGGAAATTCGCGCACGCCGGACAGCGCCGCGAGCTTGCCCAGATCCGGCGCCGACACCCATACCGGACCGGATGTGGTCACCATGTCGCGAAAGCGCCCGGACAGCGCTTGCGCCTCGGCCTCCGTCTTGCCTTTCAGCGCATCGGTCATCAGCGATGCCGATGCGGTGGCAATCGCACACCCCGAGCCCTCGAAGCTCGCCTCCCTGACGATACCGTCCTCGATCCTCAGATACAGCGTCACCCTGTCGCCGCACAGCGGGTTGTAACCCTCCGCCTTGCGGTTGGCACCGGCCAGCACGCCGCGATTGCGCGGCCGCCGGTAGTGATCGAAGATGACCTCCTGGTAGAGTTCGCTCAGATCGTTCATCGTCCAAACACCTCCCCGACAATGCCCAGTGCTTCGATCAGCGCGTCGATATCATCGCGCGTGTTATAGAGGCCCAATGAGGCGCGCACTGTCGCCGGTACGCCGAAGCGCTGCATCACCGGCATCGCGCAGTGGTGGCCCGCACGCACGGCGACGCCGTGACGATCGAGAATCGTGCCGACATCGTGCGCATGCACGCCGTCGAGCACGAACGACAGGATGCTTGCCTTGTCGCGTGCGGTGCCGATGAGGCGCAGGCCCGGTATGGCCTGCAGTGCGTGCGTCGCGTAAGCGAGCACCCCGGCCTCGTGCGCGGCGATCACTTCCATGCCGATTGCGTCGACATAATCGAGCGCCGCGCCGAGCGCGATCGCACCGGCAATGTTCGGCGTGCCGGCCTCGAACTTCCATGGAATCGCGTTGTACTCGGTCTTCTCGAACGTCACCGAGCGGATCATGTCGCCGCCGCCCTGCCATGGCGGCATCGCCTCGAGCAGCGCGGCTTTCGCGTACAGCACGCCAATGCCAGTCGGCCCGTACACCTTGTGTCCGGAAAACGCGTAGAAATCGCAATCGAGCGCGCGGACGTCGACCGGCAGATGCGAGATCGCCTGTGCGCCGTCCAGCAGCACCGGCACGCCCTTCGCGTGCGCGGCGGCAATGATGTGCTCGACCGGAACGATGCTGCCGAGCGCATTGGCCAGATGCGCCATCGCGACGAGCCGCGTGCGTTCGCTCAGCAGGCGTTCGTACGCGCCGACATCGAGCGCGCCCGTATCGTCGATCGGCACGACTTTCAGCACCGCCCCAGTCTGCTCGCAGACGAGCTGCCACGGCACGATGTTCGAATGATGCTCCATCGCGCTAATCAGGATTTCGTCGCCGGGCTTGAGCCGTGGACGTGCGTAACTCTGCGCGGCCAGATTGATCGCTTCGGTCGTGCCGCGCACGAACACGATCTCCTCCGGGCGCTCTGTATTGATGAAGCGGGCAATTTTCGCACGCGCGGCTTCGTATGCATCAGTCGCGCGCAGCGACAGCAGATGCACGCCTCGGTGCACATTGGCGTTGCTATGACGGTAGTAAGCGTTTTCCGCGTAGATCACCGAGGCGGGCTTTTGCGTCGTCGCGCCGTTGTCGAGATAGACCAGCGGCCGGCCATGCACGCGCTCGCTCAGAATCGGAAAATCAGCCCGCCAGTGCGCGACATTGCGGGGATCCGGCACCGGCATGGATTCAATCGGCTTCATAGCAACTCCCTGATGCGCTCCCCTTCCCGGGTGCGCGCGAGCAGCACGTCTTCGAGCCGGCCGCGCAGTGAATCGATACGCACACGTTCAATCACGTCACGCGCAAATGCGTAGGTCAGGAGCGCGCGCGCCATGCGCTCCTCGACGCCGCGCGCACGCAGATAGAACAGATGATCCTCGTCCAGCTGACCGACTGTCGCGCCGTGCGTGCATTTCACGTCGTCGGCGTAGATCTCGAGCTGTGGCTTCGTGTCGATTTCAGCGTCGTGCGACAGCAGCAGGTTGTGATTCGCCTGATGGGCGTCGGTTTGCTGCGCATAGGGATGCACGATGACACGCCCGTTGAACACGCCGTGCGCGGCGCCGTCGAGCACGCCGCGGTAGTACTCGCGGCTCGTACCGTGCACGTCGGCGTGGTCGATGCGCGTGTGGTGATCGACGTGCTGCCGGCCGCCAACGAAATAGAGCCCGCTCAGCGTGGCTTGCGCGTGCGCGGCGTTCAGACTGGTGCTGATGCCCGTGCGCGACAGCGCGCCGCCGAACGCGAACGCATGCGATGCAAAACGGCTGGCGCGTTGCTGGGCGACGACGACCGACGCGATATGAAAAGCCTTTGGGCCTTCCTGCTGCAACCGGTAGTGCTGCACATCCGCCTGTTCGTCCGCGACGACGCGGGTAACCGCATTGGTCCAATACGCATCGCCTCCTAATCCGACGAAATGCTCGACAATCGTGCAGCCCGAGCGTGCGCCCGCCAGCACGACATTGAAAGGCTGCACCGCCAGACCGGGCTCGTCGCTCAGGAACAGCATGTGCAACGGCTGATCGATGACCTCGCCGGGCGGCAGCACGACGGCAAAGCCGTCCGCCAGGAACGCCGAGTTCAACGCCGCAAAGCCGTCGGCATAGGTCTTCGACGCGATCGCTGCTTCGAGCCGTTGCGGCATTTCTCGCAACGCCCGCGCGAGCGAGCCAACGAACACGCCGTGCGGCAAGCCATTCAGTTTCGACAGCCGCGGCACGTGGCGACCATTGACGAATGCCAGCCGATGACCCGCCGGGTCCAGGGCGAGTTCATCGACGACGCGGCGCATATCGCTGTCG
The DNA here is from genome assembly GCA_035636295.1 of Paraburkholderia sp. GTDB lineage: Bacteria > Pseudomonadota > Gammaproteobacteria > Burkholderiales > Burkholderiaceae > Paraburkholderia. The sequence goes on from DASPZL010000125.1 coordinate 4,116, forward strand.
CCGGTGTGGCCGGTGCCGCCGGTACGCTGGGGCGCGAAATGCCAGGAACGTTTGCCGATCGCCGACACGTCCGTGTATTTCCAGTCCTCCTGACGTGTGGTCGGCAAGCCGAGCGCGTCGAACTGCTCGAAGGCGCTGCGGCACGCGGCACGCAGCCACGGCAACTCGGCGCCGGGTAACGTTCTTGCGACTTGCCTGAAAGCGTGGTGGAAAGAATCGAGCGACTGGTCTTTCATCGATGCCCCGCACTTGCTCCAGCGGCTGGACGCACCGCCTCATTCTCGATCCAGCCATAGCCCTTGCGCTCCAGTTCCACGGCCAGTTCACGCGACCCCGACTTCACGATGCGGCCGTTCGCCAGCACATGCACGCGGTCCGGCACGACGTAATCCAGCAGCCGTTGGTAGTGCGTAACCAGTACGATCGCCCGTTCAGGAGCGCGCATGCTGTTGATGCCCCGCGCGACGATCTGCAGTGCATCGATGTCGAGTCCGGAATCCGTTTCGTCGAGAATGGCGAGCCGGGGTTCCAGCACCGCCATCTGCAATATCTCGTTGCGCTTCTTCTCTCCGCCCGAGAATCCTTCGTTGACCGCGCGGTACAACAGGGTCTCGTCCATCTGCATCAGCGTCATTCTGTCCCTGATCAGTTGCAGAAACTCCATCGCATCGAGTTCGGGCTCGCCACGATGCCGGCGCTGCGCGTTCAACGCCGCCTTCAGCAGATAAATGTTGCTCACACCGGGTATCTCGACGGGATACTGGAACGCGAGAAAGAGTCCCTCTTGCGCGCGTTCTTCGGGAGCGAGCGCCAGCAGATCGCGCTCGAGGTACGAGACCGCGCCGCCAGTGACGACAAAGTCCTCGCGCCCCGCCAGCACATGAGCGAGCGTGCTCTTGCCGGAGCCGTTCGGCCCCATGATCGCGTGCACCTCGCCAGCCTTCACGCTCAGATCGATGCCGCGCAAAATCTGCTTGCCGTCGACTTCGACCTGCAGGTTACTGATTTCAAGCATGGTTCATCTACCTCACGAATCGCCATGAATAAATGGGTAAGGATTAACCCACACTGCCTTCCAGACTGACGCCGAGCAGCTTCTGCGCCTCGACCGCGAATTCCATCGGCAGCTCCTTGAACACTTCCTTGCAGAAGCCGTTGACGATCATCGACACCGCATCTTCCGCCGACAACCCGCGCTGCCGGCAATAGAACAACTGGTCTTCGCCGATGCGCGACGTCGATGCTTCGTGCTCGACCTTCGCAGTCGGGTTTTTGACCTCGATATATGGAAACGTATGGGCGCTGCACCGATCGCCGAGCAATAGCGAATCGCACTGCGTGTAATTGCGCGCCCCCTCCGCCGCACGACCGACCTTCACGAGCCCGCGATACGCGTTCTTGCCGCGGCCCGCTGAAATACCCTTCGACAGGATCGTGCTGCGCGTATTGCGGCCGAGGTGAATCATCTTCGTGCCGGTGTCGGCCTGTTGATAGTGATTGGTCAGCGCGACCGAATGGAACTCGCCGACTGAGTTATCGCCTTGCAGAATCACGCTCGGATACTTCCACGTGATCGCCGAACCGGTTTCCACCTGAGTCCAGGAAATCTTCGAGTTCGCCTCGCGGCAGTCGCCACGCTTGGTCACGAAGTTGTAGATGCCGCCCTTACCCGACGCATCGCCCGGATACCAGTTCTGCACGGTCGAATAGCGGATCTGCGCCCCTTCCAGCGCGATCAGTTCGACCACCGCGGCATGCAGCTGATTTTCGTCGCGCATCGGCGCGGTGCAGCCTTCCAGATAGCTCACGTACGCGCCTTTGTCCGCGATGATCAGCGTGCGCTCGAACTGTCCAGTGTTCTGCGCGTTGATGCGGAAATAGGTCGACAGTTCCATCGGACAGCGCACCCCCGGCGGGATATAGCAGAACGAGCCGTCGCTGAACACGGCGGAATTCAGTGCGGCGAAGAAATTGTCGGTGTGCGGCACGACCGAGCCGAGATACTTCTGCACCAGTTCGGGATGATCCTGCACGGCATCCGAGAACGAACAGAACACGATGCCGAGTTCCGCGAGCTTTTCGCGGAACGTCGTGGCCACCGAGACGCTGTCGAATACGGCATCCACCGCCACGCCCGCGAGGCGTTCGCGCTCGGCGAGCGGCACACCCAGTTTCTCGTAGGTACGCAGCAGTTCCGGATCGACCTCGTCGAGGCTCTTCGGACGATCTTTCTGCGCCACCGGCGCCGAGTAGTAGACGATGCGCTGATAGTCGATCGGCGGGTGCTGGATCGTCGCCCAACGCGGCTCGGTCATAGTCAGCCAGTGCCGATAGGCGGCAAGCCGCCATTCGAGCATGAACGCCGGCTCGTTTTTCTTCGCGGAAATGAGCCGGATCACGTCCTCGCTCAACCCGCACGGCAAAGCGTCGGTCATCAGTTCGGTCACGAAACCATGCTGATATTCGCGACTGATCAGTTCATCGAAACTACTTGTGGATACGCTCATGCGTAATCTCCGTCGATCGTCTGGCGCGCCGGTAGACTCACGCGTCGGCGCCGGACGCTGCGCGCGCGAATTGCGCTGATATCGACCGCGCGCAAGGTCGGTCTCGCCATGTCCGCCAGCGTGACCTGTTGTAACGCCTCATAGATCAGTCGATTGACCTTCAGCCAGTTGGCGCGCGCCGCACACGCCGCCTCCTGGGTACAGAGGCCGGGCAGCGCGCTACATTCGGTCATACCGATCGGGCCGTCGACGGCGGCGATCACCTGGGCCAGCGTGATCCGCCGCGGCGGCCGCGGCAGCAGGTAACCGCCGTTCACGCCGCGCAACGACACCACTACGCCGCCTCGCGTCAACACCTTCAGCACCTTTGACACGGTGGGCATCGCGATGCCCGTCGCCGCCGCGATACTGCTCGCGCTATGGACAGCATCGGGATCCCGCGCCATCGCGGTCATGATCACCGTGCCGTAATCCGCCAGTTTGGTCATGCGCAGCATCCGGATTCCCTCCCCTCAATCAGGACCTGATCAGTACCGATTGCGCCCGAAAGCTCATGCACTCACTCTAGGCTCATATGCATAACCCTGGCGTCGCGCGGGTTTTTGTATGCGCGTCTCTCCCGACACGCGTCTCTGCAAGTCACAGCGCGCAGTTGAACGCGGCAATCGTCGCGATCTTCGTCGCAAGAGCATTGAAGCAGGAGATTCCAGTGCGGCAACGGGCAAGCGATCGGATCGGCCGAACCGGCAATTCGGACGGCTGCGTCCGGATTGCGCTCAGCCGTTAAGAACCTCATCGGCGGCGATCCGGTGCGCCTGTCGGCGATTGTGAGCGGGGTGATTTGAGAGCGACTAATCGTGTAGCGGGTGTTCATTTCGCACTTGCATTTTCATCCGCCTTACCTTAAAGTAAGGAATACTTGGAGGGTCACCATGACAGCAGCAACCATCACATCTAAAGGCCAGGTCACGATCCCGGTGGACGTGCGCAACCAGCTTGGCCTGGAATCCGGCGACCGGATCGAATTCAGTTTCAACGAGGAAACGGGTCGGTACGAGGTCTATCCGGCCACTCGCTCGCTCGCGTCGCTCAAGGGCATCGTGAAGAAGCCTGCCAAACCGGTTTCGATTGAGGACATGAATCGCGCCATCGCCGAGCAGGGGGCATCGGCGCGATGATCGGACTGGATACAAACGTGTTGGTCCGCTACTTCGCGCAGGATGACGCGGCGCAGTCGAAGAAGGCGACGGCGCTCATGGAGTCCTTTTCGGCCGAGCGGCCGGGCTACGTTTCGCAGGTCGCGCTAGTCGAGATCGTGTGGGTGCTCGGGCGCAGCTACGGCGTCGAGCGAGACCAGATGAAGGACATCATTGAATCCATGCTTGGCACGAAGGAACTGGTTGTCGAAGGTGCGGACACGGTGCGAAAGGCACTTCGCGTTTTCGCGGCGTCAGACAAGGCGGATTTCGCAGACTGCCTGATCGAGCGGTCGGGGCACGTCGCGGAGTGCGAATACACCGCGACGTTCGATGTGACCGCCTCTAAGGTCGTCGGAATGATGTTGATTAAGTAACGACGGCGAAAGCCGATAACAGGGAAAAGCGCGATGACGACAGTGGTCGTAGACACGACTGAAATTACGGACTGGGCTTCCTTCCATCGAGTCTTCTCGCAGATCTTTGGTTTCCCCGCGTTTTATGGCAACAACATGGACGCGTTCATTGACTGTTTGAGTTACCTCGATGAGCCCGCCGCTGAGATGACGGGCGTGCATGTTAGGCCGGGCGACACGCTGGCAATACAGCTTGACTCGGTCAACAGTTTCAGGAGACGTTGTCCAGATCAGTTCGGGGCTTTGCAAGACGCGTGCGCTTTTGTAAATTGGCGTCGCACGCGCGAGCATGGAGCCCCTCTGGTCGCACCGTCGTACTGCGATTGAATCGATGTTGGAAAAGCAGGAGCATGCTGTATGACAGACTTTAGGATGGTGGACGCCGCGACGATTGATATGCATCAAGCGATACGCATCGTCCGAAGCGCGCCGCACTGGCGGTTTCGTGCGCGAATGTCACGGCGATCTGCGCGCGCCGGCGTGGGACCACCGCACCGCAAGCTGCCATCACATATGCATGCCGCCGTTGATCGCGAAGTCCGCACCCGTGACGAAACCCGCGTCGTCCGAACAGAGAAACGCGACGAGCGCCGCGATCTCA
>DASPZL010000126.1:0-31867 GCA_035636295.1 Paraburkholderia sp.
TGAAAAGCCGCACGCCGTCGGCGCCTATTTTGAAGCGCATATCGAACAAGGCCCGGTGCTGGAAGCGCACGACAAGACGATCGGCGTGGTGCAAGGCGCGCTTGGTCAACGCTGGTACGACGTGACGGTGCATGGCATGGAAGCGCATGCAGGGCCCACGCCGATGGAGTTGCGCCGCGACGCGCTGCTCGTGGCGGCCGATCTGATTCACGCCGTCAATCGCATCGCGCTCGATCACGCGCCGCATGGACGCGGCACGGTTGGCTGGCTCGACGTGCATCCGAATTCGCGCAACGTCATTCCGGGCCGCGTGATCCTCACGGTCGATTTACGCGCAGCGGACGAGACCACGCTCACGGCGATGGACACTGCTTTGCGCGCCGCATGTTCGACTGCAGCCGAGAAAACCGGCATCACCGTGGATGTCGAGCAAGTGGTGTATTTCCCGCCTCAACCATTCGCCGCCGATCTCGTCGCAGCAGTGAAGCAGGGCGCGGACACGCTGGGCTTTTCATCGATGGACGTCATCAGCGGCGCGGGCCACGACGCCGTCTATCTCGCGCGAGTCGCGCCCGCGGCGATGATCTTCGTGCCTTGCAAAGACGGCATCAGTCACAACGAAATCGAAGACGCGCGCGCGGACCATCTGGAAGCCGGTTGTAACGTGCTGTTGCAGGCGATGCTGAACGCCGCCGCACAAACGGCAGGGAGCGTTGAATCATGAAGATACTGATTGCAAGGATGAACCACGAGACGAACACGTTTTCGCCGGTGCCCACGCCGCTCGCGGCGTTCGGCCGCAACGGCCCGAGCTACGGCGAAGACGCATTCAACGAGAACAAGGGCATGCAGACGGCAATGGCCGCGTTCATCGACGCAGCCGAGCGGGAGCATGCAGAGATCGTGACGCCGATTTCCGCATCCGCGAATCCGAGCGGACCCGTCGACGCCGCAGCTTACGACGCCATCTGCGAAGCGATCGTTGCGGCTGCAACAGGCTGCGATGCGGTGATGCTGGATCTGCACGGCGCAATGGTCGCGGAGAATTCGAACGACGGCGAGGGCGATCTGCTCGAACGCGTGCGCGCCGCGCTGCCGGATGCACCCATCGCCGTCGCGCTCGATCTGCACGGTAACGTCACGCAAAAGATGATCGACAACGCCGACGTGATCGTCAGCTTCAAAACTTACCCGCACGTCGATATGTACGAGACCGGCGCGCACGCGGCGCGCCTGCTGTTCGACCTGGTCCACGGCAAGGCAAAGCCGGTGATCGCGTGGCTGCAGCCCCCGGTGCTCACGCACACGTTGCGCAGCGCAACCGCCGAGGGCGCGATGAAACGCGCCGTGGACGCCGCGCGCGCGGCCGAGGCCGACGGCATGCTCGCGGTGTCGGTGCTGTCCGGTTTCTCGCTCGCCGATATCGAGGCGCCGTGCATCAGCGTCGTCGTGGTGGGCAACGGCGAGCGCGCGCGAGCGGAAGCGGTCGCGGAGCGCATCGCGCGGCAGATCTGGAGCGAGCGTGAGGATTTCGTTTATCGCAGCGCGCCGCTGGCTGAATCGGTCGCGCAAGCGGCGGCGCTCGCGCAGGGCGTCGACAAACCCGTGCTGCTGCTCGATCACGGCGACAACTGCATGTCGGGCGGCACGTGCGACACGATGGACCTGCTCGAGGAAGCGTTGAAGCAGAAGCTCGAAGGAATCGTGAGCGGGCCGCTGTGCGATCCGCAGGCTGTGGCAGCGTTGATGGCGGCGGGCGTCGGCAGCACGGTGACGGTGACCATCGGCAACAAGGTTGCGAGCAGTGCGGTGACGCCGCGGCCGCCGGTTGCAGTGACCGGCGTCGTGCGCGCGCTAACCGACGGCGAGTACGTGATCAGCGGCCCGACCTATACCGGCCAGCGCGCCTTCATGGGACGCGCCGCCGTTCTCGACACCGGCACGGTGAAACTCGTGATGACCGAGCACACTCACGAGCCATGGGACCTTGGCGTGTTCGAGAGTGTCGGCATCGATCCGCGTCGCGCGCGTTTCCTGTTGCTCAAATCGCGCATGTACTGCCGGCCGGTTTTCGTGCCGATAGCCACGGGGCTGGTGGAATGCGACAGCCGCGGCGTAACGAGTTCCGATTACGGGCTATTCAAATTCGAGTATGTGAAGCGGCCGGTTTATCCGCTGGATACGCGGACCGAGTGGAGGTCCGCGAACTGAATGAAATGCGCTTGTGAATTCAGGTGCCGTCCAAGGCTTGTGCTACGCGTGCGGAGTCTTTATAATTCGCGCCTCTAAAGGCTCGTAGCTCAGTTGGTTAGAGCACCACCTTGACATGGTGGGGGTCGTTGGTTCGAATCCAATCGAGCCTACCAACGCAAAGTGACGTAGACGAAAGCGGCTCCGCTTTCGTCTACTGTCATGTTCTCGCATCACATCCCCGATCCGTCAATGCGCGGTACAGTTGAGCCATCTGCAATGGCCCGGAGAGAACCTGCGCTCATTACAAACAGCACTCGCCACCGAAATACGCCTTGCGCCAGCGGGTAATCGTCACGCGTTCGAACAAGCCGACGAGTGAAAACGGATCGGCCGCGATAAACTTCTCGGCTTCTTCGCGCGTTTCCAGATCGACAATGTACACGCCGCCGCCCGCACTGCTGCCGTCGTCGTTCAGCTTCGCGCCGCACGCAAGCAGCAATGCCTTGTTCTTCTCCAGATACGCCAGGTGCGTATCGCGTTCACGCGTGCGGACATCGGCGTGGCCAGGCTTGTCGAACGTTTCGATGATGTAGGGCATGCGCGCTCCTGTTCAGTTCGGTGCGATAGCGGAAGGGTGCTGCGCGAGCGGCGTGACGTTCACCACCATATACGGAAAGAGCGGCAGCGAGCTCAGCAGCGTATGCAGTTCGTCGTTCGACTCGACGTCGAATACGCTGTAATTCGCGTACTGTCCGGCCACGCGCCACAGGTGGCGCCATTTGCCTTCGTGTTGCAGCTTTTGCGAGAAGACCTTTTCTTCGGCCTTCAGGCGATCGGTTAGCGCCTTGTCGGCGTTGGCAGGAATCTGGACCTGCATATGAACGAGATACAGCATTCGAACACCTCCGTCGAAGGGACCACCATGCGGTGGCCGATGTTTGCTCAACCCCACGCGAGAATCGCGACCGTGTAGACGATGCCGATCCAGAACATCATGATGACCGTATAGCCCATGATGTCCTTCAGTTTCAACTTCGAGAGCGCGAGCGCCGGCAGGATCCAGAACGGTTGAACCAGATCGTTCCATGCATTGCCGAGCATCACGGCGGTCGCAGTGTGCGGCACCGAAGCGCCGATCGACTTGGCCGCCTCGATCATGAACGGCCCCTGAATCACCCAGTGGCCGCCGCCCGACGGCGCGAAGAAGTTGATCACGAACGAACTCACGAGACCCCAGAAGGGCAGCGAGGCAGGCGTGGCGATCTTCACGAAGAACTGCGAGAACGTGTTGACCAGACCCGACGACGCCATGATCGCCATAATGCCCGCATAAAACGGATACTGCAGAATGATGCCGCTGATCGTGCGGATGCCTTCGTTCAGCTTCTCGACATAGCGAATCGGCGTGCCGAGCAGAATGATGCCGAGGAAAAGAATGATGAAGTTGATCAGATTCAGATCCATCGAGCCGCCGCCGCGGAAATACAGCACCACGTAGATCACGCCGATCGCGCCGATCAGATAGCTCAACAGGCGGCTGTTGTTCATGCGATTGGCGATCGTGCTGGTCTCGTCGATATCGAGTGCCGGTGCAGCCGTTTTAGGCGCATCGTGCAACGTGCGGTCGATTTCCGTGACCGGCTGGCCCGCTTTCGGATGCAGCCACGCGTTGAGCAGCGGCAGCGTGACGATGACGACGAGGCTCGTGATCAGCATTGTCGGCGAGAAAATTGTTTCCGACAGCGGAATCACGCCCATTTGCGCTTCCATCGGATGGCCCTTCGTGGAGATCAGCACGGGAATACTCGCCGACAAACCGAGGCCATACATTGTGAAGCCGCTATACGCCGACGCGATGATCAACGGGTAGTGCACGCCCTTGATGCTCATCGCCAGCTTGCGCGCCACGATCCCGCCGATCACGAGACCGAAGCCCCAGTTCAGATAACTGCCGATGCCGCCGACCAGCGTCGCAACGATCACCGCCATGCGCGGATCGTGGACCCGAGCGACGAGCCGATCCAGAAAACGTTCGGTTAGCGGCGCGGTCGCGAGCACGTAGCCCATCGCGAGAATCACCGCCATTTGCGTCGTGAACGCGAGCAGCGCCCAGAAGCCCTTGCCCCAGCTCAGCGCGAGCGCGGTTACCGCCTGGCCCTGAACGAGCACGGCGAGAATCATGGAGAGCAGCGTGAGGCCGATGGCGAACACGAACGGATCGGGCAGATACTTGCGCATCAGTTCGGTGAAGAAAGCGGTGATTTTCTGCATGTGACTGTCTCTAGCTTTGGTCGAATAATATTTATCGGGTCATGCGGCGAGGTAAGACGGGTGTAGCCTACGAATCGTTTTGAGCGGACTCCTTGCGATAACGGGCGAGCATCATCAGTGCGCGGTCGCGCCATGCAACGCGCGCTTCCCATTGATCGAGCGGCAATGCGCCGCGGCGCGCGGCCTCGACATTCGCGACAAGTTCGGGCGTCCACGGGTCGTTCTGGCCGCGTTCGGCACCCATGCGCGCATACGAGGGACCCATCTTCTGCGCGTGCGAAGCGATGCCGCCGCGCGTATTCAGATCGACGGTTTCGAACGGTCCGATCACCGACCAGCGCAAACCCAGGCCTTCACGCACGACGGTATCGATGTCGTCGACTGAAGCAACGCCGTCGCGCACGAGGCAATACGCTTCGCGCAATACCGCGCCTTGCAGCCGGTTGAAGATGAAGCCTTCCACTTCTTTCGCGACGCGCACGGGCTTGAGGCCTGCGTCGGTGAAGAGACCGATGGCGCGCGTCACGGCATCGGCATCGGTGAAAGGCGCGGGCACGATTTCGATCACAGGAATCAGATAAGGCGGATTGCCCGGATGTGCGACGAGGCATCGGCCACGACCCGGCAGTGTTTCATCGACAAAGCGTGACGCCGCGAGAAACGACGACGCGCTCGCCAGAATCGCGTGTGCCGGTGCTGCGCGGTCGAGTTGAGCGAACAACTCACGCTTGATCTGCTCGCGCTCCGGTGCGCATTCCTGCACGAGGTCGGCATCCGCTGCCGCCGCTTCGAGCGTCGTGACGATTTCAACGCGAGCGGCCACGGAGTGAACCGCTTCATCGAGCAGGCCAAAGCGAGCCAATTCCGAAAGACGCTGCATGATCTCCTCCGGCGCGAGTTCGCGCCGCTCGGCTGCCGGATCGAACAGGCGCACCAGCCAGCCGGCCCGCGCGAACACCACGGCAAAGGCAATGCCGATGCTGCCGCCACCGATAATTCCTGCTCGCCGCGTCACTTGAGCTGTCATGCTCAGACTCCCGCGACGCCGACAGTCATGCCGCCGCACACATACAACACTTGACCCGTGACGAAGCCGCTGCGCGCGTCGAGCAGATACGACGCGGCATGCGCGACGTCGTCCGGCGTGCCGACGCGTTTGACCGGCACACTCTCGATGATCGCTCGCGTGCGCGGAGCGTCCGGCGGATTCGCGCGGTCGAACAGTTCGGTGCGAATCGGCCCGGGGCCGATCGCATTGGCCGTCACACCGAACTCGCCGAGTTCGAGCGCCCACACGCGCGTCATGCCGATCAACGCCGCTTTGGTCGCCGAATACGCAGTGCGCAGTTCCTTGCCGAGCGCCGCACGCGACGACATATTGACGATCCGTCCGAAGCCCGCTGCCTTCATGCCGGGCAACAGCGCCTGCATGCATTGCAACGAGCAGCGCACGTTGAGCGCCCACGCGCGCTCGAGTTCTTCCAGCGATTGGGCTTCGGCGTTTGCCGGCACCACCACGCCGACGTTGTTGACGAGGCGCGTGATCGGACCATCCTCGAGCGCACGTTCGAGCGCGGCTGCTGCGGCTTGCGGGTCCGACAAGTCGGCGATCAAACCGTCGCCCACGCGATCGATCACGACCACGTCATAACCATCCGCCTTGCAACGTTCAGCGCGTGCTGCTCCGATGCCGGCAGCGCCGCCGGTGATCAAAACTCGTTCTTTGGCCATGTTTCAGAGTCAGAAAAGAAAAGGGGAAACTCAGACGGTGGCGATCGGCGTGACGGGCGAACCCATCGCGCCCGGCAACCTGAGCGGCGGGGCGGTCAGCATGAAATGCGAGCGGCCGTTCGCGCGAAGCCACGTGGCGAGGTCGCGTAAATACCAGAGTTCGCCGAGCGGCAAGCCGAGCTTGAAAAGACAGTGGTGATGCAGCGGCAGCAACGGATGTTCGCCGGGCGTGACGGGCGGGCGCGCCGGAAAGCGTTCCACCGCGTAGTTGTCGGCGGCGAGCGCGGCGATGCCCGAATCGGTGAGCCATTGCAGCAGGCGTTCGTCGCGGCCGTCGAGTGCGCAGCAGTGGCTGTCGAGCACGGTTTCGTCAGGATGACGATCCATTTCCAGCACCATCTCGGCGAAGCCGGTGCGCAGCACCAGCATGTCGCCGCGTTCGATTTCGACACGATCGGCTTCGATCGCGAACATCAGATCGTCATAGCCGACCGTGCGATGTTCGCGAGCATAATGCGCGACCAGATCGACCAGCACGCCGCGGCCCTGCATGCCTTTTACCGCGAGATTCTCAATGCCGAGCACGTCAGCGTGGCTGTGTTCGCCGCCGCAGGCGTGCGGCGCAAAACCTTCATCCGCGCGATACTCGATCGGCCCGACGATATCGGCATGCGCGCGAAAACCGTTGTAGTAGACGCTCTCGGGCACACCGTCGCCGTCCGCGTCGAAGCGCGCGCCCACATGCGCGAGCGAGTCCCATTGCGTCGAATACTGCAGGCTCAGCAGCACCTGGTCGTCACTGACCACATCGGTCGCGCCTTCTTCATTGCGGGCGAACGGGAAATTCACGTAGGGCAGGCCGTCCTTGAATGTCGGCCTCAAGACGGGCGGATGACGGCGCACGTTCAGCTTGTTGTCGCCGGGAAAGTCGAGCGGCAACGACAGGCAGAAGCTCAAGCCCGCACGGATTTCGCGCGCGCCCTTGAGTACCTGTTCCGTGCCGATCAGATTCGGCCTGCCGAGTTGATCGTCGGCTCCGAAGTCTCCCCAATTCGATCCTTCAGGTTTGTTCTTCCAGCGCATTTCAACAACTTCCTTTGCTGATTTGGTCCGCGCGCTCCGCTGTCCGCGCACGGCCCTGAACGGTGGAACACGCCGTCACGCGAGCAGTTCGGGCGGGATCTGGCCGTAAATTTCAAGTAGCGCTTCGATTGCGCGTTGTTCGTTTTTGAGCAGGCGCGCTTTCGGGCCGCCGATCACCAGCGCGAACGCCTCGCCGTGAATCAGGAAGCCGCGCGCGAGACCGGCGACATCCTCGACGTTTTCACCCGTCGAGCGATGCCAGCCGCTTTGCACGCCTCGCGCCACTTCGATTTCGAGCGTCTTGCGATCGATCACCGAACCGTCCGTCGACGCGGTCAACGGTTCGCAACTGTCGAGCAGCTTGCGGCGCGCATCCACGGAAAGGGCGCCGAGCAAGGCCTTGCCCGCCGCGCTCGCGTGCACGTACATGAAGCCGCCCGGCTCGTCGCTATAGCGGATCTTCTGGCGCGACTCCATTACGTCGAGATAGACGACGCGGTTGCCGGCCAGCGTGGCGAGCGCCGCGGTCTCGCCGGTGGCGTCGCGCAGCGAGCTGAGCAGCGGCTGGAACAGCAACGTCAACGGGTCTTCGCTGCAAATGTCGCGGGCGACGTGCAACAGCCGTTGCGTCGGGTAATAGCCGGCCTTCACGCCCGGCGCGTACAGGTAGCCCTTGGCCACCATCGTTTGCAAAAGCGCGTGACAACTCGACAGCGGGATCCCGGTTCGACGCGCGATCTCGCTGTAAATCATGGGTTGCCGCACTTCGGCAAAGAGGTTTATCACGTCGAAGACGCGTACCGCAGTTTTCACATCCATGAGAACATTATCGACAGTTCGATAACGAGATGGCAATAGGCGAGCGGGTATACACCTAGTCGAGCAAACCGCGTCATGCGGCGGTCGCAGGGTAATCCCTTAATTGACGCTCGTTGCAGGCGCTATCTATAGTCGCGCTTCGTGTTCGCTAACGGAAAACAAGTTCGTATTACGAACGCGAGCGGTGAGCGGGCGCCAAGTCCGCCCCGTGCATTCGCGACACAAAATGGAGACGTACCTCGATGGCGCTCACGCTTGAAACACAACACAGGAATGCCCGCAAAGCGGGTATCGCATCATTCGTCGGCACAACGATCGAATGGTACGACTTCTACGCGTACAGCACGGCAGCGGCGCTCGTGCTCGGCAAGATCTTCTTTCCGACCACGTCCGCGCTGGCCGGCACACTCGCTGCGTTCGCCACTTTCTGGGTGGGCTTTCTGGCGCGGCCGATCGGCGGCATCATCTTCGGCCACCTCGGCGATAAAGTCGGCCGCAAGAAAACACTGATCATCACGCTGATGTTGATGGGTTGCTGCACGACGGGCATGGGTCTGCTGCCTACGTACAACCAGGTTGGCCTGTTGGCGCCCGCGCTGCTGATCTTGTTCCGCTTGATGCAAGGCATTGCGATGGGCGGCGAATGGGGCGGCGCCGTGGTGCTGTCGTCCGAACATGCGCCGAAGGGCAAGGAGATTCTCTATTCCGCGTTCGCGCAGCAGGGTTCGCCCGCGGGCAATCTGCTGGCCACGGTCGCTTTCCTGCTGACTTCAATGCTCCCCGATCACCAGTTCATGACGTGGGGTTGGCGCATTCCGTTCCTGTTCTCCGCGCTGCTGGTGGTGGTCGGCATGTTCATCCGGATGAGCGTCGAGGAATCGCCGGCCATGCAGGAGTTGAAGGACCGCAACAAGGTCGCGAAGCTGCCGATCGGCGAAGTCATGCGCAACCACAAGGGCTTGGTGGCAATGGGCGTTGGGGCTTGCGTGATCGGTTTGTCGGCCACCTACTTCAAGACGACGTTCGCCCTGTCGTGGGCTGTGACGAGCATCGGCTTCGACCGCACGCAGTTTCTCACGGTGATTACTGGCGCGATCGTCGTGCAGTTGATCGTGCAACCGTTCGGCGCGGTGCTGGCGACGAAAATAGACCTGAAAAAAGCGGTGATTTACATGTTGGTGCCGGAAATCATCGCCTTGCCGTTGATGTTCTCGCTGATCGCAACCGGCTCGACCAAGCTCGCGATGCTGGGCATGGCGCTCGCGTCGATTCCGCACTCGCTGTATTACGCGGCGATGGCCGGCATTCTGGCAAAGTCGTTTCCGGTCCAGGTGCGTTATACGGGGATTTCGCTGTCCTACCAGATCTGCGGCATGGTGTTCGCGGGCACGACGCCGATTCTCGGGCAGTACCTGCTCGGCGCGACCGGCTCCATTCTTTCGGTCGTCGCGCTGGGTATTCTGCACGTGCTGATCACACTGTTTTGCGCGCTTGGTTTGATCACGCGCATGCATCAGGAAGGCGCGCGCGATGCGGCACGCGCGGCCGCGCTGGCGCAAAGCTGACAATCGCTCCACTGACAAGGCGGTTGTTATCGGTCTGAAGAAACAATCCGCCGACGCCGTCGCGGCGCGGCGGACTTTGGCTTGTTGCCCGCTTCGCTCAGGAAGCGCGCTGCAGCGCCGTCGTTACTGAAGGCGCGACTCGGTTGCCTGACTCCTCTTCGAATCCATAGAACGACTGCGCAGTCGTGCATAGCATCGCGTCAACCACCGCAGCGTCCAGACCGAGTTCCAGTAGCGTCGATAACGACTGGCCGTAGTCCGTCACCTGTTCATACTGCGTATGGGGCCAGTCGCTGCCCCACATCAGACGCTCGGCGCCGAAATGTTCGAGGAGCCGGCCAGTTGCCTCGCGAACAAAACTTGAACCGGGCGCCGCGCAGCGATACGCGCCCGAGACCTTGACCCAAACACGGCCGGTCTTGCCATAACCGAGCACAGTCTTGAAACCGGGGTCGTGAATGCCCTTGTCAGGGTCGGGTCTTCCCAAATGATCGACGACGACCGGCACGCCGGCCTCCAGCAGCCGGTCAAGCATGGGCGCGAGGTCGCGCGCGGTCCGGTGTAGTTCGATGTGCCAACCAAGTTGTGAGAGTCGATCGAGCAGAGGTGTCCACGATTTCGCCCGCAGATCCGGCAGCGCCTGCTCGATCAGATTCAGCCGTATGCCGGTTACGCCTCGGCCATGCATGTCGGTGAGCGATTTCTCGGAAATATCAGGCGCGACCACCGCGACACCTCTCAAGCGGCGCGTGTCTCGCGACAATGCTTGCAACAGATAGCGATTGTCCGTGCCAAGAAAGCTCGGCTGCACGAGAACCGCGCGCCCGATGCCGTGCGCGTCGAGCAATTGCAGGTAGGTGTCGAGCGTTGCATCGTAGGCGGGCGCGTAGCGCCTGCCATCCGCCAACGGCAAGCCTCGCTCGAAGACATGCGCGTGCGTGTCCACGCGGCGGGAGCTGGACTGAACGACGGATGCCGACGCGTTCATGGTTCAGCCCCGCGGCGGATTCAGCGTCAGGCGCGCATCGTCGACGCTGTCGTTCGCCGATTCGGGCACCACCACGCCACGCAGACGTTTGCCACGCGTCTCGGGTAGCAGCAACACGGCGATCATGGCGAGACCGTAGGCAATGGCCGCGTCGATTCCGATTGCGATGCCAAGTGACATCGAATGACTCATGTAGCCGACGAGAACCGGGAAACCCGCTGACGCGATCCGTCCAAAGTTGTAGCAGAAGCCGACGCCTGTACCGCGCATATCCGCCGGATACAGTTCGTTGAAGAGCGGGCCGAGGCTCGCCGGAATACCCGCTGCGAACAGCCCGAGCGGGAAGCCGAGCACGAGCATTTGCGTGTTGGTCAGCGGCAGCATTACGTAGGCGAGAACCGTGACGATGCAACAGAACGCAAACAACGCGATGTTGCGCCGGCGGCCGATGCGATCGAGCAGGTACGCGCTCAACATGCAGCCGCACCAGAAGGCCACGATGACCACCGCCAGATAGCCGCCGGTGTGGAGCACCGACAGGTGCCGCTCTTTCGCAAGAAAGGTGGGCAGCCACGTCATGATCGCGTAGTAGCCGCCGTGAGCGCCGGTGCCCAGTACCGCGCCGATGATGGTCGTGCGAAGCACGCGCGGTTGGAAGACCTGCATGATTTGCCCGAGCGCGGACACCTTGGGCGCGGCGCTTACCGGCGCGATGCGCGCCGGTTCCTTCAGATTGCGTCGTACGAACAGGACAAGGCCGGCCGGCAACAGGCCGACGGCGAACATCACCCGCCATGCGGTGTCCGACGGCAACCAGGAAAATACCGCGGCATACACCAGCACGGCCGCACCCCATCCAACCGCCCACGCGCTTTGCACGGCGCCCATCGCCTTGCCGCGATGCTCGGTGCGGATGGTTTCCGCCATCAGCACCGCGCCGGCCGCCCATTCGCCGCCGAATCCAAAGCCTTGAAGCGCCTTGAGAACCAGCAGTTGCGGGAAGTTTTGCGCGAAGGCGCAAAGAAACGTGAAGCCGGCGAACCAGAGGATCGTCATTTGCAACGTTCGGACGCGGCCGAAGCGGTCCGATAACGCCCCGGCGATCCAGCCGCCAAGTGCGGAAGAAACAAGCGTCACGCCGCTGATCGCGCCCGCCTGTGTATGGTCGATGCCATACGCGGCGATGATCGCGGGGATGGCGAGGGTAAACATCTGCACGTCGAGCGCGTCGAGCCCCCAGCCCGCAAAGCATCCCCAAAAGGTGTTGCGTTCGAGGCGCGTGCCCTGCTTGTACCACGTGAACATAGCCGTCTCCGTCCGTTTCTTTTCATGTAGTCATATATATGACTACATGAATAGTGGGCCCAAAATAGCGCAAAGTCATTGAGTAAAAACCCTCGCTCACGCTGGCTCCATATGATGCGGTACAGTAGTTACTCCTCTGAACAACTGTATGAATTCCATGGAAACGGCCTCTTTCACGACCAAGCCGGACGACCGATTGCCCCGTTATCAGCAGTTGCGCGACGACCTGATTAGCCGCATTGCCGCAGGTGAATGGGCGCCGGAGCAAGCCATCGCCACGGAGGCGGAGCTGGGTCAGTTCTATAACGTCTCCACGGGCACCGTTCGCAAGGCGATCGACCTGCTTGTCGCCGACAGTGTGCTCACCCGCAGCCAGGGCAGGGGAACGTTCATCCGCCGGCCCCGTTTCGATTCTTCGCTGTTTCGCTTCTTTCGTTTCAAGTCGCGCGACGGCGAACCGGTGCGGCCGACCGCGCGCGTGCTCAAGCGCGAGGTCGTCAAGCCCAGTGAGGAAATCCGCTCCACCTTGAGGATGAAAGCCACCGAGAAGGCGATTCACCTCTCGCGCGTGCGCCTGATCGAAGGGCAGGCGGTGCTGTCCGAGGAAATCTGGCTGCCGCGCGCGCGTTTCGAGCCGTTGGCCACGCTGCCGCTCGACGACTTCGAAGACTTGCTGTACCCGCTGTACGAGCGTCTCTGCCGGCAGATCGTGGCGTCCGCCACGGAAATTCTAAGAGTCGAGCAAGCTACGCCTGATGACGCCTCGGTCCTTGGTTTGGCGCCCGACAGTCCCGTCATTCTGGTCCACCGCGTTGCGTCGGACTTCGCCGGCACGCCGTTCGAATGGCGCAGCACCCGTGGGGCCGCCACCACGTTTCAATACCAGGTGGAAATCCGCTGAACCATCTGAACGCTCCGTTACCGCGAGCGTAGCCCTGCCGCATCGATAACTGGAGAGATGCCGCTCAGGCCTATTCGGGTATCACCTCATGGCGTTCGTTCCGAATTCATACAAACATATATATGACTACATCAATTCGGCCATTCCTGTCGACGTAGCGGCTGCCGTGCCGCCGGACGAATAGCGAGGACGGCCGGCGCGGAAACGGAGCGGACATGTCCATGCAGACAGGATTTGAACAGCAGGTAATGAAGAAAATGGCGTGGCGGCTGATGCCGCTACTGATCGTCATGTTTCTCATTGCGTTTATCGACCGGCAGAACGTCGGCTTCGCCAAGCTGGAGATGGTGCACGACCTCGGCATGACGGAAGCCTCATACGGTCTTGGCGCATCGTTGTTCTTCATCGGTTATCTGCTCTTCGAGGTGCCGAGCACGCTGGCGCTTCATCGCTTCGGCGCACGGACCTGGCTCGCGCGCATCATGCTGACCTGGGGCGTGGTGACGGTTTTGATGGCATTCACCCGCTCGCTGCCGGTGTTCTATTCGTTCCGTTTCGCGTTGGGCGTCGCTGAAGCCGGTTTTTATCCCGGCGTCATCTATTACCTCACGCAGTGGTTTCCGCAAAGCTATCGCACCAAGGTGCTCGGGTTTTTTACGCTGGGCAGTTCGCTCGCCAATATGCTGGGCTCGCTGGTCGGCGGTCTGCTGCTGACGCTCGGCGGCACCTGGGGATTCGCGGGATGGCAGTGGGTGTTCATCGCGACCGGCATTCCGGCCATTCTGATTGCGTTCGTCGCGCTCAAATTCCTGCCGAATTCAGTCAAGGAAGCGCCGTTTCTTTCGCAGCAGGAAAAGGACGTGGTGGTCGCCGCGCTCAAGCGTGAAGCGTCGGACGAGGCCAAGGCGACACGGCCCTGGGGCGCGTTGCTCGACCCCAAGGTGCTCATGTTCGCGCTGACGTACATGCTGATGTCGACTTCGCTGTACGGCGTCACGTACTGGATGCCGACGCTCGTGAAAAGCTACGGCGTGTCATCCTCGCTCAACGGCGTGTTGAACATGATTCCGTGGGCGCTGGCGACGCTGCTTTTGCTGTGGCTGCCGGGCAAGCTCAAGCGCGAGCGCGTGGTGCTCAAGGCAATGAGCGTCGTGGCGGGCATCGGCGTGGTGTGTTTCGCGTCGAGCCTGGTGTTGCCGACAGCGTCGCTGCGCTTTGCCGCCCTGTGTCTGGGCGGGGCGTGTATTCCGTTGCTGTATCCGTGCTTCTGGTCGCTTCCGCCGCGATTTTTCGCAGGCGCAAGGGCGGCGGCGAGCGTGGCGGCGATCAATGCGATCGGCAATCTGGGCGGATTCGCCGGGCAGAACCTGATGCCTTATGTCGGCAAGGCGGCGCATAGCCATGTCGCGCCGATGCTGGTGCCCACAGCCTGTTTGCTTGCGTTGGGCGTTGGCACCGGTGTCGCCGCGCTCATCGGCGCGCGTCGCAGGATGTCGCTCGAGTCCGCGACGATTCGTTCGACCTGATCGCCTCCGGCGCGGCGGGCATCGGTGCCGAGGGCCGCGCGACACCGGACACCGCGCTCGCGATGCCTATGCCTTGCGGCTTGCCAGTACGCCCCTACTGACCCACGTCGCCGTCAGGGACGAAGCAGATCGAAGCCGGCCAGCACGACGACCCCGCTGACCACGATCAGCGATACCGAATGCTGTCCGAAGTAAAGCAGGGCGGCGGCGGACCAGCTCGCCAGGGAAAATGCCGCGACACGTTTCATGCTTCAAACCCCAAACTTCAGAACCCCAAACCCGCGGCCAGCAACCCGCTCACCACGCCGCAAGCCACTACCGCCAGCGCCACGACCGTCAGCACGCGCCGGGGAAACGAGCGCCCGAGCATGGCCATCGACGGCACGCTGATCAGCGGCAGCGTCATCAGCAAGGCGCCGGCCGGACCGGCCGCCATGCCGAAGGCAAGCATTGCCTGAATGATCGGCACTTCGCCCGCGGTCGGAATGACGAACAACGTTCCCGCGATTGAGAGCGCGATGATCCACAGCAGGCTGTTGTCGATGCCCGGGCCAATGTGCGGAAACAGCCATGCGCGCGCCGCGCCGAGAACCAGCACCAGCACGATGTATTCAGGAATCAGCCGCAGCGTCATCGTGCCGAGAATTTTCACCCAGCGTGCGAACGCGGTGCGGGGCACGTCGGCGGCGACCAACTGCGCCATGGCTTCGCGCGACGCTTCGGCTTCCTTCGGCGTGACCATCCGGTTCACCAGATAGCCGAGGCCGAACACCATTACGATTCCCAACGCGAGCCGCAGGCCCATCCATTGCCAGCCGAGCACGAAGCCCATGAAGATCAGCGTGGCCGGATTGAGCGCGGTATTGCCGAGCCAGAACGCGATTGCCGCGCCCGGCGCCGCTTGACGGGCGCGCAGGCCGGCGACGACCGGCGCCGCGCAGCATGTGCACATCATGCCCGGCAACGACATCAGGCCGCCCTTCACCACGCTGCTGAAATCGGTCCGGCCGAGCGCGCGCGCGACCCACTGCGGCGGAATCAACGCCTGCACCGCCGAGCCCAGCAGAAGGCCGAGCACCATGGCCTGCCAGATCGCCTTGCCGTAGGCGAGCGCGTAATCGATCGCCGCCTGCCACGACGCCGCCGGCGCGCTCGCCGAAGTGCCCATCAGGATCGACTTGCCGATGGAATGCTGGCTCGCGGCGACAAACGCGCGGTTGTAGTACGGAAACCACTTCACATAGAAGAGGCCGACGACAGCGATCAGCAGAAACACGATCCAGCCAAGGGCGACACGGGGTTGCCGAAGGGTTGATTGCATAATGGTCTTGAACGTTTGGTTTTAGTCAGATGACAGCCAGCACGCGCTTATCGAGCTGCGCCAGCAGGGTTTTCGCCTGGTCGACGACATCGGCGTCGTTGGGCCGGAAATACAATTGCAATGCACGCGGCAACTGGACGAAATGCTGATGGCTGCTGCGCGCATACGCCGGATCGTAGTGCCGCTCGATCAGTTCGCTTGCCAGTTCGGCGCGCCTGTTTTCGTCGACGAGTTGCTGCCAGCCCGTGACACGTTCGCGGCTATGCAAACCGATCATTCGCTGCAGTTGCCCTTTCAGCGAATCGGGATCGTCGAACAGATGTCCATAGTCGTGCAGCAGGAACGCGGCGCGATCCTCGCGACTCGACAGCACCTCGACGCAGGCGCCCTGATGGAACGTTTCCAGCAGCGCGAGCGGCAGCGAGACCGAACCGATGCGCCGGCTTTCCGCTTCCACGAACACCGGCCGCGCGGGGTCGAGCGCGCGTAGCGCGGACACGAGCAGCGTGTCGAAACGCTTTTGCGACGGCTGCGCCACGCCGGCCCAGGCGCCGAGCAGCGAGCCGCGATGTGAAGCCAGCGCCTCGAGGTCCAGCGTCTGCGCGCCCGCCTCGTTCAAGGCGGCGAGCAGGCGCGTCTTGCCGCTGCCGGTCGGGCCCACCAGTGCAATGTATTCGAACTGCTTCGGCAACGAGCCGAGCGTTTCGAGCGTTGCGTGCCGATAGCTTTTGTAGCCGCCCTCGAGCTGCCGCGCCGGCCAGCCGATCATATTGAAGAGCGTTGTGACCGAGCCGGAACGTTTGCCGCCGCGCCAGCAATAAATCAGCGGACGCCAGTTGCGCGGCCGGTCGGCGAAAGTCGTTTCCAGATGGTGCGCGATGTTGCGCGCAACCAGCGCCGCACCGATGCGCGTGCCTTCGAACGGCGATACCTGCTTGTAGGTCGTGCCGACCAGCACCCGCTCTTCGTTGCTCAGCACGGGCGCGTTGAGCGCGCCCGGAATGTGGTCCTCGGCAAACTCGAGGGGCGTGCGCACATCGATGATTTCATCGAAATCATCTGCTTGATCGAGGCTGACGAGTAGGTTTTTCAAGGGTTACGGACAAAACGGGCCGGCGGGAAGGATGAAATTATCGCATGCGCCGCAAACGCCGGCCGCCGAGGCGCTCAGCACGGCTCCTGGGCTTTCGTCTGACTTCGCCGATCAACTGCTCAAGCGTCAGATGACTTCGACGCTCCTTTCTCCACTGACCATCTCGCCGATCACGCGTGCCTCGCCGAAACCGTCGGCGTGGAATAGGGCGAGCACCTCGTCGACGGTTTCCGGCGCGCACGACACCAGCAGTCCGCCCGAGGTTTGCGGGTCGGTGAGCAGGGTGCGTGCCGTCGACGGCAACGAGGACGGCAACACGATGTCCTTGCCGTATGCGTCCCAGTTGCGCCCCGAAGCGCCGGTGAAAATGCCGGCCTCCGCCAGGCCGGTCACGTCTGGCAGCCACGGCAGGTCCGCATAGCGCACGCGGGCGGTCAGATTCGAGCCGCGCGCCAATTCCAGCGTATGGCCCAGCAGGCCAAAGCCGGTAATGTCCGTTAGCGCATGCACACCGTCCAGCCCGGCCAGTTCCGCGCCGGGGCGGTTGAGCTTGGTGGTCGCGCCGATCATCGCGGCATAGCCCGCGGCGTCGAGGCGGTTTTTCTTCAGCGCAGCCGAGAGAATGCCGACGCCCAGCGGTTTGCCGAGAATCAGCACGTCGCCGGCCTGCGCGCCCGCATTGCGTTTCACGCGCCTCGGATCGACCACGCCGATTGCGACGAGGCCGTAAATGGGCTCCACCGAATCGATCGAATGGCCGCCGGCGAGCGGAATGCCGGCTTCGGCGCAGACGGATTCGCCGCCTTTGAGCACGGCCGCGATCACGTCGTGCGGCAGCACGTTGATCGGCATGCCGACGATCGCCAGCGCCATGATCGGTTTGCCGCCCATCGCGTAGACATCGGACAGCGCATTGGTCGCGGCAATGCGGCCGAAGTCGAACGGGTCGTCGACGATCGGCATGAAGAAGTCGGTGGTGGCGACGATCGCCTGCTCGTCGTTGAGCTTGTAGACGGCGGCGTCGTCGGCGGTATCGTTGCCGACCAGCAGGTCGGGAAAAAACGGCAGCGGCGCGCTGCGCTTGAGCAGGTCGGCGAGCAGGCCGGGAGCGATCTTGCAGCCGCAGCCGCCGCCGTGCGACAGGCTGGTCAGGCGGGGCGATTGGCCGGCGGTTTGGCTTGCGGTGGCGTGGGTGTCGGTCATGGTGGCGCGGATTTCAGGCTTCGAATGACCGCATTATGCGGGTTGTTCGGGCGCGGCATGTTTACTTATTGCTGCTGGCCCCGTGCCATAGAGCCCGGTATCGAAGCCGCCTGCGCCCGTGTTTTGTATCCAGCGCTAATTCCGCGGCACGAAGAGTACCCAGCCCCTCGAAACCGGCTGCGGCGCTTCATATTCGACGATCTGGCGGTGCACATACAGTCTCGCTGCAAGACTTGATACTGACCTCTATAATCAATATCAGTATCCCCACAAGAGCCGAGGCCACTAAATGCCCCACATGTCCCGGCGACAATTTCTGAAGGTATCCGCCACCACGCTCGCCGGATCGAGTCTCGCCCTCATGGGTTTCTCACCGGCCCCCGCGCTAGCGGAAGTCCGTCAGTACAAGTTGTCGCGTACCACTGAAACCCGCAATACCTGCCCGTACTGTTCGGTAGGCTGCGGCATCCTGATGTACGGACTTGGCGACAACGCCAAAAACGCGAAGTCCAGCATCATCCACATCGAAGGCGATCCCGATCATCCTGTGAATCGCGGCACGTTATGCCCGAAAGGCGCGAGCCTGATCGACTTCATTCATAGCCCAAGCCGTCTGAAGTATCCCGAGCACCGCGCGGCCGGGGCGAATGAATGGACGCGGATTTCCTGGGAAGACGCGCTCGACCGTATCGCCAAGCTGATGAAGGAAGACCGCGACGCCAATTTCGTCGAGACGACGGAAGACGGCAAGAAGGTCAACCGCTGGCTGACCACCGGCATGCTCGCGGCCTCGGCCGGCAGTAATGAAGTGGGTTATTTGACGCACAAGACTATCCGCAGTCTTGGCATGCTTGCATTCGACAATCAGGCGCGTGTCTGACATGGCCCGACGGTGGCAGGTCTTGCCCCGACGTTTGGCCGTGGAGCGATGACGAACCATTGGGTCGACATCAAGAACGCGGATGTGATTCTCGTGATGGGCGGCAATGCGGCCGAGGCGCACCCGTGCGGTTTCAAGTGGGTCACGGAAGCCAAGGCGCATCGCAAGGCAAGATTGATCGTGGTCGATCCGCGCTTTACGCGCACGGCCTCGGTCGCGGACTATTACGCGCAGATTCGAACCGGCTCGGACATCGTGTTCCTCGGCGGGGTGATCAACTATTTGCTCACCAACGACAAGATCCAGCACGAGTATGTGAAGAATTACACGGACATGCCGTTCATCGTCCGTGAGGATTTTTCGTTTACCGACGGTCTGTATTCCGGCTACAACGCCGACAAGCGCAACTACGACAAGAGTACGTGGGACTACGAACGCGGCGACGACGGCTTTGCGAAAGTCGATCCGACGCTGCAGCATCCGCGTTGCGTCTATCAACTGATGAAGCAGCACTACTCGCGCTACACACCCGAGCAGGTCGAGAAAATTTGCGGCACGCCGAAGGAAAAATTCCTCAAGGTGTGCGAGATGCTCGCCTCGACGGCGGTGCCGGGGCGCGCCGGCACGATCTTGTACGCGCTCGGCTGGACCCATCACTCGGTCGGCTCGCAGATGATCCGCACCGGCGCGATGGTGCAATTGCTGCTGGGCAACATCGGCGTTGCGGGCGGCGGCATGAATGCGTTGCGCGGCCACTCGAATATTCAGGGCTTGACCGACCTCGGCCTGATGTCGAATCTGCTGCCCGGCTACATGACCTTGCCGATGGAAGCCGAGCAGGACTACGAGGGCTACATCAAGAAGCGCGCGACCCAGCCGCTGCGGCCGAATCAACTCAGCTACTGGCGCAACTACCGCGCTTTCCACGTCAGCTTCATGAAGTCGTGGTGGGGCGATAACGTGAATGCCGAGAACAACTTCGGTTTCGACTATCTGCCGAAGCTCGACAAGTCGTACGACATGCTGCAGGTCTTCGAACTGATGAATCAGGGCAAGATGACCGGCTACATCGCGCAAGGCTTCAACCCGCTCGCCGCGGCGCCGAACAAGGCGAAGATCGGCGCGAGTCTGGCCAAGCTGAAGTGGCTCGTCATCATGGATCCGCTCGCCACTGAAACGTCCGAGTTCTGGAAAAACCACGGCGAATTCAACGACGTTAACGCGTCGTCGATCCAGACCGAGGTGTTCCGTTTGCCGACAACCTGTTTCGCGGAAGAGCGCGGCTCGCTGGTCAGCTCCAGCCGGGTGCTGCAGTGGCACTGGCAGGGCGCGGCCGGGCCGGGCGAATCGAAGAGCGATCTCGAGATCATGTCGGGACTGTGGCTGCGCATCCGCAAGGCCTATAAGGAGAACGGCGGCAAGTATCCCGATCCGATTGTCAACATGAGCTGGCCGTACGTCGACCCGGAAAGCCCGACGCCTGAAGAACTCGCCATGGAGTTCAACGGAAAGGCGCTCGCCGACGTCACTGATCCGACTGACAAAACCAAGGTGCTCGCGAAGAAGGGCGAGCAACTGGCCAGCTTCGCGCAGTTGCGCGACGACGGCAGCACCGCGAGCGGTTGCTGGATTTTCTGCGGATCGTGGACTCAGGCGGGCAACCAGATGGGCCGCCGCGACAACTCCGACCCGACCGGCATCGGCAATACGCTGAACTGGGCGTGGGCCTGGCCGGCGAACCGGCGGATTCTGTACAACCGTGCTTCATGCGACGTCAGCGGCAAGCCGTTCGACCCCACGCGCAAGCTGATCGCGTGGAACGGCAAGGCGTGGACCGGCGCGGACATTCCCGACTTCAAGGCGGACGAACCGCCTGAAAACGGCATGAATCCGTTTATCATGAATCCGGAGGGCGTCGCGCGCTTCTTCTCGCGCGACGGTCTGGTGGAAGGTCCGTTCCCCGAGCACTACGAACCGTTTGAAACGCCGCTCGGCTACAACCCGCTGCATCCGAATAACAAGGCGGTCGTCAGCAATCCGGCGGCGCGCGTGTTTCCGGACGACCGCGCCGCGTTCGGCACGCACGAGAATTTCCCGCATACGGCGACCACTTATCGTCTGACCGAACATTTCCACTACTGGACCAAGCACGCGCGCCTGAACGCGATCGTGCAGCCGCAACAGTTCGTGGAGATCGGCGAGGATCTGGCGAAGGAGGTGGGCGTGGTCGCGGGAGATCGCGTCAAGGTGTCGTCCAATCGCGGGCACATCATTGCCGTGGCGCTCGTCACCAAGCGGATCAAACCGCTGATGATCGAAGGGAAAAAGGTGCAGACAGTCGGGTTGCCGTTGCATTGGGGCTTCAAGGGACTCACGAAGCCGGGTTATCTCATCAATACGCTGACGCCTTCCGTGGGCGACGGGAATTCGCAAACACCGGAATTCAAGTCGTTCCTCGTCAAGGTCGAGAAGGCATAAGGAGCTGAGATGGCACTGCAATCACTGGATATCAAACGCCTCTCCGCTACCACGATGCCGGAGCCGCAGGTCCGCGAGCCGGCCACGGGAACGGTCGCCAAGCTCATCGACGTGTCGAAGTGCATCGGCTGCAAGGCGTGTCAGACGGCCTGCATGGAATGGAACGATTTGCGCGACGAAGTCGGCGACACCACTGGCGTCTACGACAACCCGCGCGATCTGACCGAGCATTCGTGGACCGTCATGCGCTTCTCGGAGTACGAGAACACCGAAGGCGATCTCGAATGGCTGATCCGCAAGGACGGCTGCATGCATTGCGAGGACCCGGGCTGTCTGAAGGCCTGCCCGTCGCCGGGCGCGATCGTGCAGTACACCAACGGCATCGTGGATTTTCACGAGGAAAACTGCATCGGCTGCGGCTATTGCGTGACCGGTTGCCCGTTCAACGTGCCGCGCATTTCGAAGAAGGACAACCGCGCGTACAAGTGCACGCTGTGTTCGGACCGTGTGGCCGTTGGTCAGGAACCCGCTTGCGTGAAGACCTGCCCGACCGGCGCGATCATGTTCGGCACCAAGGAGGACATGAAGCAGCACGCGGCGGAGCGGATTGAAGATCTGAAGGAACGGGGTTTCCAGAACGCAGGTTTGTACGATCCTGCCGGCGTGGGCGGCACGCATGTGATGTACGTGCTCCATCACGCCGACAAAGCCAACCTGTATCACGGCTTGCCGCAGGATCCGAAGATCAGCGCGATGGTTTCTCTGTGGAAGGGCCTGGCGAAGCCGCTGGCGCTGGCAGGTATCGCGTTCGCGGCGGTGGCGGGTTTCTTCCACTACACACGCGTTGGCCCGAACGAGGTGTCGGAGGCGGAAGAAGCCGAAGCCCAGCGTGAAGCCGACGAAGCACGCCGTTCGCGGGAGGCATCCGATGAAACACCCTGAGCACAATGCGCTGAAAGACGTGAAGGGCAACGGCCTGATCGAGCGCTACACGCCGAACGAGCGCACGAATCACTGGATCACCGCCATCACGTTCGTCCTGCTGGCGCTCTCCGGTCTCGCCATGTTTCATCCGGCAATGGCGTGGCTCTACGCGATTTTCGGCGGCGGGCAGTGGACGCGGATTCTGCACCCGTTCATCGGCTGCGTGATGTTCATCTCGTTCCTGATTCTTGCGTTGCGCTTCTGGCATCACAATTATCTCGACAAGGCCGACATGCAGTGGATGAGGCAAATCGACGACGTGCTCAACAATCGCGAGGACAAACTCCCCGCGATCGGAAAGTACAACGCCGGTCAAAAGCTGCTATTTTTCACGATGGTGGTCTGCCTCGTGTTGTTGCTGGCCAGCGGCATTGTGATCTGGCGGCGTTATTTCTCGTTCTATTTCCCGATCGAGATCATCCGGCTCGCGGCGGTCGTGCACGCGGCAACGGCGTTCGTGCTGATCGTCGGCATCATCGTGCATATTTATGCGGCGTTGTGGGTCAAGGGATCGATCGGCGCGATGACGCGCGGCACGGTGACTTACGGCTGGGCGAGAAAGCATCATCCGAACTGGTTCAAGGAAACAATCGGCAAATAAAGCGGTACGACTTTTAGCGCACCGCACCCGAGCCGCCGCCCTTGTTCATGGAACTGCGGCGGCTCTTCAGTTTTCAGAGGTCGATACTTTGGTTCAACGCATTCTTGAAGCCGGCGATATCGAGTCGCTCGATCACTCGGCGATTCCCCGCATCCGTACGCCTGAACGGCTCGCGGTGTTCGCGCCGCGCGCCGCGCGGCTGCGTCAGTTGGCGGCGCTCAACAATCCGATCGCCGGCTATTTGCGCCTGATGGCCGTGCTCGCCGACGCGCAGCAAGCGGTGATGGCGGGCTTCAAGGCGAAGCCGCCCAGCCCCGAACTGATCGCGAGCGCGCAACGGCATTCCATGCCGCTGATTCCGGCGCTCTCCGGTGCGCGTGATCCGGTGTGGCGCGATGTCTTGCGTCAGTTGCTCGACAAGGTGGAAGCCGCGGGGCCGCTTACGCCGCCGCTCGAAGCGCTCATCGCCCGGCTGCGTACGCTCGAAACCGCCGCGCTCGAATCCCAGGCTGACGCCATCTTCGCGCAGCGCTTCGGCGAAGTGGATCCGGCGAGCGCGCCGTTCGTCACGGCGGCGTTGCAAGTGGTGTGGACCGACCTCGCCGCCGATATCGACAAGCGCGAGGTGCCGTACATCGAGACCCTCGGGCTGTGCCCCGTCTGTGGATCCCACCCGGTGGCGAGCACGGTGCGCGTGGGCGGCGTGTATGACAATTACCGCTACCTGCAATGCGGCTTATGCTCGACCGAGTGGCACATGGTCCGCTCGAAATGCTCGAACTGCGATTCGACGAAGGGCATCGCCTATCACGCGGTCGGCTCGCCGGACGTCGACGATGCCACGCGGGAAGCCGAATCGAGGAACGCGGCTTTGAAGGCGGAGTCGTGCGACGAATGCCATACTTATCGGAAGATCGGCATTCAGTCGAAGGACTACGATTTCGATCCGTTCGCGGACGATCTCGCCAGCCTCACGCTGGATCTGCTGATGGGGGCGGAGGGATACCGGCGCGCGTCGCCGCATCCGTGGCTGTGGCCGGAGCAGGCCGACAGCGCGGCTGAGCCTTCCGGTGAATCCGATTAAAAGCGACTGGAACGACTGGAAGGGATTGCCTCGTGAGCGATGTAAGCGGCTCTGAATTGCGGGCGCTGATGGCGCGCGTGCCGTCGGTGGAAAAGATCATGGCGTCGGCGGAGTTTGCGGCGCTTCTGAACGAATTCGGCCGCACGCAGGTGTTGGTTGTGCTGCGCGAGGCGCTCGACAACTGGCGCGTGAGCGCACAGTCGGGCATTGCGTCCGTGAGCGCGCTCGATGTCGCGCAACTTCAGGTGGCGGTCGAGGCCGCGCTGCGCCGGCGCAACCAGTCCCGCTTGCGCAGCGTTTTCAATCTGACCGGCACGGTGCTGCATACCAATCTCGGCCGCGCGTTGTTGCCCGACGAAGCGGTGCAAGCCGTCATGAAAGCGCTCACGCAACCCGCCAACCTCGAATTCGATCTCGCCACGGGCAGGCGCGGCGACCGCGACGATCTGATCGACGAACTCATCTGCGAGCTGACCGGCGCGGAAGCCGCCACGGTGGTCAACAACAACGCCGCCGCGGTGCTGCTCACGCTGTCCGCGCTGGCGTCGAGGAAAGAAGTCATCGTGTCGCGCGGCGAGTTGGTCGAAATCGGCGGCGCGTTCCGCATTCCCGACATCATGAGCCGCGCGGGCGCCAGGCTGCGCGAAGTCGGCGCCACGAATCGCACGCATCTGAAGGACTATGAGGAAGCGATCGGCCCGCAAACCGCGTTGCTGATGAAAGTCCACGCGAGCAACTATGCGATCAACGGATTCACCAAGGAGGTCGCGGTCGGGGCCATCGCGCCGCTCGCGCATTCGCATGGCCTGCCGGTTGCCGTGGACCTCGGGAGCGGCACGCTGGTCGATCTGAGCCAATGGGGTTTGCCGCATGAGGCGACGGTGCGCGAAACCGTCGAAGCCGGTGCGGATCTCGTCACGTTCAGCGGCGACAAGTTGCTTGGCGGCCCGCAGGCCGGTTTGATCGTCGGCCGGCGCGATCTGATCGCGAAGATCAAGAAGCATCCGCTCAAGCGCGCGCTGCGCGTCGGCAAGCTGACGCTCGCGGCGCTCGAGCCCGTGTTGCAGCTTTACCGCGCGCCGGAAAAACTCGTCGAGCGGCTAACCACGCTGCGCTTGCTCACACGTCCCGCCGACGAGATCCGTTTGGCCGCCGAGCGCGTGCAGCCCTTCTTGCAGCGTGCGATCGGCGAGCGGTATGCGGTGGCGACGGAGCCGATGTTCAGCCAGATCGGCAGCGGCGCATTGCCCGTGGATGTGCTGCCAAGCTACGGCCTCGTCGTCAGAACGGCTGACGGCAAGCGCGGCGGCCGTCAATTGCTCGCGCTCGAAAAGCTGCTGCGCGAGATGACGCGGCCCGTGATCGGCCGTATCGCGGACGATGCATTGCGCCTCGATCTGCGTTGCCTCGAAGCCGCCGATGAAGCGCAATTGATCGAGCAATTGATCGAGCAATTGAAGGGCACGCACGCATGATCGTCGGCACGGCGGGGCATATCGATCACGGTAAGACGAGTCTGGTGAGAGCGTTGTCCGGCGTCGATACGGATCGTCTCAAGGAAGAAAAGGCGCGCGGCATTTCGATCGAGCTGGGCTACGCGTACGTGCCGCTCGAGAACGGCGACGTGCTCGGCCTGATCGATGTGCCGGGGCACGAAAAGCTCGTCCATACCATGACGGCGGGCGCGAGCGGCATCGATTTCGCGCTGCTCGTGATCGCCGCCGACGACGGCGTGATGCCGCAAACGCGCGAGCATCTGGCGATTGTGGAACTGCTGGGCATCGAGCGCGGCGCCGTCGCGTTGACGAAGATAGACCGCGTGGACGCGCAACGTCTGCAGGAAGCGCATGGCGAGGTGGCGGCGTTTCTGAGCGGCAGCGTATTGCAGGACGCGCCCGTGTTCGATACCTGTGCCACGTGTGCCGACGACCCCGGCGTGGCTGCATTGAAGGCGCATTTGCATGCGGCGGCGGGGCAATGGCGTATGAAGCGCGACGACGGCCTGTTCCGTCTTGCGGTCGACCGGGTCTTCACGCTGTCGGGCCAGGGCACGATCGTGACGGGGACGGTGGTGTCGGGCAGAGTCGATGTCGGCGATACGATGCTGCTCGCGCCGAAGAATCAACCCGTGCGCGTCCGAAGCATTCACGCGCAGAACCGGCCCGCCGGGAGCGGACGCGCAGGCGAGCGCTGTGCGCTGAATCTGGCGGGCATCGAGAAGAGCGCGATCGATCGCGGCGACTGGATCGTCGATCCGCGCTTGTCGCAAGCGTCGGAACGCGTCGACGTCATGCTGACGCTGCTCGCCGATGCGCCGCTCACGCTGGAACATTGGGCGCCGCTGCATGTGCATCTGGGCACGCAGCATCAGGTCGCGCATGTCGCGCTGCTCGACGGCGAGACGCTCGCGGCCGGTCAGCGCGCGCGCGTGCAACTTGTGTTTGAGCGGCCGGTGTGCGCGCTTCCCGGCGACCGTTTTGTCGTGCGTAATGCGCAGGCTAATCGCACAGTGGGCGGCGGGCACGTGCTCGATCCGTTTGCGCCTTCTCGCAAGCGTCGTTCGGTGGAGCGGCTGGCCTGGCTCGATGCGATTCAAGCCACGCTCGAGACCGGCACGCTGGACGCGCTGCTCGCCCGGGCGCCGCATGGGTTGTCGCGCTCGTTGCTGGAAAGGCTGACCGGCATGCCGGCGGCCGCGCTTGAATTGCCGAGTGACACGCATGCGGTGGAATTGCCCGGCCATGACGCATTGCTGGTTGCCGATGCAACATGGCAGGCTTTGGCCTCGCGGCTGATTGCAACGCTCGCGCAGTATCACGAGCGCTCGCCGGACGAACTGGGCCCGGACGTATCGCGTCTGCGGCGGATCGCTGCGCCGCTCGTGAGTGATGCGTTGTGGCGCGCGCTCGTCGACGCTGCGGCGGCGCGCGGCGAAGTCGTCAAGCACGGGCCCTGGCTGCATCTGCCGGATCACGCGGTGACGCTCGACGCCGCCGATCGCGCGCTCGCGGCGGCGCTGCTGCCCGCGGTGAAAGCGGGACGCTTCGATCCGCCGTGGGTGCGCGATCTGGCAACTGCACATGGCGTATCCGAGGACCGCATGCGTCAGTTGATGCGCAAACTTGCGCGGCAAGGCGAGCTTTTTCAGGTCGTGCGCGATCTCTTTTATCACGCTGACGTGATTCGTGAGCTGGCTTCGATCGCGGCGGACGAGGCGCAAAAGAACGCAGGTACGGTTGCTGCGGCGCCTTTCCGCGACGTCACCGGGCTTGGCCGGAAACGCTCGATCCAGTTGCTGGAATTTTTCGATCGTGTTGGGTATACGCGCTTTCATCGTGGGCTGCATTTGATGCGCACCGATAGCCGTTGGCTTGATCTGCTTTGATCGGCAATGGATAGTTAGCTGAACGCATGTCTTCGGCACGGCTACGCGTGCGCGCCAGTGAGCACGGAGTTGTTCGAAGCGACTATAATTTGCCCCGCTGTGTCGATGCGGGGCCGGCGTTGGCGTCGTTGCGAGTAGTCAGAAATCGTCACAGTGGTTCAATCACCGTAGGAAGGCATTCGTATCCGGTGGTGCGGCTGGGCTTCAAACCCAGTTGAGGGCGTCAGCCGCTCTCAGGTCGGTTCGACTCCGGCTGCCTTCCGCCAGTCATGGCTTCCCGGGCATTCCGACCTCTTCCGTAAACGTCCGCTAGATCGCTGATTTTAAAGCAGTTTATGGGTAACGACGTGCTTGCGGCTGCCGTTGACATCCAGCACAATTTACTCACGAAGTATGGGTAGCGATGTGGGTTTGTGGGTAGGGAGGCAACATGGCTGGACGACAGTTGCATCGGCTCAGCGCCCTGCGGGTCGCAAAAGAAGTGACGCCGGGTCATTACGCGGATGGCGGTGGCCTCTATATGCAGATCGCGGACAGCGGGGCGCGGTCATGGGTGTTCCGGTTCAGGCTTAACGGTCGCATGCGGGAGATGGGTCTCGGTCCACTCTCGCGAGTTTCTCTGGGCGAGGCGCGGAAGCTGGCCGCCGGGTATCGTGACATGGTCAGAGACCTGATCGATCCCATCCTCGCGCGGCGCGAGCAGCAGCGCAGACAGTTGCTCGATATATCGCCGGATGCCAACGTGACGTTTCGTGAGGCAACTGAGGCGTTTATCCGCGCGCACGAAGTTCAGTGGCGAAATCGCAAGCACATCCAGCAGTGGGGTAACACGCTCAAAACGTATGCGTATCCGGTGATCGGCGACGTCCGGGTGCGCGACATCGACACGGCGATGATCGTGCGGATTCTTCAGCCGATCTGGACGAAAAAGGCGGAAACTGCGCGCCGTGTGCGCGGCCGCATCAAAGCGATCCTTGACGCTGAGACGGTGCTGGGTCATCGCATCGGTAGCAATCCGGCACGATACGTTGACCATCTGCAACTTGTGTTGCCGCGATCTAAGAAACGCTCGCAGGTCAATCATCATCCCGCCCTACCTTGGGAGGATCTGCCTGCGTTCATTCGCGAGTTGGAAAAACGTCCCCGGCGTGCAGCGCGGGTATTGCACCTGCTTATTCTCACCGCGACCCGTACGAACGAGGTGCGTTTTGCTCGGCCCGAGGAGTTCGACCTGACCACCCGCACTTGGTCCATTCCTGGTGATCGCACAAAGAGTGGCCGGCCGCTTCGCGTACCACTTTGCGACCGCGCTGTTGAAATTGTGCGCGGCGCACTGCCCAAAGCGAAATACGGGTACCTGTTCCCCGGTTGCAAGGAAGGGCGTCCCTTATCAAACATGGCGATGTTGACGCTTCTGAGACGCATGTCGCGACATGGAATCACCGTGCATGGTTTCCGGTCGACGTTCCGCGACTGGGTCGCCGAATGTACGGACTATCCCGATTCGCTCGCAGAGGAGGCCTTGGCTCACGTCATCGTATCGCAGACAGTGGCGGCCTACCGGCGTCGCGACCAGCTCGAGCGTCGGCGCCTGATGATGGAAGACTGGGGACTGTATTGCGCTAAAGCACAGGCAAATGCCGGACAAGTGGCGCCGGCAGCGTCGGAAGCATTCGCTGCGTAATGGCCTGCCTTGGCTTGTGAGCAGCACTGTGCACATGGGTTCTAGAACAAGACCGAGTACAGGGCTTCGAATCGGGTAATGCCACGGGCACGTTTAGGTAGGCTCCCCTGCCTTGCATCTGAGGCTCTGTACGATGTCGTACTGCTCGGATTTATTTAATGTGTTCCTTATCTGATAAGGACTACCGTTAACAATTTGATGGAAAAACGCTTCCAGCTACACATCTAGCTACACATTTAAGAGCGGGTCGCGTACCGAGCGAGCCGCAGCCATTTGACAACTGCTTGGGATCCCTCCGTCTCCGCCAGTAGGCGGTCCGGGCAAATCCGCCCGGTTCCATTAGTCACCCCCAAGGCCCTAGAACAGCAAGGTTTTGGGGGTGTTTTTCTTCTTGCTGCTTCCACTTCATACCGACACAATCGACCTCAGTAGGGGTGAGAGTGGGGGTGAGAAATGGCGGCATCCCAATCCAGGCAACTTCATCGGCTGACGGCGCTACGCATCGCGAAGCTCGTCGATCCGGGCTATTACGCTGATGGCGGCGGTCTCTACTTTCAGATTTCCTGTTCGGGCTCACGTTCCTGGATCTACCAGGTTCAAACTGTTTGGGCGCTCACGTGAGATGGGTCTTGGCGCGGCTTCGACAATTTCGTTGGCGGAGACGCGAGCCGAGGCGGCCCGAGAGATAAAGTCGGAACTGGTGTACGGGGGGATTGAGGCGGGAGATTGAAGGCGGTGGAGGTTTCAGCTGAGAATCTGATTGTCGAAGTCAGAAACCAGCAAACTACAAACCATCCACCATGAACAAGTTTACGGAAAAAGAAGTCGTCGGTCTATCGGGAGTCGGTCTGGGGCTGGACGAACTGGTCCGGCACGGAGCGCGGCAGGTGATCCAGCAGGCCATCGAAGCGGAGCTCTCGGCGCTGCTGGAGCGATTCGAGAACGTCAAGACCTTGCACGGACAGCGTGCCGTGGTGCGCAATGGCTATCTGCCGGAGCGCGAAGTGTTGACGGCGGCCGGGCCAATTGCAGTGAAGGTCCCGAAGGTTCGCGATCGATCAGGATCAGGCGTGAAGTTCAATTCATCGATTGTTCCGCCGTATGTGCGGAAGTCGCCGCGCGTGGGTGCCGCGCTGCCGTGGCTGTATCTGAAAGGCATCTCGACGGGCGACATAAGCGAGGCACTGAGCGTGCTGCTGGGTGACGACGCCAAAGGGCTGTCGGCTAATGTGGTGAGCCGACTGAAGGCGCAATGGGCCGATGAGCACGCCAGCTGGAGCCGGCGGGATCTGTCGACATCGCGCTACGTGTACTGGTGGGTCGACGGCATTCACACCGGCCTGCGTAGTGAGAACTCGGACGGCCAGTGCCTGTTGGTGATCATCGGCGTGAGGCCGGATGGGCGCAAGGAGCGTGTGGCAATCGGCGACGGGTATCGGGAGTCGAAGGCGTCCTGGCAGGAACTGCTACTTGATCTGAAGGCGCGTGGCTTGCAGGCCGGCCCGCTGCTGGCAGTCGGCGACGGCGCGATGGGCTTTTGGGCCGCACTGGAGGAAGTGTTTCCGGCAACGCGCGGCCAGCGCTGCTGGTTCCATAAGATGGGCAACGTGCTCAATGCGCTGCCGAAGTCGCAACAGGGTCGGGCCAAGGCGGATCTGCAGGCGATCTGGATGGCAGCGACACGCGCCGAGGCGTACGCCGCCTTCGATCGTTTCGTGACGATCTATGCGGCCAAGTATCCCAAGGCCACTGAGACGCTGAAGAAGGACCGGGAAAGCCTGCTGCTCTTCTACGACTTCCCGGCCGACCACTGGCAGCACCTGAGGACAACCAACGCGATCGAGTCGACGTTCGCGACGGTGCGCCACCGTACTACGCGCACGCGCAACTGCGTGTCGCGACCGACCTTCCTGGGTCTAGCATTCAAGCTGATCGAGGAAGCCGAGAAAACCTGGCGCCGCATCAACGGCCCTGAACAGATCAAGCTGTTGCTGGAAGGCATTGCCTTCAAGGACGGCGAACCGGTGCAAGACGATCAACCCGGTCAGCAGAAACTCGCCGCCTGACATCGCCGGCCATCTACCGCTCATAATAGGGTAGCCACGTCCCCTCTCGGAAACGCGGCCCCCGAAGAACGCAGCATGCGACTTTCGCTGCACTGCGCTCGCGCACAGTATTAAGCGTCAGCCTGACGCCGGTCGTACCGTCACCGCGCACGACCTTCGCTCGCGTCGCATCGTTGACTCACCTCGTTGCCGAAGCAAAGGGCGCTGAACCGTAGACTTACCGGCCTCTCTCAAGCCGCCCTTTGTTGAATCTCAAATGTTGGCTTGCGACAACTGCACCACGCGGAAGTCTGCACCTTTTCGGGTTAGGGCAAATTTGGAACCCCTATGCAACCCATTACAGGCCACCCTTCGCTTTCTCCGCGTTCTCATGCCCGCTCCCTCAACAGCTTCCCTTACGAGGCACCTGCCACTGCAGAATACTGCGCAGCAATGGCGAGGAATCGGGTTTTCCACGTTCCCATCCTTGCCGACCCGAATGTTCACGGGTCTGTCCGTTTAGCGCCTGCCTTTCCCCCGACAGCACTTACGACGACGTGCTTTCTCTGGTGACGGAAGCAACCGGCTGCGTACCTTTTGGTTTGGGCCTAACAGCCGCTTTGGCCCAGCGGTCATTACGGGGTTTATCAACAGTTCACTTATGTTGCGAGCGGGTAAGGAGACGGCATTGCTGCCGCCCCCTCCCCAAAGAACCGCCCAAGCGACT
>DASPZL010000127.1:0-4954 GCA_035636295.1 Paraburkholderia sp.
GGTCACGAAGTTGTCGAAGGTCAGCACGGGGTTGAGCTTCGAACGCTCGTACATCGAGTCGTTCTCGCCGTTGCCGTTCGAGCTGGCGCTTTGGCCCGGACGCCACGTGCGGCGGGCGGCAGCCGCTTCGTTCGCGTCGAGGCTGGGGAGGTCGAGGTCGGCGGCATCGTCAGCCGCCGCGCGGGCGTTCGCATTGTGCGCGGCCATCGCGCCGTTGGCGCGCGCAGCGTGCGCTGCCTGCACGGCGCCGACGGCCGCGTCCACGGCGGCACCGCCGCCGTTCGAACCGGACGAATGGCCACCGCCCATCGAACCAGGCACGGACGACGGACGCGCCTGAGCCGGAGCCGCGGGGGCGCGCATGCCGGCTTTCGGGTCCAACACGAATTGCACATCGACCGGGGCCTGCCAGAAATCGCGGGCCATGTCCGCGATACGCCCGGAGAACTGGCTCTTGACCCAGTCGAGCTTGAAGCGGTTCGGCGCGGCAATACTGAGCGTGTTCGCAGCGGCGTCGAAGGCGACAGGGGCCAACGGTTTGATCCACGTCACGTACTGCTGGGGCGTGAGCTCACGCTCCAGCAATGCGGAACAGTGTTGCCAGAAATCGTTCATCGAGTTGCTGTCGTTATGGTGTGCACGGCGGTTCGCCGCTGCCCCTGTCGCGCGTACGCAACAAGGCCCTGAGCAGCCAGGCCAACCAGGCGCAATGGCTCCAGGCGCTTGTGCCACAAGGGTTTGCGGGACATGCGGGCCGGAGCGGCGTGCAGGATTTTTGGGAAGTAAGGCGAGATTCTAACGCCAAATCGGAGCCAAAAGGGAGTTATCCACAGGGACCGATCATCTGGCGGAGCGCGCCGGGCTCGCGGCCGAACCCGGCTAAACTATTGACGACCAACGGAAAACGGGTTTAAATAGCGGGTTCCGCGAAAACCAATTCTGTAGACCTCCGGCCATTGCGCTTTCAGCGATGATCGCGCGGTTATTTTTCGATCAAGTGAGAGCAACATGAAACGTACTTACCAGCCTTCCGTCACCCGTCGCAAGCGCACCCACGGCTTTCGCGTTCGCATGAAGACCGTCGGTGGCCGCAAGGTCATCAACGCACGTCGCGCGAAGGGCCGCAAGCGCCTCGCCATCTAAGGCAGGCGAGCGGATTGCGCGCTCCGTCTGTGCCAACAAGCGAAGCCCGCGGTGAAGCGGGAGCGGCTGGGGCGCAGCAACAAAGCTCGGTGCCGTTGCGAGTGCAAGCCGCCTTCCCCAAAGCCGCAAGGCTGCTGAAAACGGATGAATTTTCATCCGTTTTTCGTTTGCGTCCGTGGCGCCGCACCGCGCACTTCGTGGTGTACGGCCGGCCCACCGGCAAAGACGCTCGCCTGGGTCTCGTGATCGGCAAGAAGTATGCGCCGCGCGCGGCCACGCGTAATCTGGTACGTCGAATCGCGCGTGAGGCCTTCCGGCTGCGTCGCGCGGAATTCGGCGGTTGGGATGTGCTGCTGCGTTTGCACACGCGCTTCGACAAGAAGGCTTTGCCGAGCGCCTCGTCGCCGCCGTTGAGGGCGCTGTGCCGCAGCGAGATCGAGGCGCTGCTCGACAAGGCAGCGCGCGAAATTGTCCGTCGCGAGGCGCCGCCCGCGGAAGCGCCCAAGACGGAATGACGCTCAAGTGACCGCCCGTATTGCACGTATCGCAGCCCTGCTGCGCGGGTGTCGCCCGGTACTCCACGTTGCGCGGCGCCGTCAGGCCGCACCAGTCATGCAAACGGTACTCATCGCTTTATTGCGTTTCTACAAGGTTGCCGTCAGCCCCATGCTCGGCAACCGGTGCCGTTTTTACCCTTCCTGCTCTGATTACGCGCGCGAAGCAATCCAGTATCATGGCGCCGCGCGCGGGACTTATCTCGCCGCCAGGCGTATTTGCCGCTGCCACCCGTTTTCCGCGGGCGGCATCGATCTCGTCCCGCCTCCCACTTCTGAAAAGCGCTGACGCGCCGTTCCATCGACACTGAGACAACGCATGGATATCAAACGCACCGTCCTATGGGTCATCTTTTTCATGTCAGCTGTCATGCTGTTCGACAACTGGCAACGCGACCACGGACGCCCGTCGATGTTCTTCCCGAGCGCCACGCCGACCAAGACCGTCGGTAGCGCCGCACCGGGAACCACGACGCCGGGAACCCAGCCCGCCGATCTGCCGGCTACCAACGCAGCAGCGAACGCAGCAGCGCCGGGCAACGCGCCGGCGGCAACGCAGTCGCAACTGATCAAGTTCAGCACCGACGTCTATAACGGCGAAATCGACACCCGCGGCGGCACGCTGTCGAAGCTGTCGCTCGTCAAGCAAGGCGACGGCAAGCAGCCCGATCTGGTCATCACGCTGTTCGACCGCACCGCGAACCACACGTATCTGGCGCGCACGGGCCTGCTCGGCGGCGATTTCCCGAACCATAACGACGTCTACACGCCGCTGCCGAACCAGCCGCACGATCTGACGGGCGACGCCAAGTCGTTCCAGCTCAGCTTCGAGTCGCCGGTGAAGGGTGGCGTGAAGGTCATCAAGACCTACACGTTCACGCGCGGCAGCTATGTGATCGGCGTCGACACGAAGATCCAGAACGTCGGTACGGCGCCGGTGAGCCCGTCGGTCTATATGGAACTGGTGCGCGACGACCAGCCGGTGGAAACGCCGCGCTTCTCGCACACGTTCATCGGACCGGCTGTCTACACTGAGCAGCATCACTTCCAGAAGATCGACTTCAGCGACATCGACAAGAACAAGGCGACCTTCGCGGACTCGGCCGACAACGGCTGGATCGCGATGGTGCAGCACTACTTCGCATCGGCGTGGCTTCCGCAGCAAGGCGCGAAGCGCAAGATCTACGTCGAGAAAATCGATCCGGCGCTGTATCGCGTCGGCGTGCAGCAGCCGGTGGCGACCATCGCGCCGGGGCAAACGGTCGACGTCTCCGCGCGTCTGTTCGCCGGTCCGGAAGAAGAGCGCATGCTCGAGGGCATCGCGCCGGGTCTGGAACTGGTGAAGGACTACGGCTACGTGACGATCATCGCGAAGCCGCTCTTCTGGCTGCTCGAGAAGATCCACGGCTACGTCGGCAACTGGGGCTGGGCGATCGTGCTGCTCACCGTGCTGATCAAGGCCGTGTTCTTCCCGCTGTCGGCCGCGAGCTACAAGTCGATGGCGCGGATGAAGGCGATCACGCCGCGTATGCAGGCGCTGCGCGAACGCTTCAAGGGCGATCCGCAGAAGATGAACGCCGCGCTCATGGAGTTGTACAAGACCGAGAAGGTCAATCCGTTCGGCGGCTGTCTGCCGGTCGTGATTCAGATTCCGGTGTTCATCTCGCTGTACTGGGTGCTGCTGTCGTCGGTGGAAATGCGCGGCGCGCCGTGGATTCTGTGGATTCACGATCTGTCGCAACAGGATCCGTTCTTCATCCTGCCGGTGCTGATGGCCGTCTCGATGTTCCTGCAGACCAAGCTGAACCCCACGCCGCCGGACCCGGTTCAAGCCAAGATGATGATGTTCATGCCGATCGCGTTCTCGGTCATGTTCTTCTTCTTCCCGGCGGGTCTGGTGCTGTACTACGTGGTGAACAACGTGCT
Source organism: Paraburkholderia sp. (assembly GCA_035636295.1). GTDB lineage: Bacteria > Pseudomonadota > Gammaproteobacteria > Burkholderiales > Burkholderiaceae > Paraburkholderia. Next base: position 3,624 of record DASPZL010000127.1, read on the forward strand.
GTCGATTGCCCAGCAGTACTACATCACGCGGATGATGGGTCAGTCGAAGCCGAAAACGGCCTGATGTTTGCCTGATGGATGCGGGCGGTAATGCTCGCCCGTCAGGCTGGCGAAAACCAAAGTGGCTTCAACAAAAAGCAGCCGCTAAAAAAGCCGCCCGGTGCAAACCGGGCGGCTTTTTCATTGGCGCCGCGTTGAAACTCGTGCGACGCGCCGGTTACTCTTCGCCAGTGTCTTCACCGTAAAACCGCACGATCATTTCCTCGACCAGAAAGCGGTCCTTCGGGGTCAGCGATGCGATCTTGGAGGCGAGTTCGATCGTCTCAGGCGTCGGCGGATATTTCTCGCCGCGCGCCAGCGGCCTCGCGTTCACGCCCGGCGACGGTCCGTAATGAAGCCAATGCTCCTTGACGTTCAACCATTCGGCCAAGGTGCGCAACTTATCGGGCTTCGGGATCGTCGTACCCGTGAGCCACTTATGAGCGGTCTGCGGAGTAACGGGCCGCTCACCGTGATATCGAAGATTAAACTGTTCGGCAAGCTTGGTCCCGCCGCGAATCTTCAGCGGCTCCAGGAGTTCCTTCAACCTCTTGGCGAAGGCGGCTTTTTCTTTGTCGGTTGGCATGGGCCAGATTGTGCAATTCGGCGCGCACCCAGTTGACAACCTGACAAGCTTAGGATTTGCGTATTTGAGATAAATTTAGCTTGTAACCCGCTCCACGCAAAGCGCTTAGACAGATAGCGGTTTTCTGATCTTTTCCTTGTCGGATATGGCCTGATTGCACTCGTTTGTCCTATCGCATCTCAGTTTTTCTCAAAGAAAAGCAGTAACAATCCTAGCTCACCTAAGATAAATCCCAATCGTCGGGTAAAAGCGGTGCCAGCAATCAACGGCAGCGCCGCGCGGCGGTCGTTGCAGGCGCCCGCGTTACAATGCCTCGCGCCGCGTCGACCCGCGCTGCGCCTCCCTCCCCTACGTTTTTTGCCACGCTTCCATGCCGACCACCGATTCCGATCCCATCGTCGCCATCGCCACCGCGCCCGGACGAGGCGGCATCGGCGTCGTGCGGATTTCGTTCGGCCGCGCCGGAGAGGCGGCGGCCCAGCCGCTCATGCTGGCGCTCATCGGCCAGACGCTTGCGCCCCGCCACGCGAGCTACGTGCCCTTCCTCGACGACACCGGCAACGCGCTCGACCGCGGCATCGCGTTGTACTTTCCGGCGCCGCACTCGTACACCGGCGAACACGTGCTCGAGTTGCAGGGCCACGGCGGTCCGATCGTGCTGCAACTCGTGCTGCAGCGTTGCATCGACGCCGGCCGCGCGTTCGGT
>DASPZL010000128.1:0-9149 GCA_035636295.1 Paraburkholderia sp.
GTCACCTCGTACACGTTCATGGCGCTCTTCATCGCGCGCTTCGGCACGACGACGCTCGCGGGCCATCAGATCGCCGGCAACATCGGCGCGGTGCTGTATATGACGCCGCTGTCGATCGGTATTGCTTCGTCGACGCTGGTAGCCCAGGCTTTGGGCGCACATCGCCCCGAAGCGGCTCGCACGCTGTCGCGGCACGGCATCATGATGGCCGTGGCGATTGCCTGTTGTTACGGCGCGATCGTGCTGGTGCTGCGGCCCTACGTGATCGAAGGCTATACGACGAATGCGCAGGTCGCGGCGGCGGCGCTGCCGCTGGTGTTGATCGTCGTGTGCTATCACCTGTTCGACGCCTTGCAGATCACCACCGCATTCGTGCTGCGCGCCTATAAGGTGGCGGTCGTGCCGACCGTCATTTATGCGGTCGCGTTGTGGGGCGTGGGACTCGGCGGCGGGTATCTGCTCGGCTTCAATGTCGGTGGTGTCACGCCGTTATGGCTGACCGGCGCACGCGGCTTCTGGGTCGCGAATACGGCGAGTCTGGCGATTGCCGGCATCGGCCTGCTGATGTACTGGCGAATGGTGAGCAGGCGGTATTTGCGTGCTGAAGCGGTACTTGAGGTGGATTCGAGGGCTTGAGGGCTTACGGGGCTCGACGGACTTTGCAGGTTTTGCGGGCTCCGCAGGCTTCAAGGACCGCCCAGGCATTGCCCTCTTCCTGAGGACAAGGCAGTTATGCCCGACCATCAGCGCGCTGTTGAAGTCGGTAGTCATGGCTGACCGTTAGTTGCGGCTGCTGCTCAATAAAAAAGCGGCTGCGCAAAGCAGCCGCCGGCCCGCGCGACGATCTCAAACCGCGTGTGCTTCCTCCGCCACCTGGTCCGCCGACATCTCCGCCTCCTTAGCCCGATCATGACGCTCGAAAATCTCGCGCGCCGCGAACAGCGCATTCAGCGCCGCCGGGAAGCCCGCATACAGCGCCATCTGTATGAACACCTCGACGATCTCCTCGCGCGTGCAGCCGACGTTCAATGCCGCTTCGATATGCACCTTCAGTTGCGGTTGCGCGCAGCCGAGCGTCGCCAGCGACGCGATCGTTGCAATCTCCCGCGTGCGCAGGTCAAGTTGCGGCCGGCTATAGATATCGCCGAAGCCGAATTCAAGCAGCAGGCGTCCGAAATCCGGCGCGATCGGCGCGAGCGCGGCGATCACCTGTTCGCCGGCCGAGCCGTCGATTTCCTTGAGTTTGTTCCAGCCTCGGGTGTAGCGGTCGTTTTCTGCGTGTTCCATGGCGAGTCCTTTTCCGAATGTGAAAGCGATTGAGTTTCGTCGATCTGTCGTGTCGGATCGCACGCGGTGGGCGCCTGCGCGGCGGCATCGATCGCGGCCTCGTAGTAGGCGATCTTGTCGATGATCGCGCCGAGATTGCTCTGCAACTCGGCGATCCTCGCCAAAACCGCGTCCCGATGCGCCACCAGCATCTGGCGGCGCGCGCCCACCGTAGGCTGACCTTCCGCGCGCAACGCGGCGAACGCCTGCATCCCGGCGATCGGCATGCCGGTCGCCTTCAGACGCATCACGAACTGCAGCCAGTCGAGGTCGGCCGGCGAATACAGGCGATGCCCCGCCTGCGTCCGTCCGACCGCCCGGATCAGCCCGGCCTGTTCGTAGTAGCGCAGCGTATGCGTGGAGACGCCGATGGTCTGTGCGACCTGCCCGATGGTGAGCGCTTTTGACATGACGGAACTCAGGTTAGGACTTCGAGTGCACTTTAAGTCAAGCGCGCGACGCTGTCATTTATCGGCGTCGGCGTATTTTCTTCCCGACGTATTTGATCGATAAGCTCACAACAGCTTAATCGGTAGGCAAAAGGTTTAAATATTGTCCGCACTGATTTACTTGTCACGAATCGGTCGGTATAAATCGTCGGCGTTCGCAAATAAGGGCGCGCAATTTGTCCTATGCTTAAGCGCAGCGCCTGCTGACAGGATGCGCCGCCCGTTCCCGGCTAACTTTTTTGCCCTCAATGGAGTGCTTGCCATGCTGAAGAAGCTTTTGATGCTTTGCGTTGCGTTGGCGTTGTCGCTATCGGCCGGATTCGCGGCGGCCGTCGAAGTGAATTCCGCCGATCAGGCGGCGCTCGAGTCGGTCAAGGGTATCGGCCCGGCGCATGCGAAAGCGATTATCGACGAACGCTCCAAAAACGGTCCGTTCAAGGACGCCGATGATCTCGCCGCGCGCGTCAAAGGCATCGGCAACAAATCGGTGATCAATCTCGAAGCGGCCGGCTTGACGATCAACGGCTCGTCCACGCCGCCTACCGGCGCCAAGGCCGCCACGAAGTCGAGCAGCACCGCGACCACCAAGGCGGCGCCGGCAGCCACCACCGCGGCGCCGGCCACGGCCGCGACCACCGCGCCGGCCGAAGCATCCGGCACGAAACCGTCGAAGTCGAAGAAGAAGAGCAAGGCCGCGGCGTCCGAAGCGGCGGCGGCGTCCGCGCCGGCCACCGCGGCCGCGGCCAGCGCGCCGGACGACGCATCCGGCACCAAGTCCTCGAAAAAGAAGGCGAGGAAGAGCAAGGCTGCATCGGCCGCGGCAGCCTCCGGCGGCGCGTAACACGGGTTGAGCGCCGGCGGCACGACGGCCCGTGCGATCATGCGCGATGAACGCGTGATGAACACCCCAGGCTGTCCTGCCGCCGCCCGCCTTCCTTCCAACGGCGCCGCGCAACCGTGCGGCGTTTTCACCCGCTGACCCGTCAAGCACGTGTCGGCATTCAAGAGAGACCGTCATGAGCCTACTCGACACCATCGGTTCCCTGATTGGCAAATCGCCCGAAGGCGGCGGCCAGCAAGCGCTGGTTGCAGCCGCACTCGAATTCGTCAACAGCCAGCCGGGCGGCCTGAACGGCCTGATCGACCGCTTCAAGGAAAAGGGCCTCGGCGACGTCGTGTCGTCGTGGGTCAGCAACGGCGAGAACCAGCCGATCGCCGCCGACGCGCTGCAAGGCGTGCTCGGTTCGGAAACCGTCACCAACCTCGCGGCGAAAGCCGGCGTGCAACCGGACCAGGTCAGCGGCCTGCTCTCGCAGATTCTGCCGCACGTCGTCAACGCGGCCACGCCCGAAGGTGAAGTCCCGGCCGAGGGCAAGCTGAACGCCACCACCGTGCTGGGCGCGCTCGGCGGCCTGACCGCGCTGTTCGGCAAGGGCACCGCGTAAGCGCTTCCCCCCGCGCCGCGCCCTGCCTGAACAGCAAAAGCGCGGCAAAAAAACGGCAACGAAGTCACCTTCGTTGCCGTTTTTTAACGTCCGTCGCCGGCTGGAAACGGCTCGTATCGCAGCCGTTCCCACCGCACCTGCGTCGCTTAATGCACGACGCGTTCGAACACCAGCTCGCCATTTTCCAGCTCGACCGGAATCACGTCCTTCGGACCGAACTTGCCGGCGAGAATCAGCTTCGCGACCGGGTTCTCGATCTCCTGCTGGATCGCGCGCTTCAACGGCCGCGCGCCGAACAGCGGATCGTAGCCGACCTTGCCGACGTGCTCGAGCGCCGCGTCCGACACCACCAGTTGCATGTCGAGCTTGGCAAGCCGTTCATGCAGACGCCGCAGCTGAATCCGCGCAATCGACTGGATGTTCGAGCGGTCGAGCGCATGGAACACCACGACGTCGTCGATCCGGTTCAGGAACTCGGGCCGGAAGTGCAGTTTCACTTCTTCCCAGACCGCGTCCTTCACCGCTTCCTGCGGCTCGCCGACCATCGACTGGATCACCTGCGAACCGAGGTTCGAGGTCATCACGATCACCGTGTTCTTGAAGTCCACGGTACGGCCCTGGCCGTCGGTCATGCGGCCGTCGTCGAGCACTTGCAGCAGGACGTTGAACACGTCCGGATGCGCCTTCTCGATTTCGTCGAGCAGGATCACGCTGTACGGCTTGCGGCGCACGGCTTCGGTCAGATAACCGCCCTCCTCGTAGCCGACGTAGCCCGGCGGCGCGCCGATCAAGCGAGCGACGCTGTGCTTCTCCATGAACTCGCTCATGTCGATACGGATCAGGTGATCTTCCGAATCGAACAGGAACGACGCCAGCGCCTTGCACAGCTCGGTCTTGCCCACACCGGTCGGCCCGAGGAACAGGAACGAACCGTACGGCCGGTTCGGATCCGCGAGACCCGCGCGCGAGCGGCGGATCGCATCGGCCACCGCGCTGATCGCCTCGTCCTGACCGACCACGCGGTCGTGCAGTTTTTCCTCGATCTGCAGCAGCTTTTCGCGCTCGCCCTGCATCATGCGCGACACCGGAATGCCGGTTGAGCGCGACACCACTTCGGCGATTTCTTCCGCACCGACCTGCGTGCGCAACAGCCGCGGACGCGTCGGGTTGTTCTGCTCTTTCGCTTCGGCCTGAGTCACTTCCTTCAACTGCGCCTCGAGACCCGGCAGCTTGCCGTACTGCAATTCGGCGACCTTCTCGAGCTTGCCTTCACGTTGCAGGCGCGTAATTTCCGCACGCGTCTTGTCGATCTCTTCCTTCAGTTGCGCGCTGCCCTGCACCGCGGCTTTTTCCGCCGTCCAGATTTCTTCGAGGTCCGAATATTCGCGGTCCAGCCGCTCGATTTCTTCCTCGATCAGTTGCAGACGCTTTTGCGACGCTTCGTCCTTTTCCTTCTTGACGGCTTCGCGTTCGATCTTCAACTGGATCAAACGACGGTCGAGCCGATCCATCTCTTCCGGCTTCGAGTCGATTTCCATCTTGATCTTCGACGCGGCTTCGTCGATCAGATCGATCGCCTTGTCCGGCAGGAAACGATCGGTGATGTAGCGATGCGACAGTTCAGCCGCCGCGACGATCGCCGGATCGGTGATGTCCACGCCGTGATGCAGCTCATATTTTTCCTGCAAACCACGCAGGATCGCGATGGTGGCTTCCACCGTCGGTTCGTCGACCAGCACTTTCTGGAAGCGGCGCTCCAGCGCGGCATCCTTCTCGATGTACTTGCGATACTCGTCGAGCGTGGTGGCGCCCACGCAATGCAGCTCGCCGCGCGAGAGCGCGGGCTTGAGCATATTGCCCGCATCCATCGCGCCTTCGGCCTTGCCCGCGCCGACCATGGTGTGGATTTCGTCGATGAAGACGATGGTCTGCCCTTCGTCTTTCGCGATGTCGTTCAGCACGGCCTTCAGCCGCTCTTCGAACTCGCCGCGATACTTGGCGCCCGCCAGCAACGCCGCCATATCGAGCGACAGCACGCGCTTGCCCTTGAGCGTTTCCGGCACTTCGCCGTTGACGATGCGCTGCGCGAGACCTTCGACGATCGCGGTCTTACCCACGCCCGGCTCGCCGATCAGCACCGGATTGTTCTTGGTGCGGCGCTGCAGGATCTGGATCGAGCGACGGATTTCGTCATCGCGGCCGATCACCGGATCGAGCTTGCCGGCCCGCGCGCGCTCCGTCAGATCGACGGTGTACTTTTTCAGCGCTTCACGCTGGCTTTCGGCGTCCTGGCTATGCACTTGCGAGCCGCCGCGCACCGCGACAATCGCGCTTTCCAGCGACTTGCGCGACAAGCCGTGCTGACGCGCGAGACGGCCGGCTTCGCCCTTGTCGTCGGCGATCGCGAGCAGGAACATCTCGCTCGCGATGAACGTGTCGTTGAGCTTTTGCGCTTCCTTGTCCGCCTGGTTCAGCAGGCCGGTCAGTTCGCGGCCGATCTGCACGTTGCCGTCGGTGCCCTGCACTTGCGGCAGCCGGGTGATGGCATCGGCGAGCGCCGTTTGCAGCGCCTGAACGTGCACGCCGGCACGCGAGAGCAGCGAGCGCGCCGAGCCATCCTGCTGGGCGACGAGCGCCGACAGGACGTGAACCGGTTCAATGTATTGATTGTCATGGCCGACGGCCAGACTCTGCGCATCCGCCAGCGCTTCCTGGAATTTAGTGGTGAGTTTGTCGATTCTCATCAAGCGACCTCCAATTTCGATTACCACCAAAATGAGGCGTTTTAGGCAGGTTTCAAGCGCGTTTCTGCACCGAGCGGCAATTATTTAACGCTCGATGCGACGGAAAACCGCGCCACCGGCTTCAGGTCAGCGGCGCGGGGCTCTGTTCCGTCGGAGCGGCCGGCACGATCGGAATGATGCTGCTCAAGCCGAGCAGCGCGGCCAGCGGGCCATGCGGCCCCGCCATCTCGCCGATGGTATGACGGTCCAGTTCCGCGAGGAAGGCGTTGCGCGCCGCCTCGAGCGCGCCTCGCAGACGGCACTGCGGTGTAATGACACAGTCGCGACGCTCACCGTGCTGATCCGGCAGGCAGCCGACCAGCGCGAAATCGCTTTCCGTCGCGCGCACGACCTCGCCCACGCTCAGCGCGATGGAGCACTCGGCGAGCCGCAGGCCGCCGTTGCGCCCGCGCACGGTCTCGACCCAGCCGAGTTCGCCGAGTTGCTGCACCACCTTCATCAAATGATTCTTGGAGATTCCGTACGCGTCCGAAATATCCTGAATCGTCGATAGTCCCTCGCCACGGACCGCGAGGTACAGCAGGACGCGTAGAGAGTAATCCGTATAGTCGGTCAGTCTCATAAGTGCAGGTGCCGCGATGAGCGCAAGCCGCGATCCGGGGATAACCGCGTCGATGCAAAGGTTGCCGGGGCCGTCGCTTCGCCATAAGATGCAGGCGCTACGCATATTTTTTTATTCTGCGCTGACTGGCGGAGTTTGTCTTTCGGCAGTAATGGTAACGTTTTCCGCATAAGCCGTTCGCACGATAAGCGAGGTATTCACGCGTTGTGAGCCATTGCCGACCGCCAGAGGGCGCGTATGGCGAACCACCACGAATCGCAGCATTTTCTGGAACCAGCATGAACCCGTCTTTCCCCGCCGCGCCGGTTGTCGAGCGCGCCGCCGAGCCTACCGAAGCGAATATCCGCGAACTCGTCTACGGTTTTTACGACCGCGTGCGCGCTGATCCGCTACTCGGCCCCGTGTTCGAAGCGACGCTGGCGGGCCGCTGGGACGACCATCTGCCCAGGATGTGCACGTTCTGGGCGAGTCTCGTATTGGGCGCGAAGCAGTACCGCGGCAACGTGCAGCAGGCGCATCAGCCACTCGAGGGCATCGAGCCTCAGCATTTCAGCCGCTGGTTATACCTGTTTCTGGATACCGTCGAATCGCGCTATCAGCCGGCCGCGGCGGTCCGCTTCATGGAACCGGCGCTGCGTATCGCGCAGAGTCTGCAACTGAGCCGCTTCGGCTGGGACTACAAGATTCCGGCGGAGCAGCAGGCATTGCTGGAGCGCGTGGCGCCAAAGCGTCCCCGCGACGATCACGCCGCCTGCCCGCGTGGCGAGCCGTTTCCGGCGCGGATCATCGGCCGGGGGCGCGACGAGTGACTCGCGGGGGCTGAGGGTTTAATCCTCGGCCTGATTGCCCGATTCGATGCCCCAGCGGGCGAGCGCGGCGTCGTCCGTCACGCGGGCGTCGACCCAGCGCTCGCCGGACTCGGTCTTCTCTTTCTTCCAGAACGGCGCCTGGGTCTTCAGGTAGTCCATCACGAATTCGCACGACGCGAAGGCGTCCCCGCGATGCGCGGCGGTGGTCGCCACCAGCACGATCTGGTCGAGCGGACAAAGCTTGCCGACCCGGTGCACGATCAGCACCTCGATGCCCGGCCACCGCTCGCGCGCGCTCACGACGATCGCTTCCAGCGACCTCTCCGTCATGCCGGGATAGTGTTCGAGCTCCATCGTTTCGACCGCGCTGCCGTCGTTCAGATCGCGCACGGTGCCGACGAAACACGCGACCGCGCCGATCTTCGGATTGCGCGCGCGCAACGCGGCCACCTCGGCGGTGAGGTCGAAATCTTCCGTCTGGACGCGAACGGGCATCTCTGGCTCCTGTGCAGTTGAGCGGCGATCCGGCGCGTTCAGCCGCCGGTGACGGGCGGAAAGAACGCGACTTCGCAGCCTTCGGTGACGCGTGTGCCGGCGCCAGTCATCACGTGGTTGCAGGCCATCCGCAGCGCGCGGCCTTCGGCGAGCGTGTCGGCCCAGATCCCGCCGCGCACGCGCAACCACGCGCGCACGTCGCCGACGGTCGCGATGCCGTCAGGCAGATCGACCGTTTCGTCGGCCGTGTCGAGCGCTTCGCGCACGCTCGCAAAATAGCGGAGTTGAATCTTCATCGGATACCGCCGGTTTTTTGCCGGCCTCAGTTCAGCAATTCGGAAAAAGGTATGAAGCGCACGGTCTCGCCGGCGCTGATCGCGTGGTTCGGCGGATTGTCGATCAGGCCGTCGCCCCAGACGGTCGAAGTCAGCACGGCCGAGCTTTGATTCGGAAACAGATCGAGGCCGCCGGCCGGATTGATGCGCGCGCGCAGGAACTCGTTGCGGCGGTCGGCCTTGCTCTGCGTGAAATCCGCGCGCAACGACAGCGCGCGCGGCACGACCGTCTGCACGCCGGCCAGACGCAGGATGAACGGGCGCACGAACAGCAGGAAGGTCGCGAAACTGGACACCGGGTTGCCCGGCAAGCCGATGAAGAAGGTTTCCGCCGATGCCGACACTTGCGCCGGAGCCGAAGCCCGCGCCAACTCGGCGGCATTTTCCCGCCCCAAAGCGCGGCGCACCACGCCGAACGCGAGCGGCTTGCCCGGTTTCATCGCGATCTGCCACATCGCAAGACGCCCTTCCGCCTCCACCGCCGGCTTCACGTGATCTTCCTCGCCGACCGATACGCCGCCGCAAGTCAGGATGAGGTCGTGCGCCTGGGCGGCTTCACGCAGCGTGGCGCGCGTGGCGTCGAGCTGATCAGCGACGATGCCGTAATCGGTAACCTCGCAGCCCAGGTTTTCCAGCAAGCCGCGCAGCGTGAAGCGATTCGAGTTGTAGATCGCGCCGGGCTTGAGCGGCTCGCCCGGCATGGTCAGCTCGTCGCCGGTGAAGAAAACGGCGACCTTCACGCGGCGGCGCACCTGAAGCTCGGCGCAGCCTACCGACGCCGCAAGCCCCAAGGCCTGTGGCGTGAGCCGCGTGCCCGCCGGGAGAATGATCGAGCCGCTGCGGATGTCCGCGCCCTGGGCCGTGATCCATTCGCCGGGGTTGGGGCTGTGCAGGAGCGTGACTTCGTCGCCGGCGGCTTCGGTC
>DASPZL010000129.1:0-40824 GCA_035636295.1 Paraburkholderia sp.
ACCTATACACGCTTTCCAGGCGTGCGACTTAAACCGCTCATCCATCTCTCCGGCGGGGAGCCGAATTATAGCAAACTTCACGCCCCGCGCCACTCCCCTGCGCAAACCCGTCTAGGGATGCCGGATGTAGTCCACCAGCGCCTTTGTATATGCATCCGGTTTCCGGTCGATCAGACTCACGCCGATCGCCACCATAAAGCCCGCCGGCACGCCGAACACGCCGGAGCTGATCGGCTCGATGCCGAACCACCGCGCGCCCGCGAAGCCCGTCAACTGCGTGAAGAACGGGTATGTCGAGACGATGTAATAGATGCACACCACCAGCCCCGCCACCATGCCCGCCACCGCGCCAAGCCGCGTGGTGCGCTTCCAGAACACACCCAGCACCAGCACCGGAAACAGACTCGAGGCCGCCAGCGAAAACGCCGCGCCCACCAGAAACAGAATGTTCCCGGTATTGAGCGACGCCACATATGACGCGAACAGCGCCACCCCCAGCAACAGAATCTTTGAAATCGTCACGCGCCGCTGACTCGATGCGGTTGGATCGACCATGTGGTAGTACACGTCGTGCGATAACGCATTGGCGATCGTGAGCAGCAAACCGTCCGCGGTCGAGAGCGCCGCGGCCAGCGCGCCCGCGGCGATCAAACCGGACATCACATACGGCAGCCCCGCGATCTCGGGCGCGGCGAGCACGACCATATCCGGCTGCATCTGAATCTCGCTCCAGCGCACGATGCCGTCGCCGTTCGTATCGGCGAGACTGATCAGGCTCGGTTCGACCTTGCGCCATTGCGTGACCCACTGCGGCAAATCGGCAAAATGATGGCCGACCAGGTTGGTCAATATCTCGTACTTGATCAGCACGGCCAGCACGGGCACGGTCAGATAAAACAGCGCGACGAAGAACAGCGTCCAGCCGACCGAGCGCCGCGCGGACGCCACCGAGGTCGTCGTGTTGTAGCGCGTCAGGATATGCGGCAGGCTCGCCGTGCCGAGCGACAGGCACAGCAGCAGCGAAAGAAAATTGCGCTCGTGAGTGCGCCGCTCTTCGTCGGTCGCGGTGGGAAACGGTTCATGCATCGGCACCGGCGCGGCGGCGCGCATCAGCATTTCGTCGCGGCGCTGGGTCCACACGACGTGCGCGGCGGCGGCGTCGCGTGGAAAACGTTCGAGCGCCCTTTCGCGCTCCTTGATCTCACGCAGCGGACCGTTGCGGCGGCGCAAGTCCGCGACTTCCTGCGCGAGGCGCTGCTTCTCGTCGATAAACGATTGCGGCAATGCGTCGAGCCGCATCTGCATCAGCGCGGCGCGCCGCCGATAATCGTCGCGCACGGTCTGTTCGAGCGGCGCGTCGCGCACCTGCTTCTCGAGACCTTCCACACGCTCCATCAAGTGTCCGTAGTTGAACTGCGGGAACCAGCCGAGGCCGTCCTTATGCGCGATCATCGATACGGGAATCAGGATCGCCGCGATCAGGATGATGTATTGCGCGACCTGGGTCCACGTCACCGCACGCATGCCGCCGAGAAACGAGCACACCAGAATGCCCGCGAGTCCGCAGAAAATGCCGACCGTGAAATCCACGCCGATAAAGCGCGTCGCGATCAATCCGACGCCCTGAAGCTGCGCGACCAGATAGACGAACGAGCACAAAATCGCGGCCAACGCGGCGAGGCCGCGCACGGCGTTGCTCGAAAAACGCGTGCCGAGAAAATCGGGAATCGTGTAGCGCGCGAGCTTGCGCACGTACGGCGCGAGCAGGAATGCGACGAGGCAATAGCCGCCGGTCCAGCCCATCACATACGCAAGGCCATCGTAGCCGGTCGCATAGATCGAACCGGCGAGGCCGATGAACGATGCGGCCGAAAGCCAGTCGGCGGCCGTCGCCATGCCGTTGAACGCTGACGGCACGCGCCGCCCCGCGACATAGTATTCGACGAGGTCGGACGTGCGCGACAGCAAGCCGATCACCGCGTACACCGCGATCGGCACGAACAGGAACACATAGCCGATCCACACGCCGGGGCCGGTGGTGCGCTCGATGCGCCACATCACATAGATGAAGAGAAGGAAGCCGAGCGTATAGAACGCGTAGGAGCGGATCAGCCGGTTCGTGAGCTTCATCGGCTCAGTTTCCGCGCGCGCGGGCATCGGCGCTAACGTCGACATTAACATCGGCATCCGCATCGAGTGCGCGTTGCAGACGGCGGTCGGCACGCCGCATCAGCACGATATAAACGACGATGAGCGCCAGGTAGATCAGGATCGCTCCTTGTGCGCCAAAGTAAAAAGGCAGCCTGAAGCCGCCGACGCGCACCTGCGCCAACGCTGGCGCAACCAGCGGCAAGACGAACGACACCGCGAAGCCCAGCGTCATCAACGTCGCGATCAGAGCGAGGTTGAAACGCCAATAGTTTTGATGCGCGCACGCCATCGCCGCCGAGACCGCGGGCGGTTCGGGCGCGGGATTGAGCGTAGCGTGAGAGGAGGAGTGCGGCGCGGCCATGCGCCTATGTATCAAAAAGCCACCGGGCAGGCAATCGGGATTGTCCGCGCGGTGGCTTTAACAGCCTGGATTAAGTGGTCGATAGCTGGGCCAGGAAAAGGGCGCACCGTCCTGTACGCCCTCGCCCAAACCCCAGGCAAACCCAAGCTCAGAGCGACTCGCCGAGCTGATCGAGAATCGCCGGGTTCTCCAGCGTGGACACGTCCTGGGTGATCGCCTCGCCCTTCGCGAGCGAGCGCAACAGGCGGCGCATGATCTTGCCCGAACGCGTCTTCGGCAGGTTCTCGCCGAAGCGGATGTCCTTGGGCTTGGCGATCGGACCGATCTCCTTGCCCACCCAGTTGCGCAGTTCGTTGGCGAGCTTCACCGCCTCCTCGCCTTCCGGACGCGCGCGCTTGAGCACCACGAAGGCGCACACGGCTTCGCCGGTCGTCGCATCGGGACGGCCCACGACGGCGGCTTCCGCCACGATCGGATTGGACACCAGCGCCGACTCGATCTCCATCGTGCCGAGACGGTGGCCCGACACGTTGAGCACGTCGTCGATACGGCCCATGATCGTGAAATAGCCCGTTTCCTTGTCTCGCACCGCGCCGTCGCCGGCGAGATACAGCGTGCCGCCGAGTTCCTCGGGGAAGTAGCTCTTCCTGTAGCGGTCCGGATCGCCCCACACGTTGCGCAGCATCGACGGCCACGGGCGCTTCACCACCAGAATGCCGCCCTGCCCGTTCGGCACGTCCTGACCGGTTTCGTCGACGACCGCCGCCATGATGCCCGGCAACGGCAGCGTGCACGAACCCGGCACGAGAGGCGTGGCGCCCGGCAGCGGCGTGATCATGTGACCGCCGGTTTCGGTTTGCCACCACGTATCGACGATCGGACAACGCCCGCCGCCGACGTTCTCGTGATACCACACCCACGCTTCCGGATTGATCGGCTCGCCGACCGTGCCGATGATGCGCAGCGAAGACAGGTCGTAGCTCTTCGGATGCACTTTCTCGTCGGCGTCGGCGGCTTTGATCAGCGAGCGGATCGCGGTGGGCGCCGTGTAGAACAGCGAGACCTTGTGCTTGGCGATCATGTCCCAGAAGCGGCCGGCGTTCGGATACGTCGGCACGCCTTCGAACACGACCTGGGTGCCGCCGAGCGTCAACGGGCCATACGTGATGTAGCTATGGCCGGTGATCCAGCCGATGTCGGCGGTACACCAGAACACATCCGTGGACTTCCAGTCGAAGGTCCACTTCATGGTCTGCGCGGCCCACAGCAGATAGCCGCCGGTGCTGTGCTGCACGCCCTTGGGCTTACCCGTCGAACCGGACGTGTAGAGAATGAAGAGCGGATGCTCGGCGCCGACCCACTCGGGCGCGCATTGATCCGACTCGGCCTGCGCGATCTCGTGCATCCACAGATCGCGGCCTTCGTTCCACGCGACCTTGCCGCCGGTGCGCTTGTACACGATCACGCTCCTGACCGCTTCGCAGCCGCCCATCGCGAGGGCTTCGTCGGCGATATTTTTCAGCGGCAATGCCTTGCCGCCGCGCATCTGTTCATCGGACGTGACGAGCGCGACGGCGCCCACGTCGACCAGCCGCTCGTTAAGCGACTTCGACGAGAAGCCACCGAACACAACCGAATGCGTGGCGCCGATGCGCGCGCAAGCCTGCATCGCGACGACGGCTTCGATCGACATCGGCATATAGATCACGACGCGGTCGCCCTTCTTCACGCCGCGCTTTTTCAGCGCGTTCGCAAAGCGCGATACCTGTTGCAGCAGATCCTGATAGGTGACGTTGGTGACGGTGCCGTCGTCGGCTTCGAAAATGATCGCGACACGCTCGCCATTGCCGGCTTCGACGTGACGGTCGATGCTGTTGTACGACGCATTCAGCTGGCCGTCTTCGAACCACGTATAGAACGGCGCCTTCGATTCGTCGAGCACCTTGGTGAAGGGCTTGTTCCAGCTTAGCGTCTCGCGAGCGAGGCGCCCCCAGAAACCTTCGTAATCGCGTTCCGCCTCGGCGGCGAGCGCCCGGTACGCGTCCATGCCGGAGACCGCCGCACCGGCCGCGGCTTCAGCGGAGGGCGGGAAAACACGGCGTTCCTGAAGAACCGATTCAATCGCAGACATCGACTACCCCTTGGTGAAGATGAAACGTAAAATCTGTGCCGGCGCGCCGTTGGCACGCCATGTCATGTCGACGCCACGATCGGTGATCGATGCACGGCGCGCTGTCTCCAACCCTCGCGCCTCGATCGATGATCGCCGCGCCGCGGTCCGTTTGCCTGCATCATCATTCATGCGGCACTGCAACATGAATGCGTGCGACGCGCGTCCCGCTCTCGTGCTCAAACATAAGCGTTGCAACTTACCGGCCACTTACGCGAGCGGCGCCGGCTTGCCAGCGAAAACCCTTAGACCATTCGCGCGGCGCACTCACGCATCGCGACTGATGGCGACGCATGCTACGCGTTACGTCCCATTCGTGCGCTCGAACTCACGGAGGGTGAGCGTGGCGCGCCTTTACGCCGGCTCGCACGGCCTCTTACAATGCTAACTGAACTAGCCGTCCGGACTCCAGCTTGAATCGCTATTCCCTGCTTCTCATTACCTCGATGCTGCTGGTCGGCAGCAATGTCGGAATCGGTAAATCGATCGTCGAGTTCGTCCCCGTCCCGCTGTTCGCGCTGCTGCGCTTCGTGATTGCAATGGCGGTGTTGTGGCCGCTGCTGCGCATGGCAAAACTGCGCCAGGTCAAGCGCGACGAATGGCTCAATCTGTTTCTGCAGGCTCTGTTCGGCACCTTCGGGTTTACGCTGCTGATGCTCAACGGCGTGCAGCGCACCAGCGCGGTCGCGGCCGGCGTCATCACCAGCACCATCCCCGCCGTGGTCGCGCTGCTCTCGTGGCTGATCCTCAAAGAACGTCCGAACGGCCGGGCACTCGCTTCGATTGCGCTGGCGATCGCCGGTGTAATCGTTATCAATCTCGTGCATGTGGATCGGAGCGCGGGCAGCGAGACTTCGTTCACCGGCAATCTGATGGTGCTCGGCGCGGTGTGCTGCGAATCGCTTTACATCATTCTCTCGCGCCGCCTCACGCAAACGCTCGCGCCGATCGACATCTGCGCCTACACGCATATGTTCGGGCTGCTGTTGATGCTGCCGCTGGGCGCCACCGCGCTGGCCGACTTCGACTATCGCGCGGTGCCGTTCAGCGTGTGGACACTGGCGCTGTGGTACGGGCTGTCGGCGAGCATCTTTTCGTTCTGGCTGTGGATGAAGGGCATTCGTCACGTGCCCGGCAGTCTTGCGGGCGTGTTCAGCGCCGTGCTGCCAGTGGCCGCGGCGATCTACGGCATCGTCTTTCTCGGGGAGCGGCCCACGCTCGCGCACGGCATCGCGCTCGCCTGCGTGATCGCCGGCATCGGGTTGGCAAGCCTGAAGGTCAAGCGGGTGCCGCCGGTGGCGTCCTGAGCGAAGCACCGCCCGTCTGGCCCGCCGCGCCCTCCGCAATGCAGCAAATTCAGCCGGCGCTGTACAATAGCGCGCCTGAAGCGAGCTTCACCGGCCTGCCTTGGCCGTGCGCCGTGCCGTCTACGCCTGGTTTGCCTGCCTGATGGTTTGCCTGCCTGATTCGAGCGCGTGGTTCGCGCGACGGGTCGGCGCCTTAGTCCGTGTTCCGTCACCCTGCGTTTCATCTGACTCTTGCCTATGTCCGCTCCGCGCCCCGACTCCGCCCTTCAGCGCCGCCCCATGGGTCCGCTGCCCGCCGTCATCTTCATGAGCCGCTGGCTGCAAGTGCCGCTCTATCTGGGCCTGATCGTGGCCCAGGGCGTCTACGTCGTCCTGTTCCTGAAAGAGGTCTGGCATCTCGTCTCGGCCTCAATGACGCTCGACGAAACCAACATCATGCTGGTCGTGCTCGGCCTCATCGACGTGGTGATGATCTCGAACCTGCTGATCATGGTGATCATCGGCGGGTATGAAACCTTCGTGTCGCGCCTCGGCGTCGAGGGTCATCCGGACGAACCGGAATGGCTCGATCACGTGAACGCCGGGGTGCTCAAAGTGAAGCTCTCGATGGCGCTGATCAGCATCTCGTCGATCCATCTGTTGAAGACCTTCATCAGCCCCGACCAGAATACGACGCACGCGATCATGTGGCAGGTGATCATCCACGTCGCGTTCCTCGTCTCGGCGCTGGTGATGGCATTCGTCGACCGCCTGACCACGCATACGCACCCCAAACATTTTCAGGAACCCGTGGTGCTGCACGCCGTGGGTTCGACCGGTTCCACTCCCATGAAAGCGCACGACTGACCGCACTGCCCTGCGAACAGAAAAAAGCGCCACTGTCCCCACTGAGCTAGCCATGACCGTCATCAAACAGGAAGATCTGATTCAGAGCATTGCTGATTCGCTTCAGTACATCAGCTATTACCATCCGCTCGATTACATCCAGGCCTTGGGCCGCGCGTACGAACTCGAACAGAGCCCCGCGGCGAAAGATGCGATCGCGCAGATCCTCACCAACAGCCGCATGTGCGCGGAAGGCAAGCGCCCGATCTGCCAGGACACCGGCATCGTCACGGTGTTCGTGAAGGTCGGCATGGACGTGCGTTGGGACGGTGCGACGATGGGCGTCACCGACATGATCAACGAAGGCGTGCGCCGGGGTTATCTGAACCCGGACAACGTGTTGCGCGCGTCGATCGTGAGCCCGCCGGAAGGCGCACGCAAGAATACGAAAGACAACACGCCGGCCGTGATCCACTACGAGATCGTGCCGGGCGATAAAGTCGACGTGCAGGTCGCGGCCAAGGGCGGCGGCTCGGAGAACAAGTCGAAGTTCGCGATGCTCAATCCGTCGGACTCGATCGTCGACTGGATTTTGAAGACGGTGCCGACCATGGGCGCGGGCTGGTGTCCGCCGGGCATGCTCGGCATCGGCATCGGTGGCACGGCTGAGAAAGCCATGGTGATGGCGAAGGAATCGCTGATGGATCCGATCGACATCCAGGATGTGATTGCACGCGGCCCGAAAGACTGGATCGAAGAACTGCGCGTGGAACTGCACGAGAAGGTCAACGCGCTCGGCATCGGCGCACAAGGTCTCGGCGGTCTCGCGACCGTGCTCGACGTGAAGATCATGGCCGCGCCGACGCACGCCGCGTCCAAGCCGATCGCGATCATCCCGAACTGCGCGGCGACGCGTCACGCGCACTTCACGCTCGACGGCTCGGGCGTCGCGAAGCTCGAAGCGCCATCGCTCGACGCATGGCCGAAAGTGCAGTGGGAACCGAATACGAAAACCAGCAAGCGCGTCGACCTGAACACGCTCACGCCGGAAGAAGTCGCGGGCTGGACGCCGGGCCAGACGCTGCTCTTGTCGGGCAAGATGTTGACGGGCCGCGACGCCGCGCATAAGCGCATCGCCGACATGCTGGCGAAGGGCGAAAAGCTGCCGGTCGACTTCACCAACCGCGTGATCTATTACGTCGGTCCGGTCGATCCGGTGCGCGACGAAGCAGTCGGCCCCGCGGGCCCAACCACCGCCACGCGCATGGACAAGTTCACCGAGACGATGTTGTCGCAAACCGGTCTCATTTCGATGATCGGCAAGGCCGAGCGCGGCCCGGTTGCCATCGAGGCGATCAAGAAGCACAAGGCCGCGTATCTGATGGCCGTGGGCGGCGCCGCGTACCTCGTGTCGAAGGCGATTCGCAGCGCGAAGGTTCTCGCATTCGAAGACCTGGGCATGGAAGCGATCTACGAGTTCGACGTGCAGGACATGCCGGTGACGGTTGCCGTCGATTCGAACGGCACCTCCGTGCACCAGACGGGTCCGAAAGAATGGCAAGCAAAGATCGGCAAGATTCCGGTCGCGACGGTTTGATTCGCCGCTAACGCCTGTCACGTTTTTTGAAAAAGCCGGGGCTTTGCGGTCCCGGCTTTTTCATTGCCGCGCGAGGCGCGGCGCGTGATGCCGGGAACAATGTCAAAAGATGCTTCTGTTCCCTTGGCTTTTTCAGGCATGGCGTTTATTGTTGTTGGAAACTCAAAGCCCCCATAAGGAATCACCATGCAAGGCGACAAGAAAGTCATCGAGTATCTGAATGCTCAACTGAAGAACGAGCTCACCGCCATCAATCAGTACTTCCTGCACGCGCGGATGTATAAGCACTGGGGCCTCGATAAACTCGGCAAGCATGAATACGACGAATCGATCGGGGAAATGAAGCATGCCGACTGGCTGATTGAACGTATTTTCATGCTCGACGGTCTGCCGAATCTGCAAGACCTGCACAAACTGCTGATCGGTGAGGAAACGAAAGAAATCCTCGAATGCGATTTGAAGCTCGAGCAGATTTCACAGACCACGTGCAAAGAAGCGATCGCGTATTGCGAATCAGTTCGAGATTTCATCTCGCGCGAAATCTTCACGAAGATTCTCGACGACACTGAAGAACACATCGACTGGCTCGAAACGCAACTGGATCTGATCGACAAGGTCGGCATTCAAAACTATCAGCAAACCGGCATGGGTTCGATCGAGTCCTGATCGAACCACGCTGGACCAGCCCGCGCGCCGGTTCGTGAGACCGTTCATACGAGATAGCATGCGCCGCGCGGGCGATATACTTGCGCACTTCCCCCGTTTTCCCGAGTTTCACTTGACCGCCGTGCCACGCGTGTCCTCTTCGCCTATGCCCGCAGAATCGCCGTCTCCGAATCTTCCGACTGTCATCCCAGGTGCCGGTTCGCGTGCGCCGGTCGGCATTTTCGATTCGGGTCTGGGCGGCTTGTCGGTACTGCGGGCGGTTCGCGCTCAACTGCCCGACGAAGCGATTCTGTATGTCGCCGACTCGCTTTACGCACCCTATGGCGAGCGCGACGACGACTTCATCGCCGACCGCACCCTCGCGATCGGTGAGTGGCTCGTCAAGCAAGGCGCGAAAGCGCTGGTGGTCGCCTGCAACACGGCGACCGCGCAGTCCATCGCGCTGGTGCGCGAGAAGCTGCCGATTCCGCTGGTGGGCGTCGAACCGGGCGTCAAACCGGCCGCGCTGCAGTCCAAAACCCGCGTCGCCGGCGTACTCGCCACGCAAGTAACGTTGCGTAGTGCGCGCTTTCAGGCGCTGCTCGAACGCTACGCCGCCGATTGCCGCTTTCTCTGCCAGCCGGGCCACGGGCTCGTGCAGGCGGTGGAACGCTGCGATATCGGTTCAGACGAATTGCGCGCGCTGCTGCGCGGCTACCTGCGGCCCATGCTCGATGCCGGCGCCGATACGCTGGTGCTCGGCTGCACCCACTATCCGTTTCTCGATGCGGCGATCCGCGACATCGTCGGCGACCGGTTGATGCTGATCGATACGAGTGTCGCCATCGCGCGCCAGTTGGAACGGGTGCTCGATCAGCACGGACTGCGCACCGCCCCGCAAAACGCGGGACCGGTTCCGCCCCGTTTTTATTCGACCGGCGACGGCACCCATCAGCAACAACTCGCCGCCACGCTGCTGCATATCGACGCAAACGTCGAACAAGTGTCGATCCCCTCGCGCCGTACGGCGGCGCCGGATTCCCAAGCCGCATAGAATCTTCAACCGCGTGCGTTTCGCGCCGCCATGCGGCTCTCCGAGGCGTTGTTGGGCACGTTTCGGACGTTTGCCCGCCCCTCGGTCATTCGCGCCGCCTAGGCGAAACCCTTCTAACAGTCTGGTTTTGTTACAAAAAATCACGCAGGGTGCTTGCCAAACCGGCCAAACAAAATGATAATAATTCGCATTAACGTTAGCTATGACGCCCTGCCATGATTGTCTGTGTCTGCAAGTCTGTTTCTGACCGAAAGATCCGTGCCTCGATCGCGGAAGGCGTCGATTCGTTCGACGAGCTGCAGTTCGAGCTGGGCGTCGCTTCCTGCTGCGGCAAGTGCGCGGATTCCGTGCGCGACGTCATGATGCAAAGCGGCGTGTGCGCGAGCCGCTGCGGCCTGGAGCATCATTCGCAGGCGGTGCCGCTGACGTTTTACGAACGCAAGGCCGCCTGAGACCCGATTTCGAGGCGCGGTTCTAGCCGCGCCTTTGTTGGTTTACCCGTAACCCACTGCCGTCAGCAAGCCAGTATCCGTACCAGCCAGCTACCCCGCTCACCATCAAAAGGAGTTCGAGATGGAATTGCTGATTGGTTTCGTGACTACCTTGTTCATTTCGCTGCTGATCTTCCGAACATGACGATGTCTTGTCTGACGCGCTGTACCGACAGCGCGCCGCCACGCTAACATGCAGGCCTCGCATACCGTTTCAGCCGGCACCCCGCCGGCTTCATCCAACCGAATGAATTCCCGCGTCCTGACCGCGACCGCTGTGGTGGCGGCGATTCACGTCGCGCTGCTTGCGGTGGTGCTGACGTTGCGTCATGACCCCGTTGTGCAGCCGCCACTCGAATCGCGCGTCATGACCGCGCAATTGCTGCCGCCGGCGCCGGTCGCCGCGCCCGTCGCGGTGCAATCGGTCGCCCCGCCGCCGCCCACGCCGACGCCGCCGGTGCGCACCAAGCCGAAGGTCCAGCCGAAACCCACGCCGACGCCCAAGCCGGCGCCTACGCCGTTGCCTCAGGCCGCCGCGCCGTCGCCCACGCCTGTCGCGGCGCCCAATCCGACGCCCCCCGCGCCCGCCGCACCGGCAGCGCCGCCCGCTCAGGCCGCGCCGGCGATCGCCCGTCAGACGATGGAGATCACCGCGCCGAAGAATGTCTCGCACCTCGACTGCAACATTGCCAGGCCCGAGTATCCGTCGCTCTCGAAGCGCCGTGGCGAAACGGGCACTGCGTATGTGAAGTTCGTGGTCGGCCTGACCGGCAAGCTCGAAAACATCGAACTGAAGAAGAGCAGCGGCTTCAGCCGTCTCGACGACGCCGCGCTCGCCGCCGTGCAGGCGAGCGCCTGCAAGCCTTATCTCGAGAACGGCCAGCCGATTCGGGCGGCATACACTCAGCCTTACGACTTCAATCTGAACGATTGAAGCAGATTTCAAAAGAGGAATGGCAATGCAAAACTACGGATTGGCGCACGTGTGGGCGCAAGGGGATTTCGTGACGCGCGGTATCGCGCTCGCGCTGTTGATCATGTCGGTGCTGTCGTGGAGCGTGATCGTCATCAAGGGCTGGAACGTGATGCGCCTGAACCGCCTCACGAAGAATGCCGAACAGGCGTTCTGGCATTCGGACGATCTCGCCGACGGCGTGAAGAAGCTCGGCGCCGGCTCATCGACACCGCAGGACAATCCGTTCCTCGCGCTGGCGCTGTCGGGCCAGGAAGCGGCCGATCACCATCATCAGACGCAGCCGCATCTGCACGATCGCATGGACGTGTCGGATTGGGTCACGCGCTGCCTGAAAGACACGATGGACGAAAGCGTCGCGCGCATGCAGAGCGGTCTCGCGATCCTCGCGTCGATCGGCAGCACCGCGCCGTTCGTCGGCCTGTTCGGCACGGTGTGGGGCATTTATCACGCGCTGCTGGCGATCGGCGCGAGCGGTCAGTCGTCGATCGACCAGGTGGCCGGACCGGTCGGCGAAGCGCTGATCATGACCGCGTTTGGTCTGTTCGTCGCGATCCCGGCAGTGCTCGGCTACAACGCCTTGACGCGCGCCAACAAGGCGATCGTCGCCAAGCTGAGCCGCTTTGCACACGGCCTGCACGCATTCTTCGTGACGGGCGCGCGCCTGTCGCCGTCGCGACGTGGCGGCGGTCTGCGCCTCGCCACGCGCGCCAACTGATCGACGAGGCATTCCGATGGCAATGAGCCCCTTCGCCGGCGACGATGACGACGGCCTGATGAATGAAATCAACATGACGCCGCTCGTCGACGTGATGTTGGTTCTCCTGATCGTCTTCATGGTGACGATTCCGGTGATCCGTCACGCGGTCAAAATCGATTTGCCGCATGCAAGCAGTCAGAAGGAAGACACCAAGCCCGCGCAAGTGACGGTTGCCGTCGACGCGGACGGCAACGTGTTGTGGAACGACAAGAAGGTCGACGACGCAGCGTTGCGCGCGAAAATTGCAGAGGCCGCGCAAGCGAACCCGCAACCGGAACTGCATCTGGATGCGGACCGTAAAGTGCCGTATGAGAAAGTGGCCGAAGTGATGTCGGCGGCGCAGGCCGGCGGCCTCACGAAGATCGGTTTCGTTACGCAACCGAAAGGGAAATAAGCGCGGAAATAGCACTCGCCTTACAGAAAAGCCCTTAAAAAAAGGGCTAAAAGTAAAAGGCCTTCATCGTCAGATGAAGGCCTTTTTTGTGCGCACTCGGCGCCTTCGGGCGGCGGGATCATTTGCCATTGGATGAAGACTGATAGCTCGAGTCACCGCATGCGACAGCCGTGATCGACACGGACAGCGCGGTCAGCCCTATCAGGCCCGCTATGATAGCGGCCATGAGTTTCCGCATAAGAGACTCCTTAGCGAAGGGATTTCACTATAAGCCCGCGAGCGCGCGCGTTCAAGCAAAGCGCCATTGAAAGTACTCATGACAAACCGCGCTTAAATGCTAAAAGCGATGCTCGAGGGCATAGCAAGCGCTATGACGCAACCGCGAATGCCGGCTGTGCCGCGGCCTTTTTCTCTTCCTGTGCCGGACACTCGCCCGCGATGTGTTTGCCGTCGTCCGGATCGAGCATCTCGACCAGATAATCGACAAAGGCGCGCACGGCCGGCACCATCCCCTGCCGCGAGACGAATACGGCGTACAACTGCGGCGTCGGAAAGGTCCACCCCGGCATGACCGGCGACAACTGCCCCGCGCGCAACGATGCGCCGTACATCATCTCCGGCAGCGCGGCGATGCCGACGCCGGCCAGCACCGCTTCGCGTATCGTCATCAGATCGGCGGTCACGAGACGCGGCTCGTGTTCATGCGCGTGACGCGTGCCGTCGGGCGCGATCAGGTTGTAGACGTGGCGTCCGTCGCCGGTCGGCACGTCGAGGGTCTCGAAGCGGTTCAGATCGGCCGGCAATAGCGGCGGCGCATTCTGCTGCAACAGGCTCGGCGCGCCTACCAGCATCTGCTGCGTACGCCACAACGGGCGCACCACGATGTTGGCGCTTTCCGGCGGATCGGAGCGCACGCGCAGCGCGACGTCGATCGAATCCTCGAACAGATCGATCACGCGGTTCGTCACCCGCATCACCACGCGCACTTCCGGAAAGCGATGCATGAATTCGGGCAGGATTTGCGACAGGATGGTCTGCGAGACCGTGACCGGCACGCTCACACGCACCGTGCCGCGCGGCGACGAGCGCAGCTGCTGCACGACGTTGACGGCCGCCTGCGCCTCGCTCAACATCGCCTGACAGTGCTGATAGAAGAGCTGGCCGGCTTCGGTCAGCGCCAGCTTGCGCGTGGAACGCTGCAGCAAGCGCACGCCCAGCGACGCCTCCAGTTCGGTCAGGCGGCGCGACAGGCGTGACTTGGAGATACCCAGCACGCGCTCGGCGGCGGAAAAACCGCCGTGTTCGACGACCTGCGAAAAGTACATCAGGTCATTCAGATTGTGTGAATCGATCTTCATCTCATCGTTCCAGTAATAGAACAATCCATTGCGTGACGGCGGCTGGCACCTCGAAAAACGGTCCCTATAATAGCTCCATGTTTCAAAAATAACGCTATTCCCCATTTTTCGAGGTGACTTTGATGAGCACGACACGCACGATCGAACGCACGTATCCCGCCGTTCGCACGACCGAGGGTGGCGGCTTTATCGTCCACCGTCCGTTTCCGACCCGCATGCTGATGGATTTCGATCCGTTCCTGCTGCTCGACGAAATGGGGCCGATCGACTACGCGCCGGGCGAGGCCAAGGGCGCGCCGGACCATCCGCACCGCGGCTTCGAAACGGTCACGTATGTACTCGAGGGCCAGTTCGGCCATAAGGATTCGGCGGGCCATTCCGGCACCTTGCGCGCCGGCGACGTGCAATGGATGACCGCGGGCGCGGGCGTCGTGCATAGCGAGATGCCGGACCCGTCGTTCGTACGCACCGGCGGGCGCGTGCACGGCTTGCAACTGTGGGTGAATTTGCCGCGCCGCGACAAGATGATCGCGCCGCGCTACCAGGAAATGCCGTCATCGAGCATTCCGGTTGCGACTTCGGCGGACGGCAAGGTGCGCGTCAAGGTGATTGCCGGCGAAGCGCTCGGCGTGAAGGCCGCGATCGAAACGCGCACGCCGATCCTGTATCAGCATTTCTCGCTGCAGCCGGGCGCGACGATCCGGCAGCCGGTGCCGGCCGACTATCGCGTGTTTGCTTACAGCCTGTCCGGCAAGGGCTTCTATGGCGAAGGCGAAGCACGCCAGGAAATCGGCGCGCAGCAAATGGTCGTGTTTCAGAACGACGGCGATACCGTCACGCTCACGGCCGGCGCTGAGCCGCTCGACGTGCTGCTCCTCGGTGGCGTGCCGCTGAAGGAACCGGTGGTGCGCTACGGCCCGTTCGTGATGAACACGGAAGACGAGATCCGCCAGGCCGTCGTCGACTACCAGGCCGGGCGCATGGGCGCGATCACGCACTGATTGGCGCTGGCAGACGCGCCACCGCTCACGCTCGCAGCGGACCGGTTGTCAGCGCGCCGCCTGGTAACGCGGTTTGTGACGGCGCAGCTTGCCGCCATGGCTGGCAGCACGCCGCCCGGCGCCGAAGCCCCCGGCGCGAACACCGGTAAATTCGTTCACAATAGCAATTCATGCCGCGCGCCGCGCCGTTTAGCCATAACGTGCCGTGTCGCGCGGCGATTTCCGTCCCTGTTCAGGAGCGCGCATGGCTGAACCCACCGTCACCGCCCACATCGGTTCGACGAATTTCCAGGTCCTTTTCGACGACGGCAAGCACACGTGGCTCGCCGACGAACCCGAATCGCTCGGCGGTGGTGATCGCGGGCCGACGCCTGTTTCGCTGCTGCTCTCGAGCCTCGGCGCCTGCACATCGATCACACTGAAGATGTACGCTCAACGCAAAGGCTGGCCGCTCGCCGGCGTGCGCGTGGCGCTCGACATCGAAACGGGCGAAGCGGGCACGACCATCGACCGTCAGATCGTGCTCGAGGGCGAACTGTCCGACGAGCAGCGGGAACGGCTTTTGCAGATTGCCAATGCATGCCCGGTTCACAAGATCCTCACGCATTCGATCACGATCCGTTCGGGTCTCGCCGTCGCGTGATACGGCAATGGCCGCACGTATTGCAACGCTTTCATAGGAAGCCGTCGTTTTGAATTTCGAACACCTTATCCAGATCAACGACCCGTTGAATCCGTTTGTCGACTCGATGACCCGCGAGCAGTTG
The DNA here is from genome assembly GCA_035636295.1 of Paraburkholderia sp. Taxonomy (GTDB): domain Bacteria; phylum Pseudomonadota; class Gammaproteobacteria; order Burkholderiales; family Burkholderiaceae; genus Paraburkholderia. The sequence continues at coordinate 15,855 of DASPZL010000129.1, forward strand.
TGGGAGGGTCTCGTGCTGCGCGCCGAGCAGCCGCAACTGTTCGTGATCGGACTCGACAGTTGCACGATTCTGTCGCGCGACGGCAACGTGCTCGAACGGGAGCTGCACTACGGCCAGGCCACCGTGCGTGACCGCGTCACGCTGCAAGACAGCGAGAGCGTGCGCTACGACATCCTGCCGACGGTCGACCACGTAGGCGGCTCGCTGACAATGACCATCGAGCAGCCGGACGAACTGCAGCTCTTCCTGCGTTTCGAATACGCCACCACGCTCCCCGTGTCCGACGATCAGGACGCCGTGCAGACCCAGGAGATCGTGAAGTCCGCGTATCGTGAGAACGACATCGATACGGTGCGGCTGATTCGCCAGTACGTGCAAACGAAGCAGGAGCCCGGTTCCCTGCATTGACTCGCGCGCGGGCGGTCACTGCATGCTAGTGCCGCCGCGCATCGACACGCCGCCATCGGAATGGCCGGCATCCGCTTGTTATCCGCTCCCCTTGCCTAAACTATCGAAAGCCCGATCCGATGAATTTCTCTTTCTTGTAAATAGGAATAGTTATCATTTAGAATTAATCCATCGAATCGACGAACAGACAAAAACGAATGACCGATCTCAACCGCTCTTCCACGCTCAGCCTGCGCCGTCCGGCGGCCGCGCTAACCAGCCGCCCGAAAGCACCGGCGGCGACGGCAACCGTCGCGAAGCCCGCAGCGGATCACGCAAACGGTTCGGGCGAGAAGTCGGAGCGAGTCGTGCGCAGCGACGCTCTGCTGCAAGGACATAGCCACGTCAGCATCGTGCATAACGGCGAAACCTATCAGTTGCGCGCCACGCGCCTGGGCAAGCTGATCCTGACGAAGTGACGAAAGAACAGAGGTAAGTACCGGGTATTGTGGGGACCACCTCTTCGAGAGGTGTTGGGCAGTAGCCAGCCACGACGGCTTGCACGTGAGAACTAGACCCCTTCGTGCAGACACCAAGCCAGCCGTCGCAGCCAGCCAGGCCGCTTTTTTGGTTCTCACCCAATGCGGATACGCGAAACGCCGCGTGTCGCACATGCAAAAAGGAAAGCCGTGGGATGTTGTCATCTCCACGGCTTTTTGTTTGGCACGGCCCGGGCAGTCGGTCTCGAGACTTGCGCGCCGGAGCCTTCAGACTTATTTCGAAGCCCAGCCCCAGAACATCAGCCACCAGGCGCTGTCGACCACGGCCAGCGCCGCGACGAACCACACCATCGCGAGGCCGCGCTGAAAGAAGCGCTCGCTATAGCGACGCGTGACGAGCCACGCCAGCCATGCGCTCCACACGTTGGCAATCGCCAGAATCGCGAGACGCATATCCGACGCCCACCACAACGACACATGTTCCGCGCGCAAGAGCGACAGCGTGGTCGCCGACAGCCCGAGAAACACGCCCGCGCCGGCGATCGGAATCAGCCCTTGCGTCAGATGATGAAGGCGCACGGTGCTAAAGCGCCCCAGCATGCGCGTCGCGCCCATCAGCAACACCAGCAGCGCGGTGCCGTACACCAGCGCGGTGGCGAGGATGTAGCCGATCACCATCGTGCCGTCGAGCCAGGAGAACACGTCGTTCTGTTCGGGGTAATGCGTGAAGAGGAACCACGGCGCGTTGGTCTGCAGCGGCCAGGTGATGTCGTGATCGACCAGCCACGTCGCGAAGAACATCTTCAGGTCGACGAACCAGCGTGAAGCGGTCCAGTGGAACGCGCCGATCGCAATGCCGAGCAGGCCGTACAGAATCAACGCGGTATCCCACGCGCTCGCCTGCTTGTCGCCGAGCTGCACGACTTCCGACGACGGCGCGCGCCACGTCAGCGCGATCGCGTCGCGGTGTCCGCTGCAGCGGCCGCACATATGGCAGTCCGACGCGCCCTTCATATTGCGCAATGGCACGAGCGGCGCGCAATTGATCGGAATCACGCGATGCCCATGCTCGCCGTTCTTGTACGAACGGCGCCATGCGTCTTCATCGACTTTGTAGTGGAACGGCGCGAGGCGCGCCAGAAGCGAAAAAACCCCGTTGACGGGGCACAGATATTTGCACCAGACACGCTTTTCGCGTCCGTACAGCAAACCGATGATCATCGCCGCGAAGGTCGAGCCGCCGAGCACCAGCAGCACGGCCTTCGGGTACTGGTAGACGCTCACCATCTGGCCGTAGATGGTGGTCATGCCGAACGCGACGAACGGCCAGCCGCCCCAGCGCATCCAATGCGGAATCGCCCAACCGCGGCCGTATTTGCTGGCGAATTCGGCGAGCGCGCCTTCCGGACACAGCACGCCGCACCAGACACGGCCGAGCATCACCATCGAGAGCAGTACGAACGGCCACCAGATGCCCCAGAACACGAACTGCGCGGCGAGCGTCAGGTTGTTCCAGAGATGCGCGGTGTCGTCCGGCAGCGGCATGACCGCCGGCACCAGAATCAGAAACGCGTACACCGCCACCACGACCCACTGAATGCCGCGGATCGCAGCGCCGTGGCGCTGCATCCACTGCCCGGCCGCCGCGAGGCGCCCCGGACGGGTCATCACGGTACTCATGCCGCGCGCCCCGCGGCCTGTCGCGCCGGCTTGCGATTCGCGCGGCGCAACAACAGGTAGACAACCGCCCAGTACACGGCATAGGCGATCAGATTCATCAGCGCGGGGTGAGCGCGATAGCCGGTGAGCGTCGAGACCAGCGAACCGAAGGTGCTCGAATCATCGAGGATCGCGGACGAATTCCACAACTGATCGACGATCGTCGGCAGGAGTTCCTTATCGATCAGCTTGTCGACACCGGTCTGGAACAGGCCCGCACCGAGGAACAGCAGCATGATTTCCGTGATGCGGAAGAAGAACCGCCACGAGAAGAACTTGCCGCCCAATTGCAACACATAGAAAGTCAGGAACGCGAGACCGAGGCCGATCACGACCGCGAGCATCTGGCTGCCGTCCACGTGGCCCGACTGGCCGAAGCCGAGGCCGTAGAGAAAGATCACCGTCTCGCTGCCTTCGCGCGCGATTGCCAGGGCGACCAGCACCGCGACGCCCCACCAGTTCGAATCGCGCTGGCTTTTTTGCAGCGACTGTTCCATGTCGCGCTTCAGCGACCGGCCGTGCTGCTTCATCCACAGCACCATCTGCACGATCAGCACGCACGCGACCAGCACCATCGCGGTCTGGAAATAATCCTGCGCGTCACCGGAGAGCACTTCGGTGAAACCGACCAGCGCCGCGCCCAGCGCGACCGCGGCAATCAGGCCGGCCGCGACGCCGCCCCACAGGTACGGCAAACCGCGGCGCGCGTCGTCGTCGCCATTTTTCAGCCATGCGTACAGAATGCCGACGACCAGTAACGCCTCGACACTTTCCCGCCACACGATGAACAGAATCTGACCCATCAAGCCCTCCCTTCTACCCTTTACCGCTCTGCCGTCGCGAACGCGTAACCCGCTGAAGGCGTGCACTCGCATCCTGGCCGTTATCCGTTACTTCGCGACGATCACGCCCTGCGCCTGCTGGTGGAAATCGTCGAAAAACTTGTACTCGCCTGGCTCCAGCGGCGCGATCACGACGAACGAATCCGCGCCCGGCGCCAGCACCTTTTCCTTACGCAACTGCACACTTTCAAATTCGGCCGCGCCCTTGCCGGCGTTGCGCACTTCGATCTTGATACGCTGCCCCGCCGGCACCTCGATGCGCGCCGGCGTCAGCTTGCCGTCGTTCATTTCCAGCTTGAAGGTCGGCAAATCCGCTGCGTGGGCCGCGCCCGCCAGCAAAGCCGTGGTGGCGAGGATCGCGATCTTTCGGTTGATTCTCATTAGCCTTTCCGGGAAACGCGGCGCGCGAGGGTTCAACGTTCGCGCGCCGCCTGCTGCATTCATTCACTCACTCACGACGGGCCACGCGGCGACGCATGGCGAGCCGCGATGATCCGCTGCGATCAGTAACCGCCCTTCTTGCCGATACCGGCGAAGGTGAAGTCGTATTCGAGCGTGATCGGCTTGAACCACGGACCCACGCCGGTTTCCTTGTCGACGTGACGGCCGAACGCCATGTGCCCCGTCTGCATCGGCGCTTCGACGATCATCTTCAGGTGGTATTTGCCCGGGCCTTGCAGCTTGACGTTGTCGCCATAGTGCGGACCGTCGTTGGCGACCATCGCCATCAGGTCGCCCTTCTGCGTCTGATTCGAACCGGCTTTCGTCAATTCATAGCGCACTTGCAGATACGGCATCCAGTCGCCTTCGGCAAAACCGGTCGGATTGTTCTTGACCGCGTGGATGTCGGCTTCCAGGTGGATGTCCGAATCCGACGCCTTGCGCATCATGCCTTCAGGTTCCATCGTGATCGGCTGCAGGTAGACGGCGGCGATTTCAATGCCGTCGCGAATCTGCTGCTTGCCGATCGGGTATTCCGCCGCCGTTGCCGAGAGCGCCGCTACCGCGGCCACCGCTGCGGCGGCGCCGCGCGCAAATGAAGAAATCCGCATTGAAACTCCTTGTTTTTATCTGACTGGAACCGAACCTATTGGAATGTGCGTTGCGCATGTCCTGATGCAGCGGCCACGTCTTTAAAGGGAGCGATGAACCGTAAGCAAATTGCATATACGAACGTTAATGCGAACCATTCTCAATATTGGTCGAGTTTATCATTGATCGCCAGGGGAAACAAATACGAACGCACGCAAAGCCTTATGGCAGCAGGGTCTTAAGGCCGTCTTAAGGAAACGCGTGTGGACGAAATGGCGGGATGCGGGGTGGGTGAGACGGGACGCGGCACATTGCCGCGCCCTGAGCGGGAGGGATGCTTATTCGACACCGGACACGTGATCGCCGACGTTGGCGCCGAACACACGCTGACGCAGCAGCGCCAGTTGGTCGCGGGTCTGCGCGGCCTTTTCGAACTCGAGATTCCTGGCGTGTTCCATCATCTGCTTTTCGAGACGCTTGAGTTCCTTGGCGAGCTGTTTCTCGGACATGTCCTCGAATTTCGCGCGGGTTTGCTGTTCCTTCAGTTCGGCGCGGGCGTCGTCGACGTTGTACACACCGTCGATGATGTCGCGGATGCGCTTCACCACCCCGCGCGGCGTAATGCCTTTTTCGAGGTTGAACGCGATCTGCTTGGCGCGCCGCCGCTCGGTTTCGTCGATGGCGCGGCGCATCGAGTCGGTGACTTTGTCCGCGTAGAGAATCGCCTTGCCGTTCACGTTGCGCGCCGCCCGGCCGATGGTCTGGATCAGCGAGCGCTCGGCGCGCAGGAAGCCTTCCTTGTCGGCGTCGAGAATCGCGACCAATGAGACTTCCGGAATATCCAGCCCTTCACGCAACAGGTTGATCCCTACCAGCACGTCGAAGGTGCCCAGCCGCAAATCGCGGATGATCTCGACCCGCTCGACCGTATCGATGTCGCTGTGCAGATAGCGCACCTTGACGCCGTGATCGGCCAGAAACTCCGTGAGCTGCTCGGCCATCCGCTTGGTCAGCACCGTGACCAGCACGCGGTCGCCTGCCTTGACGCGCTCGTTGATCTCGCCGAGCACGTCGTCGACCTGCGAACGCGCCGGCCGCACCTCGATTTCCGGATCGACGAGGCCGGTAGGACGCACCAACTGCTCGGCGACCTGCCCCGCCGTTTTCTTCTCGTAGTCGGCCGGCGTGGCCGAGACGAACACCACCTGGCGCATCTTGCGCTCGAACTCGTTGAACTTGAGCGGCCGGTTATCGAGCGCGGACGGCAGGCGAAAACCGTAGTCCACCAGGTTCTCCTTGCGCGCGCGGTCGCCGTTGTACATGCCGTTCAGCTGGCCGATCAGCACGTGCGATTCGTCGAGCAGCATGATCGCGTCCGGCGGCAGGTAGTCGACCAGCGTGGGCGGCGGCTCGCCCGGCGCCGCGCCCGAAAAGTGCCGCGAGTAGTTCTCGATGCCCTTGCAGAAACCGAGTTCCTGCAGCATTTCCAGGTCGAAGCGGGTGCGCTGCTCGAGCCGCTGCGCTTCGACCAGCTTGCCTTGGCCATAGAAAAATTCGAGCCGCTCGCGCAGTTCGCTCTTGATCGTTTCGACGGCGCGGACCACCGTGTCACGCGGCGTCACATAGTGCGACGACGGATACACGGTAAAGCGCGGAATCTTCTGACGCACGCGCCCCGTGAGCGGGTCGAATAGCTGCAGCGTCTCCACTTCGTCGTCGAACAATTCAACGCGTACGGCCATTTCCGCGTGTTCGGCCGGGAAAATGTCGATGGTGTCGCCGCGCACCCGGAACGAACCGCGCTGGAAGTCGGCTTCGTTGCGGTTGTACTGCATGGCGATCAGCCGCGCGATGATGTCGCGCTGGCCGAGCTTGTCGCCGATGCGCAGCGTCAGGATCATCTTGTGGTATTCGGACGGGTTGCCGATACCGTAGATCGCCGACACCGTGCCGACGATCACCACGTCGCGCCGCTCCATCAGGCTCTTGGTGGCCGACAGACGCATCTGCTCGATGTGCTCGTTGATCGACGAATCCTTCTCGATGAACAGGTCGCGCTGCGGCACGTACGCTTCCGGCTGGTAGTAGTCGTAGTACGAAACGAAGTACTCGACCGCGTTACGCGGGAAAAACTCACGGAACTCCGAGTAGAGCTGCGCGGCGAGCGTCTTGTTCGGCGCGAACACGATCGCCGGGCGGCCGAGCCGCGCGATGGTGTTGGCCATCGTGAAAGTTTTGCCGGAACCGGTCACGCCGAGCAGCGTCTGGAACGCGAGGCCGTCCTCGACGCCCTCGACGAGCGTCTCGATCGCCGTGGGCTGGTCGCCGGCGGGCGGATATGGTTGATAAAGCTGGAACGGCGAGCCTCCGAACGTGACGAATTTGGATTCGTCGAGCGTATCTTCGGTTTCGGTCAGATGTTGTTCGGACATGTGGGGCGGCACCGTGCCTTGGGCAAAGGACTATTCTAACGGGTTGCGAGATCGCGGGCTGAGCGGGTCTGCGTAGGGTTTTGAGGCGCTTCGGCGTGAATTTGCGCCTTGAGTTGACGCGTGATTTTTTTGCGCCCCCATCGCGAGCGATCGAAGGCGGCGAGCATTCGTGGCGGCTGGACGGCCGACTCCGTGCTGGTTGCCGGTCGCTCGCCGGTTCGGGGCCGACACCGGCTATTTTCTAGCCACTTCAGACCCGGCTCCCGGATAACTCGAGTCGGATGCGCGGCCGCCGCCGGGTTCCTCCCTGGCGGATCCCTTACAGCCACATGACGCCGGAATGCCTGTTTTTCAAGCAAATAATCCGCTCCAATCGGGTTCCCAGCCAAAAAACGTTCGCGGATTCGTTACAATGCGAAGCTGCGCTCGCTCGTCGCTGTCCGCCGCCTGTCCGCATTTTCGGTCAGACCTCAGACCGGACCGCCCGCGCTCGAAGCCGCCCTCTTTTCACTACTGCTGCCCACCCACCATGTCTCTGTTCTCCGCCGTCGAACTTGCTCCCCGCGACCCGATTCTGGGCCTGAACGAAGCCTTCAACGCCGATGCGCGCGCCACCAAGGTCAATCTTGGCGTTGGCGTGTACTTCAACGAAGAAGGCAAGATTCCGCTGCTGCGCGCCGTGCGCGACGCCGAAAAGGCCCGCGTCGAAGCCGCGCTGCCGCGCGGGTATCTGCCGATCGAAGGCATCGCGGTCTATGACGCAGCCGTGCAAAAGCTGCTGCTCGGCAACGACTCGCCGCTGATCGCCGCGGGCCGCGTCGTGACGGCGCAAGCACTGGGCGGCACGGGCGCGCTGAAAATCGGCGCAGACTTCCTGAAGCGCCTGAACCCGAACGGCAAGGTCGCCATCAGCGATCCGAGCTGGGAAAACCACCGCGCGCTGTTCGAAAGCGCGGGCTTCGAAGTCGTGTCGTACCCGTACTACGACGCGCGCACCCACGGCGTGAACTTCGAAGGCATGCTGAGCGCGTTGAACAGCTATGCCGCCGGCACCGTCGTCGTGCTGCACGCGTGCTGCCATAACCCGACCGGCGTGGACCTGACGGTGGACCAATGGAAGCAGGTGGTCGAAGTCGTCAAGGCGCGCAATCTGGTGCCGTTCCTCGACATCGCCTACCAGGGTTTCGGCGACAACATCGAATCGGACGCTGCCGCAGTGCGCCTGTTCGCAGCATCGGAACTGAACGTGTTCGTGTCGTCGTCGTTCTCGAAGTCGTTCTCGCTGTACGGCGAGCGCGTCGGTGCACTGTCGATCATCACGGCCAGCAAGGAAGAAGCTGCCCGCGTGCTGTCGCAACTGAAGCGCGTGATCCGCACGAACTATTCAAACCCGCCAACGCACGGCGGCTCGGTGGTCGCGGCAGTACTCGCCTCGCCCGAACTGCGCGCCACGTGGGAAACGGAACTGGCCGAAATGCGCGACCGTATCCGCGCAATGCGCAACGGTCTGGTTGAACGCCTGAAGGCAAGCGGCGTGGATCGCGATTTCAGCTTCGTGAACGCGCAACGCGGCATGTTCTCGTATTCAGGCCTGACGGCACCGCAAGTGGACCGTCTGCGCGACGAGTTCGGCATTTACGCAGTGAGCACGGGCCGCATCTGCGTGGCCGCGCTGAATACGCACAATCTCGACGTGGTGGCTAACGCGATCGCTCACGTGTTGAAGTAAAGAGTTTCAGAGCGGAGCGCGGGCGTTCATTGCTCGCGTTTTTGCTGGAACGCCTGTAGAAACGGCGCCTTTTTCGAAGGCGCCGTTTTTTATTGGCGGCGGGTTACCTGCTCGCTACCTGCTGAATGCTTGGCGGCACCCGCGGCCCATTCAGCGCGAATCCCGATGAATATCGTGCGTGACAAACCCCGCGTCGTTATCCGGCATATCCAGCCAATCGGGCTGTGAAAGCGAATGACGGATGTCTTCCAGGCCGCTTTGCCAGTGTTCGCGCATGGTCGACAGACCGAACTGGAAGTCCTTGTAATGCCCTTCGTACTCCTTGTGCCGGTAGATCAGATGGAACACGTTGTAGCGCTTCGAACACGAGAGATCCTCGGCCAGCTTGCACCACGGGTCGTCACGCTGCTCGGACGGCACGCGATCGAGCACCTCACGCAGCACGTGCCGGAAACGCTGCGAGCGTTGCAGCATATCGGTCACGAGACGCGTGCGGCTTGAGTACTGAATGTCTTTCACACGCCCCTGAACGTCCGTGATGTTGTCCGGCACCGGCCCGACCGCGCTCCACAAATCGACCTGGAACGCGAGCGTGTCGCGACGCGGTGTGGTCTGGATCACCTCGTAGAGCGGCGTATTCGACATCAGGCCGCCGTCCCAGTAGTACTGGCCGTCGATTTCCACCGCCGCGAAGCCCGGCGGCAACGCGCCTGAGGCCATGAAATGCTCAGGCTTCAGCGTGGTATGCGTATTGTCGAAGTACGCGAAATTCCCCGTGCCGCAATTGACCGCCCCCACCGACACCCGCATTTCACCCGAATTGATCCGGTCGAAATCGCAGAGCGCTTCGAGCGTGGCTTTTAGCGGCGCGGTGTCGTAGTAGCTGGCGAGTTGCGGCGGTCCGGACACCGTGGGCAACGGCGGAGGGAAACGCGGAACGAAAAAGCCCTTCTGCCCTTCGACGATCGCGCCCATTGCCTGGGCTGCCGTAAAAGCCTTGCGCACGGCGTCGCTCGAATTAAAGAGCGCGTGCTCGATAAAGACGGGCAACGGCAGCCCGAAAGCCGGCTGGCAGATGGTCTCCCAGAATTGCCGCAGGCGCTCGACCCGCTTCTCCGGCGGATTGCCGGCAATGATCGCCGTATTCAATGCGCCGATGGAAATGCCGGCAAGCCAGTTCGGCTCGATGCCGGCTTCGAAAAGTCCCTGATAGACGCCGGCCTGATATGCGCCCAGTGCACCGCCGCCTTGCAGCACCAACGCGACGGTTTCGTAGTTCGGCAAATGAAGGGACCGCTCAGAGTACGCGGCGGGCGCCGAGCCGGCGCCTTCGCCGTCCCCGTCGCCGGGCGCGCCAACACGCGCCCGCTTGAGATTGCGTTGCGCCACGGGCGCCTCCTTATTGCATGTACCAGCCGTGGCTCACAATAAAGGACTGGCCGGTCAGCGCCGCAGTCGGGAAGGTGGACAGGAACAACACCGTCTGCGCGACGTCTTCCACCGTGGTGAAGATGCCGTCGACCGTACCGCCGAGCATCACGCGCTTGACCACTTCCTCCTCGCTGATGCCGAGTTCCTTGGACTGCTCGGGAATCTGCTTGTCGACGAGCGGCGTGCGCACGAAACCCGGACACACCACGTGCGAGCGCACGTTATGCTTCGCGCCTTCCTTGGCCAGCACACGCGAGAGTCCCAGCAGTGCATGCTTGGCCGTCACGTAAGCGGACTTCAGCGGCGACGCTTCGTGCGAATGGACCGAACCCATATAGATCACGATGCCGCCGCGATCGTCCTTGTACATGTGCTTGAGCGCCGCCTTGGTGGTGAGGAAGGCGCCGTCCACGTGGATTGCCTGCATCTTCTTCCAGTCGGAAAAAGAGTAGTTTTCGATCGGATTGACGATCTGGATGCCGGCGTTGGAGATCAGAATGTCGACCGAGCCAAGCTCGGCGGCGACTTTGTCGATGCCCTGATTGACGGCGTCTTCGTTCGTGACATCCATTGCCACGCCGATTGCCTTGCCGCCGCCCTTCCTGATTTCTTCAGCGACGGCATTCGCCCCGTCCTGGTTCAGGTCGGCGATCGCGACCGCCGCGCCCGCGGCGGAAAGGGTCAGCGCGATCTGCTTGCCGATGCCGCTTGCAGCGCCGGTAACCACCGCGACCTTGCCATTCAGATTCGTGTTCAGTGACGACATGCAGAACCTCCATGCAATTGATGAGCAATGAGACCACGGGCCGCGAGCAGCGTGAAGTCGGCCAACCGGCATAGGCCGTTCGGCTGACTGCTGCACCGCGACCAACGCTGCTATTGTGCATGAAGCGTGTGAAGTCCATCGGTAAAAAGCACATTCAGGCTTATCTCTTTAAACTGGCCGTTTTCAGCGGGATTCCGGTAGCTTCACTATCAAGGAGGAATGCATGAATTATCGACGTCTGGGCCGTTCCGGCCTGCAAGTCAGCGAACTGTCCATCGGCTCGTGGGTCACCTACGGCAATCAGGTGGATCATCGCGCGGCGCGTGAATCGCTCGCGGCCGCGCGCGACGCGGGAGTCAATTTCTTCGACAACGCCGAGGTGTACGCCGGCGGAAAATCCGAAGAAATCATGGGCCAGGCGCTGAAGGAACTGGCGTGGCCGCGCGTGAGCTATGTGGTGTCGACGAAATTCTTCTGGGGCCTCACGGAAGCGCCGAATCAGTACCACACGCTCAATCGCAAATATCTGCTGAACGCGATCGACTCGTCGCTCAAACGTCTGCAACTCGACTATGTCGATCTGGTGTTCTGTCATCGTCCCGACCCGAATACGCCGGTCGAGGAAACCGTCTGGGCGATGAGCGACATGATCACGCGCGGCAAGGCACTGTACTGGGGCACGTCTGAATGGAGCGCTGATGAAATCCGCGCCGCTTATGAAATTGCGGAGCGGCATCATCTGCACAAACCCGTCATGGAGCAGCCGCAGTACAACCTGTTCCATCGCAAGCGCGTCGAGCAGGAATACAAGCGGCTTTACGAGGACCTCGGCCTTGGGCTGACCACGTGGAGTCCGCTTGCGTCCGGTCTGCTTACCGGCAAATACCGCGACGGCGTGCCCGCCGACAGCCGCGCGCAGCTACAAGGCTACGACTGGCTGCGCAAGCAGGTCACCGACGCCGGCAAGAACAACGTAGTCGGCCAGCTCGGTGAAGTGGCCGACGAGTTGGGCTGCACGGTCGGTCAACTGGCGATCGCGTGGATTCTGAAGAATCCGCATGTCAGCACGGTGATCACGGGCGCGTCGCGGGTCGAACAGATCGGTGAGAACATGAAATCCGCCGACGTGGCCGAGCAAATTACGCCGGAGATCAAGCAGCGCATCGAGGAGATCATCGGCGACGCCTACGACTGAGCGCATTCGCGCCGAACCGCGTGGCATGCAGGGCTCGGGCGGCATCAGGGCCGTGCTGCGCGGAACTCGCTGCAAGGCGCAATGCGGCGTCGCGTACAATACGCGGTCGCGCGGCACATCAGTCGTGCTGCCGCATTGCACCCGCATTGCCGGATCGCTTTAAACCGGCCACCCCTCTTTCAGCGTCTCCTCATCATGCTCAGCTATCGCCACGCCTTTCACGCAGGCAATCACGCCGACGTCCTGAAACACGCCGTCGTATTGCAGCTATTGCGCTACCTTGGCCAGAAGGACAAGGCCTACTGGTATATCGACACGCACGCGGGCGCCGGCGTCTACTCGCTGAAGGAAGGCTATGCGACCAAAACCGGCGAATTTCAGACGGGCATCGCCAAACTTTGGGAGCGTAATGATCTGCCGCCGCTATTCGCCGATTACGTCGACGAAGTGAGCGCGCTCAATCCGGACGGCCAGTTGCGCTTTTATCCGGGCTCGCCGTATATCGCGTGGCGGCAGCTGCGCGAGCAGGACCGCATGCGCCTGTTCGAGCTGCACACCACCGAAATCGACGTGCTGCGCCATAATTTCCGCGACGCGGGCCGCCGGGCAATGCTTTATGCGGGCGACGGCTTCGACGGCATTCTCGCGTTGCTGCCGCCGGCGCCGCGCCGCGCGCTGGTGCTGCTCGATCCGTCATACGAGGACAAACGCGACTACACGCGCACGCTACGCTGCGTGGAAGAAAGCCTGAAGCGTTTTCCGACCGGCACGTATGCGGTCTGGTATCCGCAGGTGAGGCGCCAGGAGTCGCAGCGCTTTCCCGATCAGTTGAAGAAACTGCAGGAGCGCAACTGGCTGCACGTGAGCCTGACCGTCAGCAATCCGCCGACAGACGGCTTTGGACTGTTCGGCAGCGGCATGTTCATCCTGAATCCACCGTATACGCTGGCAAAAACGCTGAAAGACCAGATGCCGTGGCTGGTCAAAGCGCTCGGCGAGGACAACGCCGCGCAATTCAAGGTGGAATATCGCGGCGATTGAGTTTGCTGCGGATCATGAGTTGCGAAGTGCGAGGGATGGGTTGCGTGCTGTGAGTGGCGGCCGCGATCGCACGGATCGCACGTATTGCGCGGCGACATAAGCATTGCTGCAGGCCGCGCCATACCACGAAGCACACACGCGCACGCCGTCCCGACCACCGGCCCTTTTCGCGCGCGACCGCTCGTTCAATTCGCCACTGGCCTCCTTACCTGAGTTGCGCCGCAGCCTTACGAGCGAAGTCGTTGGTATACGTCGTATTCAGATCGATCTTCTTCGGATCGAGCCGATTATCGAACGACGCCAATGCGCGCAATGAGGTCGCCGGACCGTCCGCTGGCATCAGGCCATCTGGCGAATAGGCATCGCGCACATTGTGGAAGGCTTCCACATAGAGCGCCGAGTCGTTGAGCAGATACGCCGGGGGCACCATCTTCAGCAGATCGGCGTCGCTCGCGGTCTGCAGCCAGTGGTCCGCGCGCACGATCGCATTAGCGAGCGCCTGCGTCGTCTTCGGATACTTCTGGATGAAATTCTCCGATGCGTAGAGCGTCGCGGCCGGCATTGTCCCGCCGAACACCTCTTGCGTGCCCTTCACCGTCCGCGTATCGACCAGCACCTTGATCGCGCCGCTGCGCGTGAGCTTGGTCATCATCGGGTCGACGTTGGAAAGCGCATCGATCTGACCACCGCTCACCGCGGCCAGCACCGTTGCGCCGCTGCCGACGCCGATCGCGGAAATCTCGTTGCGTTGGACGCCTGCCTTGCGCAGCGCCACGGTGAGTACCAGATCGGTGGATGAACCCGGCGCGCTTACACCGACCTTCGCCCCTTTGAAGTCCGCCAGCGTCTTGATCTGATCGGCCTTCGACTTCAGCACCGCGACGACGATCTGCGGCGCGCGGCCCATCAGCGCGAACGCCCGGTAGTGCTGCCCCTTTGCCTGCATGAACAGCGTGTGCTCGAATGCGCCGGCGCCCACGTCGGCGCTGCCGCCCACCACCGCTTCCAGCGCCTTCGATCCGCCGGCGAAATCTTCGAGCGTGACGTCGAGGCCCTCGTCCTTGAAGTAGCCCAATTGTTGCGCGGCGAGTACCGGCAAATAGTAGAGACCCGGCAAACCGCCGACCGCCATCGTCAGCGCGGGCTTTTCCGGCGTGTCTTTGGCGAGTGAGACGCCGGGTAGCCCGGCAAGCACGATCAGCGTAACGAAGGCGCCGACAGCCCGCCGCATCCGGTGAGTAGGCATTTGATGTCTCCTTGTTCTGTTTTCATTCGCTGTTTTCATTCGACGCAGTGGCGCCGCGCGATATATGCGGCCCATCTCGCTGGCGCTGGACCATGCAACGATTGTCGTCGGACGGTTTCGCCCACGCCATGCGCCCAAACCCCAATGGCACGTGCCATATGCCCCGCGCATGCGCCCGGCTGGCGCGAGGCTTGCCGCTCTCGAAACATCAATGGGATAGAAGCGAACTGCTGGGAGGTCGCGCCAAAGGCGTTTATTGCGAACGGGGCGCCGGACGAGGTTGCGACTGCGGCGGCGCACCACCGCCCACCGGCAACTGGATGTAGGGCGCGACAACGAACGGCAGCGACGAATTGGGCGCCAACTCGGTGGGCGTCGCGATGGGCTGCGCCTCTACGATCGGCTGCCGCGAGAGCGGCGCGGTCTGCAGCACGGTTCCGCTCTGGCCGTCGCTAATGCCGTTCTGCGAGTCGAGGATCAGCGGCTTGCGTACGCTGCTCGACGCGGCGAAAGCGGTCGGCATGGCGAACACCGTTGTCAGCGAGGCTGCAATGGCCACAGTCAGGATGGATTTGAGCGAGCGAACGGAATGCATGGGCGGACCGGTGCGGTTTGAGAATGCCGGGAGTGTGCGGAAAACGCCTTACCTTACCGCGGCATTACCCGCCAGGCTAGTGGATATTCGCCATGAATAGCCTGGTGACGCCGCTGCCGCGAAACTTCGAGATCCAGATGTGACAAAGCCCCGTCTATACGGGGCTCGACACTGTGCTGCGATGGCCGCGCAACATGCGCTGCCGGGTCAAACTTGATGCAGTGAAACTTACAGCGAGTAGCCGTTGGTTTCCAGCGAGCGGATGCGCTGTTCAAGCTGAACGATATCCGACGACGACGCCAGGTAGGCTTCACGACGGCTACGTTCCGCGGTTTCAAACCAGGTGCTCAGCTTTTCAAGAAGGTATGCAAACATGATGTTCTCCAAGGATCAGATTGAATCCCCGGTGAATTGTGCATCAGGGATTTCCCGCTAACGGGTTAACCCGAATTATAGCCCTATGGTGCAACCTGGCTAGTGAAATGCTCGCATGATGTGCATTCCGTTTTGGAATGGTGCACGTGTATAGTGCGGCTAACTCTTTGATTTTTCTTAAATTGAAATAGATTTTCGGTGATCGTTGATACAACCCTTGAATTTTATGCACAACATAGGTGCAAATCTGGGTAGGTTGCGACAAATTCTGTCCATCGGGTTGCACCCGCCCGTCAAACTGCATTAATGGGATGGCAATCCTTCCCCGTGACCACATCCGTATCGGCAAGGCGCTCGATAATTGGGCAATCCGGACGTTCGTCACCGTGGCAGTGATCGGCGAGATGCGCCAATGTGTCGCGCATGTCGGTCAGTTCGGCGATGCGGCGATCGAGTTCCGCGACGTGTTCCAGCGCAATCGCCTTCACTTCGGCACTGGCGCGCGAGCGGTCGTGCCACAGCGCCAGTAGCCGTCGAATGTCCTCGACCAGAAAACCGAGCCGGCGCGCCTGGCGGATAAAGCGCAGCGAATGGACCTCTTGCGGGCCGTACACGCGATAGCCGGCGCTGGTTCGCGCTTTTGCCGCCAGCAGGCCGACACTTTCGTAGTAGCGAATCATTTTCGCCGTGACGCCCGACGTGCGGGCCGCTTCGCCGATGTTCATGACTGTGTTTCCCCTGTGAGTGCGTCGATCGTACACCTTCCCATTGTGGGAAGGTCAGCCACTCAAATACGGATCGGCAGGCATAATTCAACTATCGCAACGTTCATTTTTCCCGAGGCAATCCTCAATGACGATCGAATTCCAGGTAGAAGGCATGAGCTGCCAGCATTGCGTGGCGGCGGTCACGAATGCGATCCGCGAACAGGACCCGACCGCGCAGGTACAGGTGGATCTGGCATCCGGGCGCGTGACGGTCGAATCGGCGCAACCGGCTGACGCATTGAAGACCGCGATCGACGAAGCGGGCTACACGGTTACGGGCGCACCACGCTAAGCGAGTTCATCCATGTTCAAAGTTGCCGTCATTGGCGCCTCCGGGCTGCTCGGCCGTACTCTCGTCGACGAACTCGCGCGGCAGGCCGGCTGGCAAGTGGTTGCCACGGCGTTCAGCCGGCCTGGGCCGAACACGGTCGCGCTGGATATTCGCGACGCGCGGGCGGTCGAGCAGTTTGTCGAGCGCGAAGCGCCGGACGCGCTCGTGATTGCCGCGGCGGAACGCCGGCCGGATGTGTGCGAGCACGACCCGGCGCTCGCCCGTGCATTGAATGTCGATGCGGTGCGCACCCTGGCCGCGGCGGCGGACCGGCGCGGCGCGTGGACGTTGTCGATCTCTACCGATTACGTGTTCGACGGCACCCAACCGCCCTACCAGCACGATTCCGCGCCCGCGCCGCTCAATGCCTACGGGCACAGCAAGCTCGAGGGCGAACGCGCGCTGGCCGAAACCACCGGGCTCGGCTGCGTGCTGCGTTTGCCGCTGCTGTATGGGCCGATCGTCAGTTGGGCGGAATCGGCGGTGACGAGTCTCGTGCCGGCGATTGCCGCGTCGGCTTCACCGAATGGCAATGCCGCCGTCATGGACGCATGGGCGATCCGCTACCCCACCTTCACGCCGGACGTCGCGTTCGTGATCCGGCAGATGCTCGAACGGCACGCGCGTGGCGAAGCGATTCGCGGCATCGTGCAATGGTCGGGCGACGAACCGATGACCAAGTACGAGATCGCCGTGCGCCTTGCACAAGCGCTGCAACTCGACGCGCATCTGACGCCGCAGCACACGCCCGCCGATGCGACGCCGCGTCCGCATAACTGCCATCTGGCCTCGAGCCGGCTCGAGGCGCTCGGGATCGGCCGCCGCACACCGTTCGATACGGCGATCCGGCAAGTGCTGGCCGCGTTTCCATGGCAAGGCGGAACGCGGCAGGCTTAACGTCTGCCGCGGCGGGCTTGGCCACCGCGGTTGCTGCGCGCGTGTCCTTCATGGCCAGCCGATAACCGGCCTGGTGCCGGGCATACGCGATTATCGGCGGTAAATCGGCCTCAATGAAAATCGCGGCTCGCCGTGTCCAGTTCCCCCAGCAATTCGCTGTGGTCCTCGAGGCGATGCGCGACGAGATGGATCACCTCGCCCTTGTGTTTCTGTCTCCCCTTCCCGGCCTTATTGGCGTTCCTCGCATTACCGGCCATGCCACCTCCAGATGCGACGCCGTCGTCGCGCTGCAAGACGCCATATACCGCCAGCAACGACGAACCCAGCAATGCCTTACGCTGCTTTTCCACCAGTGACGGCCAGACGATCACATTGATCGAGCCGGTCTCGTCTTCGATGGAAACGAAGATGGTGCCGTTTGCCGTGCCCGGCCGCTGCCGCACGGTGACGATACCGCACGCCCGCACCAGCGTGCCGTGCTGACATTCGACGAGTTCGGCCGCCGTGCGAAACCGTTGTTTGGCAAGACGCGGGCGCAATAGCGCGAGCGGATGGCGATTGAGCGTGAGGCCGAGGCTCGCGTAGTCGTCGACGATCTCGCGGCTTTCGGTTGCCTGCGGCAACGCCAGCGGCACTTCGACGATCGGTGCATCGCGCAGCAGTTTCGGTACCATGTGCTGCGCGGTCACGGCCCACCACGCTTCGCGCCGATGGCCCGCGATGCTGACCAGCGCGTTCGCCGCGGCGAGCGCTTCGAGGTCTCGCCGCGTCAATGCCGCGCGCCGCGCCAGATCGTCGACGTCGGTAAACTGCGCGTCGTTGCGAGCGGCCATGATGCGTTCGGCGGCTGTCTGTGACAACCCCTTGATCAGGTGCATGCCGATGCGCACTGCGGGACCGCGCGCGCCGTAGGTGTTCGACGGCTGATACACGCGCGCGGTCAATCGCTTTGCCGCGTGCCGGATCGTTCTGCTCACCGTCAGCCGCCGCAGCGAAAGATCGCGCAATTGCTGCGCGGATAGTACGGCTTGCTGACGATGCAAACAGGTGTCGGCCGATGAAATCCGCTGCCCTTCATGACCGCGTTTCTCGAAGGTCGACTCCCAATCGCTCAAGGTCACGTCGGGCGGCAATACCTTGACGCCGTGACGCTTCGCATCCTGCACCAGTTGCGACGGCGAATAAAACCCCAACGGCTGACTGTTCAGCAAACCGGCCAGAAAAGCGGCCGGCTCATAGCGCTTCAACCACGCGCTGAGATAGACGAGCAACGCGAAACTCGCGGCATGACTCTCTGGAAAACCGTATTCGCCGAAGCCCTCGATCTGTTTGCAGATGCGGTCGATAAATCCCTGCTCATAGCCGCGCGCTAGCATGCGGTCATTCAAATCCTTCTGATACTTCGCCAGGTTGCCGCTGCGCCGCCATGCTGCCATCGCTCGCCGCAACTGATCGGCCTGCTCACCGGTATATTTCGCCGCAACCATCGCGAGGTGCATCACCTGCTCCTGGAAAATCGGCACACCGAGTGTACGCTGGAGCACCGGCCGCAATTCATCCTTCGCGTAGTCGACCGGTTCGAGCCCCTGCTTGCGGCGTAAATACGGATGCACCATGCCGCCCTGAATCGGCCCGGGCCGCACGATCGCGACTTCGATCACGAGATCGTAGTATTCGATCGGCTTCAGACGTGGCAGCATGCTTTGCTGCGCACGCGATTCGATCTGGAACACCCCGATCGTATCGGCATGCCCGCACATCTCATAGACGGCGCGGTCCTCGCGTGGAATATCCTGCACCCTGAACTTCGGGAAACCGCGCCGCAACGCGACGAATTCCAGCGCACGCCGGATGGCCGACAACATGCCGAGCGCCAGCACGTCGACTTTCAGCAGCTTGAGCGCGTCGATATCGTCCTTGTCCCACTCGATCACGCTGCGGTCTTTCATCGTCGCGTTTTCGATCGGCACGAGGCGCGACAGCTTGTCTTTCGCAATCACAAAGCCGCCGACGTGCTGCGACAGGTGACGCGGAAAATTGCGCAACTCGCCGGTGAGGCGAATCAGATTCCGCGTAATGTGCGAGTTGGCATCGAAGCCCGCTTCCGCGAGATATTTGGCGACCGCGTCGGTGCCGTCCCACCATTGCTGCGATTTGCTGATCCGCTCGATCAACGACACTTCGAGCCCCAACGCCTTGCCGACGTCTTTCAGCGCACTGCGCGCGTGATACGTGATCAGCGAGGCAGTCAGCGCCGCGCGATGGCGGCCGTACTTGGCGTAGATATATTGAATCACCTCTTCGCGACGCTGATGCTCGAAATCGACGTCGATATCAGGCGGTTCGTTGCGCGCCCGCGAGATGAACCGTTCGATCAGCATGTTCATGTTCACCGGATCGATTTCCGTCACGTGCAGGCAGTAGCACACGATCGAGTTCGCTGCCGAACCTCGCCCCTGACACAGAATGCTGCGGGAACGCGCGAAGCTCACGATGTCGTGCACCGTCAGAAAATACTTTTCGTATTTCAGCTCGGCGATCAGCATCAACTCTTTTTCGATCTGGCCGATTCGCTTCAGGTTCATGCCGTCCGGCCAACGCTCCATCGCACCGGTCATGACCAGCTTGCGCAGATAGCTCGAGGGCGACTCGCCGGCGGGCACCAGTTCCTCCGGATACTCATACTTCAGTTCGTCGAGCGAGAAGCGGCATAGCGCTGCGATACGCAGCGTTTCTTCGAGCGTATCGCGCGGATACAGCTTGCCGAGCCGTACACGCGTGCGCATATGCCGCTCGGCATTCGCCTCGAGCGCGTGACCGCATGCCGGGAGCGGCTTGACGAGGCCGATCGCAGTCATGGTGTCCTGTAACGGCTTGCGCGAGCGCGCATGCATCAGCACGCCACCCGCCGCGACCAGTGGCAAACCGCTCGCTTTTGAAATCATTCGCAATGCGTCGATCTGAAGATCGTCGCTGCCGGTTTGCCAGAGTTCGAGTGCGATCCATGAATGTTGCGCCGCGAACGACGCGAGCCAATGCGCGCAACGCAGCGTATGCGCGAGCGTCGCTTTACGCTGCGGCACGAGAATCAGGATGCAATCGGGCAAGGTTTTCAGATGCTCGAGATGGGGCAGCGAATCGGTGAAGTCGGAGGGGCTGAGGCGATAGCTGCCTTTATCCGCACGCGAGCGGGCCAGCGTGATCAGCTCGGAAAGATTGCCGTAGCCGTTGCGGTTGGTTGCGAGTGCAACCAACATGCAGAAGGGTTCGCCTGCATCATCGGTCAGATTGAGTTCGCTGCCGATGATCAGATGAGGCAGCGGCTTTAGTGCCTCTTTCTCCTCTTCTTCCAGGTCCGCGGCTTGCGCTAAAGATGTTCCTGCTTGCGCGGCCTTCGCTTTCTTCTGTTCCTCGCGTTCTTTCTGTTGGCGGTCCCGCTCCTGCTTGATTTCTCCCAACGCCGTGTGGGCGCGCACGACACCCGCCAGCGAGCATTCATCGGTGATCGCGAGCGCGCTATAGCCGCGCGATATCGCCTGTTCGACCAGTTCATGCGGATGCGAGGCGCCACGCAGAAACGAGAAATTAGTCAGACAATGCAATTCCGCATACGCCGGCAAGTGAGCCGCGGACGCCTGCTGCGAGAGGAACGATGGCTGGGAAATCGTCATGATGCTCAGCCGAATAAACCCTGCAAATACCACTCGCCGCCAAGACGTTCGCGGTACACCCAGAACATATGGCCACGATCGTCGGCCGCGACGTAGTAATCCCGTTCGACACGGTTGCCGTCCCACCATCCGGCTTCAATCCGCTCGGTACGAGTGAGCATTTTCAGCGGCCGACGATAGATCGGCCGCTGGTCGCGCATCATCAGGCGCAGCGGCCTGTCCAGCATCCAGAGAGGACGAGGCTGCGACGGCAACGCGCTGTCGGGCAGATCGAGCGATGCCTGCGCATCGCGTGGTTGTGGTGCGAACGGGAGGCTGTTTTTGGCGTCGTCCTTTTCGGATGGCTGTCGGGTTGTGGGTGTGGCTTGTATGGCTTGCATGGCTTGCATGGCTTGTGGTACATCGCCCGCTGCCTGGTCGGCCTCCGATGCGGCGTGCCGCAACTCATCGGTTAGCCAGGTTTTATCGGCTTTGATTTTGGTGCGAGCCTTCGCCGGCGAACGCTTCTTGCGGGAAAACGCCTGCGCCTGATAAGGCTCCACGCGCATTGCCCGCTCAGGCCGATGATCGTCCGCCACCGACATCTGCAGCACGTTTTCCGGCCCCAACCGCGCGCTCAAGCGTTCGAGCAGACGCGCGATCGAATCGCCGTCGGATTCGGGCATGGGAAACAAGGTGTCCGACTGCCCAGCATACTCGCCGATCTGGTCCGCAACCAGCTTCAACTCGATTACCGGCGCCGCCAGAACGGTCTGGTTCAACTTTTCCCGCAACAGCCAGATCAGATGTTCGGCGTCACGTGACGGTATGGCCCATGCAACTTTCAGACTCGACGTCCTCGGTGCATGACGGGATGCCAATTCGTGTTCGAGCAGCAACGTATAACCACTGAGCGCCGCATGATGCGCGCTCAGCCAGCCGGCCAACTGCACGATCAACCGGCGCGCGGCGAACAGCAGTGCATCGGCGTTATCGACCCGCGACGGCAATTCCAGCTGCGCATGAAACGACGCCGGAGCCCGAAACGATTCGCGCGGATCCGGACGCGCTCCATACGCTTGCGCCAGCAGATCCAGAATGCCGCTGTCGAAACGCCGCACGACGCCCGACCTTGGCAACTGACGCAAATCGGCCAGCGTAGTGCAGCCGACATGCGAGAACGCATCGCGATGCGCCTGCGCAACCGGCAGCAAGGATACGGATAAGCGGTCAAGCACACGCGCAAGCGAAGTTTCCTTGACCACATGCCAGCGACGCCCCTGCCGATCGGCGCGTGCCTGCGCCAATAGCCACGCACCCCAGGCAGTCGGCGCACAGGCGATGCGCGCCGTATAGCCGAACTCCGCCACCGTCGCGGACACTCGCGACAACAGCGTGCGCAAGCCGCGGAACAACCTCAAACCGGAGCCGACCTCCAGCAACAGGGTGTGCGAATCGGCGAGCGACACCTTCGGTGTGTACGTGAGCAAGGCAAGCGCCATTGCTTCGAATGCCTGAGTTTCGCGGGCGACATCGGCGGTAAGCAGCTTAAGACCCGGCGCCAACGCCAATGCATACGAACGCGAATGCCCCGCATGCACCCCGGCACGCAATGCGCCGAAGTCCGGCATCAGGATGTGGGCATGATCGGCCAGCGCATAACAGCGCGCCTCGGTGACGTATTCGGCACTTCGAGGTTGGCTTGCCTCGCCGCGCGGCTCACACCGGTTCGGCTTCGCGGGCGAACCATCCGGAAACGGCACGAGAGGCTTCACCGCTTCCAGCGACAAGAGTGGCAATGTGACTGCGATCCACAACATGTTTGATCTCTCGTCCTTGATGGCTGCCGGCTCCGCTTTCCGGCAACGAGACGCTTTGTAAAGGCAAAATGAGACGAAGAGGCTCCGCCAGCGGCGGTCCGCGGCGCTTGAAAATGTTGATTGACAGACCAATCTCCTGCAGCCATTGACGACGGTTGATCGTCTGCGCATTGGCCGGCAATAGCGGTTCGCAGACCATGCGCAATGGCGCTGGCGAAGATTGCGTGGCTGCCTCGACCGGCCGGATCAAAAATGCCAGCGACGTCGACTCCTGCGCCGCCACTTGCAGACGTCGGACTTTGTCGGCGCGCGCATTCGGCAGCCATACCAGAACCGCGCCGATGCCATCCTGCTTCAATGCCTGAGCGGCGGCCCACAGGGCCTGGTCTTCATTCGAACGCACCCATAAAACCCGCTCGACATCGACACCCCATGCCCTCAGCGCCGCAGCACATGGCTGATAAGGAGGCGCCACGAGCATGACATGCCGTTCGGCTTGGACCGTAAGATGACGAAGCGCGTGAGCCAGCAGGCGTACTTCGCCCACGCCACCATGTTCGATCAATAACTCCGTCAGGCCGCCAGCCGACCAGCCTTGTGCTGGCAACAATTGATCGAGCGCGGCATAACCGCTGGAAACCCCACGCGAGTCCGCCTCGGCAAGCTCATTGCCCTGCCACACTTGCCGCCGCAATTTCGACGACAGCGCGGTCGTCACAAGCTGAATCGCTGCTGCCATAGACACGCTCTTTCCAATAGGGAATGCTCCGCCCTGCTCGCATTGAGCAATGCATGGGACGGCGAGCTTTCACTGTATATTTATACAGTATTCTGGGATAAATGTTAAGACGGGGAGGCAGTGCGATGCAGGCGCAAGGGGTGAGAAAAGTGGCGAGGAAGTGGGTGCAGGAGGCGTTGTGTCAGCGAGAGCGCTATTTTTGTGAAGCGCACGGGGGACCCGTCTTGAGTTGCATTGAAGGTCTTGGGAGCATCGTGTCCACTGATATGACTTTCCTTGTCCAGTTCGCCGATGGGTTTTTCAGACTTCCATAGATGTTCGAATTTCCTGAGGGCGGCGTAGCAGTAATGGCCGACGGTGGATCACACTGATATGCGCGGGTTGGATATTTGCTCAGCCAGCGCCGATGAGCTTCACGCCAGTCGGCGCGACCGGTGTAGCGCACGCCATGCGAGAGCAGGAACGATTTTAGGCGCTGCCGGGCTTGCCGCAGATCCTCTCTGGCCGCCGCCCACGCCCGGGCAAGATCGCGGAACGCTTCGTCTTCAACAGTGGGCACGTGCACAGCCGACAGATCGCCGGCGCGCAAGGCACGCGCAAGCTTAACGGCATCGCGCCGGTCTGTCTTGACGCGCTCGCCGGGCTTCCCTGGGATCAGCGATGGGGCACAGACTGTTGTGCATTCGAAGCCGCGCTCAACCAGCCTGGGTAGAGCCCGTAGCCGCAGGGACCAGCTTCATAAACTACACGCACTTGCGGAGCCTTCGACTGCAGACGTTTGCAAAGACGGTCGACTTCCGTAGGCGTCGTGCCGATTCCGCCAAACGATTCGATCTCACCTGAATCGATCGCGTGGGGCAACCGTAATCGACTCCTTATGCACATCAAGCCCAACATACAGCGTGCTGTCGTTCTTCATGTTGACCTCCGTGGCGGACATCGTCGGGGGGCGTGCCCCCGCCCCTACAACTCTGGCGTCCCGATGCTAACCTGCGACTCTGCTCACCGCACCAGGCCAGCTCTGCGCCCCCGCGGAAGGTCATACTGACTTAACGAATAGGCGGACACGTGAACACTATCGAGGAAGCACCGCTGGGACGGCGTCGTCGCCGCTATAGCCACGAGTTAAAGGCTCAGGTCGTTGCGGCGTGCCAGGTACCGGGAGCGTCGCTTGCCGCCATCGCGCTGCACCACAAGCTCAACGCCAATCTGCTCAGGCGCTGGGTCGGGCAGTCCGAAGGGAATGTGACTGCCCTGACAGCGTGCAGCGACGTGGCACTGCAGTCGGCAGCGACGCCGACATTCGTGCCGGTCCCACTCGAGACGAAGGACGCACGCCCGGCCGAGATTCGCGTCGAAGTGCGCCGCGCAAATCAGTCGATGACGGTTAGCTGGCCGGCGTCCGATGCCGCGCAATGCGCCGCCTGGCTGCGTGAGTGGCTCGCGTGATCCGCATCGATGAGGTGTGGCTGGCGG
>DASPZL010000130.1:0-4179 GCA_035636295.1 Paraburkholderia sp.
GCCGCACTGCTGCTCGCGGCGCGCGGCCTGTTCGCGCTCGACGGCGTGCTCGGCTTGCATCCCGCGCCGCTCGATGCACTGACCGGCGTCGCGATTCTGATCGTCTGCGCCTGCTACTGGTCGATTCGCGGCCGCAAGCTGCTCAAACCGCGGCGGCTCTTTACCGCTTGTTGATCACCGGGTACTGACGCCGGGTTCGGCATTGGCCGCATTGGCGGCATTCCGAGCGATGCCGCCCAAACCCGTGCTGTCACGCTCCTCCGGGCCCATGCGCACGTCGCGCACGTCACGAATCGCATGAACACCGCCCGCCTCCACTAGAGCCGGCCGATCGACAGCCGGCTGCCCAGTGCGCGGCCGGGCTTCGGGCAGCGACAGATAAAACGTCGTGCCCACACCCTCTTTCGATTCCACCCAGACGCGCCCGCCGTGCCGCTCCACCACGCGCCGCACGAGCGCGAGGCCGATGCCCTCGCCCGCCACCACGTTGCCGTGCAGCCGCTGAAACGCATTGAATAGCCGGGGTAACGCGACCACCGGAATCCCCAGGCCGTTGTCCCGCACATAGAAGATCCGTAGCGAATGCACGCCCAGCGGCGCCTGCGTCGTACCGATCTCGATTCTGCCCTCGCGCGAAGGATCCAGATAATTCACCGCGTTGCCGATCAGGTTCGCGAACACCTGCTCGAGCGCGGTGGCGTCGCCCCACACCGCCGGCAACTCGTCGACGCTGATCCGCGCGCCCCGCGCCCGGATCGAGCCTTGCATCGCATCGATCACGCGCCGCACGATGTCGCGCACCTCGACCTTCTGCTGACGGTATTCGACTCGGCCGACACGCGAGAGCCGCAACAGCGCATCGATGATGTGCGATGCCCGCAGCACGGCCGTTTGCAGATAATGCAGCGCCTCGCCGATGTCCTCGTCGACCACCCGTTCGATGCGCTGCCGCGCCTCGGCGGAAAGCGACGACTCGCGCACCGCGACGCGCAGTTCGTCGCACGCGCGGATCAGTTCCTTCGAGAAGCCCTGCAGATTCACGAGCGGCGCACGCAGATCGTGCGACACGCTGTAAATGAACATTTCGTTTTCCTGGGTCTGCTGCCGCAAGCTCTCGTTGATACGCGCCAGTTCGGCGGCGCGGCGCGCGAGGTCGGCATGGAAGCGCGCCTGGATGCGCTCCGCTTCGAGCAGGCGCCGGCTGGTTTCATGCAAGGTCAGGTCGAGCCGGGCGATTTCATCGCCGCCGGGCGCGATCGGCGCCAGCGGCTCGTTGCCCGCGAGGCGCCCGGCGTTGTCGGACAGCACCGCGAGCCGGCCGCGCACGCCGCGCGTGAACAGCCAGACGGCCAGCGCGACGAACAGCAGCGAGCCGAACACCGCGGCGCCCACCAGCATCTGCTGCCGTTCGCGCGCGGCGTCGGCGGCATTGGAGCGCTGCATGTCGAGGCGCCGCTCTTCGCTCTGGAATGCCACCACCTGCTGACGGAAGCGATCGAGCACGTCGGACTGCGCGAGGTCGCGAAAGCGCTCCAGCACGTCGGGCCGCCGCCCCGCATGCAGCATGTCCTGCATGCGATCGGACCATTGACGATAGGCTTGTACCGATTGACGCAGCTGAACCACCCGCGCGACTTGCCTGGGGTTGTCGGCGACCAGTTCGGCAAGCTGATCGATGCGACGGTCGACGTCCATCCACAGCGTAACCGGCGTGGCGAAGCGGGTGTCGTTCTCCAGCACCGCGCCGCGCAGCGCCACGGATTCGCCGAGCACCGGGTCGAGAATCGCGGTGGTCTGCCGCAGCACGTCCTGGCTATGGACGGCCCAGTGCTCCGCCTGCGCCGAATCGGACTGCGCCTTGACCAGTCCGGACAGCAGCGCCAGTTCGAAGAGAGCCGGGATCGCGATCAGCAACAGGCCTTTGGTGGTCAGTCTCATGCGTGCGCATTGAAGGTCGGTGGCCGGCAGATCATGCGCGGGGACGGGCACATTATGTCGACGTTTGCGACAGAAAATAAAGGGGCACGCCATCCATCAGGGGCAATCCGCCAACGGCCGGGACATGCGCAAGCATTGCGCATGAAGGCGAGCGTTCGGAATGGAGTTGTTATGAGAATGCAAAGCGTGCCCATAATTGGATCATAACGGTCTAAATGGAGCGTAAATGCACTTTTCTTGTGCTTAATTAAGGGCCTTGAATACGGATCGTGCGCCGTAGTCGCCAATCAACTTAGCAAAACATCCAATGTCGGTGCGATATTGCACCTTATCGATGCTTTCCGGCACAACTTTGGCCCGTTTCTTGCATCCACTGCCCGCTTTTTTGACATACGCGGGAAACATCGATGGAAAGTCTGAAAACCGGCACCGACACCCTCTTTCTCTTGCTGGGCGCCGCCATGGTGCTGGCCATGCATGCGGGGTTCGCGTTTCTCGAACTCGGTACGGTACGCAAGAAAAATCAGGTCAATGCGCTGGTCAAGATTCTGGTGGACTTCTCGGTCTCGACGATCGCCTATTTTTTCATCGGCTACACGATCGCGTACGGCGTGCAGTTCTTCGGCAGCGCGCAATCGCTGGCCGCGCATAACGGCTATGAGCTGGTGCGCTTCTTCTTCTTCCTGCTGACCTTCGCCGCGGCGATTCCGGCAATCGTGTCGGGCGGCATCGCGGAGCGCTCGAAATTCAATCCGCAACTCTTCGCCACCTTTGTGCTGGTGGGCTTCATCTATCCGTTCTTCGAAGGAATCGTCTGGAACAACCGCTTCGGCATCCAGAACTGGCTGACCGGGGTTTTCGGCGTGCCGTTCCACGACTTCGCCGGCTCGGTGGTCGTCCACGCGTTCGGTGGCTGGGTCGCGCTGCCGGCCGTGCTGCTGCTGGGCGCGCGCCACGGCCGCTATCATCGCGACGGCGGCATCGCCGCCCATCCGCCGTCGAATATCCCGTTTCTCGCGCTGGGCGCGTGGGTGCTGGCGGTGGGCTGGTTCGGCTTTAACGTGATGAGCGCGCAGAGCATCGACAAGATCAGCGGCCTCGTCGCCGTCAATTCGCTGATGGCGATGGTCGGCGGCACGTTGACGGCCTGGCTCGCGGGCCGCAACGACCCCGGTTTCACGTACAACGGCCCGCTCGCCGGACTGGTCGCCGTCTGCGCCGGCTCCGACGTGATGCATCCGCTCGGTGCGCTGCTGACGGGCGGCATCGCGGGCGTGCTGTTCGTCTACATGTTCACCTGCGTGCAGAACCGCTGGCGCATCGACGACGTGCTCGGCGTATGGCCGTTGCACGGTCTGTGCGGTGCGTGGGGCGGCATCGCGGCGGGCATCTTCGGCTTGCACGCGCTGGGCGGCATCGGCGGCGTGTCGTTCGGGGCGCAACTGGTGGGCACGGTGGGCGGCGTCGTGGTGGCGACGCTCGGCGGCACGCTCGTGTACGGCGCGGTTCGCCTGACGGGAGGTTTGCGGCTCGACCAGGAGGACGAATACAACGGCGCGGACCTGTCGATCCACAGGATTTCGGCGACGCCGGAGCGCGAGAGCGTCGGCTGACGCGTTCGCCGCGCGACAGCCTTTAGCGGTTTAGCGGCGAGCCAGGTCCAGGAGGTGCGCTGGCACTTGCCCCGCAAGCCGGTTCTAGCGGCGCGATGGATCCATCGCGTCCGCGTTGCCGCCGACCATGCCGAATTCGATCGGACAACGTGTGTAGAACACCGGCACGCTGCCCTGCCGCACGGCGGCGAGCAGCGTTTCGGCTTCCCCTTCGGTGACGGCGAAGATCACTTGCACGGGTTGATCCGCCAGTTCGAAGAAACGCGCCGCGTGACGCGCGCCCGCGTGGCCGATACCTTCCGCCGCCGCCACGACGGTCGCGCCGCGAATGCCGGCGTGCCTGGCGACCGACAACAGCCATTCCACGATCGGCTGATGATCATGGCGCCGGTTTTGCTCGGTATAAAACGTCAGCTGGTAGCCCTTCAACATGTCGGCCTCCCTTATTGAAGCCATGGCGAGCCCCCACTCGACCTGGGCACGCACTAAGTTCATCACTCAGTTCATTTTAGGCGACACCCCGCGTGAAGCTGGCGGCACCGGTCCGGGCGCCTCACGCCGCCGCGTCGACCTGTCCCCACATGCGCACGCCAGTGTTAGACTTGCGCGCTGGAGATGGCATTCTCCA
>DASPZL010000131.1:0-3182 GCA_035636295.1 Paraburkholderia sp.
ACCGACCCGGCTTCAGTCGGCGTGTCGACGAAGTACTGCACCGTCACGCCCAATGCGCGGGCAATGCCGACGAGAGACGTAATCGACGGCGCCGCCTGACCGCGTTCCACCTGCGACAGAAACGGCTTCGATATGCCCGCCGCCGTTGCCGTGTCCTCCAGCGTCAGCTTGAGTCTGTGGCGCAATGCGCGAATCTTTCTACCTATCGCCCGCGTTGCAACCGCGGCTTGTTCCTTGTTATCGGGTGGCGGAAACATAGCAAGACAGAATCGTGTAGTCAAAATTTGTTTGATATAAGCAAATAATTTTTCATGCGCCGTGGTGTATGAACCTCGAAACGGGTGTTCAGTGAGCGGCGCTCGCTCGAGTTGCGGACCGCATTGATGTCCGGTTACTCAAGCGACGGCGAGAAATCCAGCGCGAGCGAAAAACGCAGCCGCGAATGCGGACGCATGACTTCAAATCGGCGTGGAAAGCTTGGAGACAAATGGCGCAATGCGTGCGCGTGTCTCGCCGGCCAAGCGCTATTCGTAATGCAAGCGCGTAATGGAAGGGGACAATATCAAACCAAAATCGGCCGTCAAACTTTTTTTGATGAGCGAATACCTTATTTGATACAGCTGCCCCAATTAGATGGATTACTCTAAACGTCGGGCGCGCTCGGTCCAATCCTACAACGTCGTGAAGTCACGGCGACTAAACAGAAGCACGCTGCGCACTAAACACCAATGACGCGATGAAAACACGCACGGCCCGCATCGCTTCTTTGCGGTGCAGGCCGTGCGTTGACTCATGCATTGCACTCGATATGGCGGGTCGTGCTATCCGTTGGTGCCCTCACCCGCTTCAACGGCGGCAACGACGCGCGCGGCTTCAGTACGCTCAAGCACCGGCTTCAGCGCAGCACCCGTGTGACTCTCGCGCACTCGCACAAGCCCTTCGGGATCGGTCGCCGCAACGATGGAACCGCCGCCCACGCCGCCTTCCGGACCGAGATCGATAATCCAGTCGGCCTCTGCGATCACGTCGAGATCGTGCTCGATGACGACGACGCTATGGCCGCCATCCGCGAGACGATGCAGCACGCGAATCAGCTTCGCAACGTCGGCCATATGTAAGCCGACGGTTGGCTCGTCCAGCACGTACAACGTATGCGGCGGCTTCTGCCCGCGCCGCGTGATGTCGTCGCGCACCTTGCTCAACTCGGTGACGAGCTTGATCCGCTGCGCCTCGCCGCCCGATAACGTGGGTGACGGCTGACCGAGCGTGAGATAGCCGAGCCCCACGTCTTTCATCAATTGCAACGGATGTGCGATGTTCGAGATCGGTGCGAAGAACTCGACGGCCTCGTCGATTTCCATTGTCAGCACGTCGCCGATATTCTTGCCGCGCCATGTGACCGCGAGCGTCTCGGGATTGAAACGTTGCCCGTGGCAAACGTCGCACGGCACTTTCACGTCCGGCAGGAAGCTCATGCCGATGGTGCGTACGCCTTGCCCCTCGCAAGCCGGGCAACGGCCTTCGCCGGTGTTGAACGAAAAACGCGAGGCCGTATAGCCACGCGCACGCGCTTCCAGCGTGCCGGCGAACAGCTTGCGGATCGCGTCCCACACGCCGATATACGTGGCCGGACACGAACGCGGTGTTTTGCCGATCGGTGTTTGATCGACTTCGAGTACGCGGTCGATGGTTTCCCAGCCGGTGACCGAATCGCACCCTTGCCACGCATGCGTGACATTCAGCGGCGCGCGCGGCGCCGTACGCGCCAGAACGCTCGAACGCCGGTTCGCCGCCGGCTGTTGCTCAGCCGCCGCGCGCGCGCGCCGCGTGGCCGGCGACGACAGCACCGAACGCCCGACCGCATCCAGCAGATTGGTCATCAACACGTCGCGCGCCAAGGTCGACTTGCCTGAGCCGCTCACGCCGGTCACCGCCACGAGGCGCGACAGCGGAATGCCGACCGTGACGTTGCGCAGATTGTGCAGCTTGGCGCCATGCACCGTGAGCCAGTTTTCCGGCACCGCGGCCGCGCGCTTGCCCGGCGCGACCACTGCGCGTCGCGGCTGCAACGGATGCGCGATCGGCTGCGCGAGAAATTGTCCGGTCAGCGAATCCGGCTGCGCCGACAGATCAGCCACGCTGCCCTGCGCGACCAGCGTGCCGCCGCGCTTGCCCGCGCCCGGCCCAATATCGATGATGTGATCAGCACGCCGGATCGTGTCTTCGTCATGCTCGACGACCACCAGCGTATTGCCCTTTTCACCCAGCTTGCGCAAGGCGTTCAGCAGGATCTGATTGTCGCGTGGATGCAGGCCGATCGTGGGTTCGTCCAGCACGTAGCACACGCCTTGCAGATTGCTGCCCAGTTGCGCGGCGAGCCGGATGCGCTGCGCTTCGCCACCGGAAAGACTCGGCGCCGCACGATCGAGACTCAGATAGCCGAGCCCGACTTCTTCCAGAAATTGCAGACGGCTGCCGATTTCGCTCATCACGTCACGCGCGATTTCCGCGTCGCGGCCGGTCATCTCCAGCGAGTCGATCCACTCGCGCGTATCGGACACGGTCCATTGCGCGACGTCGACAATCGCATGTGCGTTGAACGTGACCGCGCGCGCGGTTGGATTCAAACGCGTGCCGGCGCAATCCGCACACGGTTCGTCGACGAGCCCTTCCGGTTCCTGCTCCTCCGACGGCAAGCTCTGCTCACGCCCGCGATTGTCGTCGACGACGATCGTATCGTCATACGCGGCGCGTTGTTCGCGCGTTAGCGAGAGACCCGTGCCGACGCAGGTGGTGCACCAGCCATGCTTGCTGTTGTACGAGAACATGCGCGGGTCGAGTTCGGGATAGCTCGTGCCGCACACCGGACAGGCGCGCTTGGTGGACAGCACTTTCACCGCGCCGACTTTCGCCGTGGGATGCCCGCCGTTGATCGCGTCGTGCAAACCGTCGAGCGGCGCGAGCAGATGCATGACGCCCTTGCCGATTTCCAGTGTCTGGTCGAGCGCTTGGCGCAACTCGGTCTCATTGTCCGGCGACACGACGAGGTCGGCAACCGGCAGTTCGATCGTGTGCTCGCGGAAGCGATCGAGCTTCGGCCACGGATCCACGGGCACGAACTCGCCATCTACGCGCAGATGCGTATTGCCGCGCGCTTTGGCCCACTTCGCGAGATCCGTATA
>DASPZL010000132.1:0-17280 GCA_035636295.1 Paraburkholderia sp.
AACGCGGGCGGACCAGTTGCAGGAATCGCTCGGCTCGCTCGACTTTACGCTTGCGCCCGAACTGGTCGCGCGGCTCGACGCCGTATCGGAACCCGCTCGCCCATTCCCGTATTACATGTTCGCGGACGGTCATCAAGCGCGGATCCACGGACAAGTCGAAGTCGCCGACAGGCCGGCGGCTTACGCTAAACCCGTGAAGATTCCCGCGCCGAGCGCGTAAAGGTGTCGAGGCAGGCTCCGCATTCAGTTCGGAAAGCGGAGCTTTTTATTTATGCAAAAAGCTTGAAAAGTGTTCTTACCCGTCAACGAAGTCGGGGTATCAATCGTTTATGAAATAATTGGGGATGAATGAGAGGACACTGCGCGGATCGGTAAATAACGAACGTTCGATCTCATAAGAAGAAAATCATGCCGATGCCGCGCTGCACAAAATCCGCCGAATGGATTCATATTGGCGTTTATGGTCTGCCCCATGAGATTGACAAGGCCGACGCGCTGAAAGGCCCACTGGGTGGGTCGGGAGCGGACGAGTCAGGAATAATCGGCTATGTTGGCCGACAAGGAAGAGAAAACGCTGCATCGCGGTCAACTGATAAATTCTATTCAAATACCGTGTTGCATTACCGGCCTGTGCCGTTAAAGCAACAAAGAACATGTCAGCCGCATTGGATACTGGTGCAAAACAGGGACCGAGGCAGATAATCGGTTTGTAAAGGAGAAAGATCATGGATGCCAAACCACCGAAGATTCCGACCCCGGATAAAGTCTTTAGCCCGGATCCGGAACCCGCTGGCGTCGAGTTTCTGGGGGCGGAACTGCCTGAGCACGTTCGCGCCTTTTTCGACGAACAACGCAAGTCGTGCGACTCGAAATAGTCAAGCAGTGGTGCGATGCAGCATCGGCGTCCGCGCGTCCGGCGCGCGGCAATGGAATGCACGCGTCTCAAGGGTCGCTCGACACTCAGCCTGGCAAGCAGAACGTGGCCGATTGGTCCCAGCGCCTCTATCCCTTGTAACTGCTCCGCATCTGCTCGCGCACGTCTCTCACCCGCAGTTCGGCTATGTTGCCGACACGAGTTTGCCATCGGCCGACACACCCGTAACCTGCGCATCGTCTATTCTTCTGCTTTTCTTCCACGGCCGCTCGGCCACGCCCGCCTTTCATGAATCGTTCGTATCGCTTCGGCACATCACGCGCGCTTGTGTTATTCGCTGCGCTCGCATTCACGTCCGCCCCGGCCGTCGCGGACGGCGATGACACCGCCCTCACCAATCTGATTGCGCTGGCCTCGCAGCGCCTCGCACTCGCGGAACCGGTCGCGCGCTGGAAGTGGGCGAACCATCAGGCGATCACCGATACGCCGCGGGAAAACGCGCTACTCGCCGATGTCGAGAAGCGCGCCGTGGCGGCGAACGTCGACCCGGCGTTCGCCCGCGCCTTCTTCCAGGATCAGATCGACGCGAGCAAGGATGTGCAAAACGCGCTGTTCGCCTCGTGGCACGGCACGCAGCCGCCCGAAGGGCCGGCGCCGGATCTCGCCACGAGCACGAGACCGCAGTTGGACCGGCTGACGCAGTCGCTCGTGGCCGCCCTCGCACGCGTGCAGCCGCTGCGCGCCGCGCCGGATTGTCCGTCGCGCGTCGCGCAATCGCTGGCTAACTGGAAATCGTTGACCCGCTACGACTCGACCCGTTCGAGCGCGTTGACGCGCGCGCTGGGTCATGTCTGCGAAACGGGCGGAGTGGGCGCGACCGGTTGATCCGGAGCGCGTGATGGGCCGCGATACTTGCAGCGCTTAAGCGGCGGCCGCATCCGAATGCCGGCTCTCGAATTCGCTTTGAGCGGGAGACTGCCAGACGGGGTTCTTCAAGCGAGACTCGGCATGGGCGCGCCGCTCGATACGCTCAACGGCATCAAGCGCAAGCCGCGCGCAAGATGGCTCTGCAGGATACGATACGTCGATGGTTCGAATGGTCCCGCGACGCTCGACGCATGCAACTGCGCTGCCTGTGCGAGCGAAGGCGCGTGACCGACATAACGCCACCGGTCGACAACGTGAAAAGCGCGCGACTGCGACGCCTCCTCGCGCTCCTCGAAAACAACCGGCCCTTGAAACGGCCACGGCGCATCCGCCGGATCGTTCTTCGTGACGCGCGGCACGCGGTTATGGCCGGGGCGCAGCGTGGCAATCCACTGCGCTTCCGCGAGCATCGCGCCCAGTTCGCCGCCGGTCGCGCGCCATTCGACACGGCGCACCTGCTGAGCGAGCCGAATATCCTTCGACGAACGCCGCTCGCCGGTCAAATGTGAGCGCAACCGCTGACGCACGCGCACGCTTCGCCCGACATACAGCGGCAGGTCTCCTTCCCCGTAGAACGCATACACACCGCATCCGGCCGGCGCGGTATCGAGCAGGTCTTCCGTGATGTCGCCGGCAAGCTGGTAACGCCGCGTGGTGCGTTCGATCTGCGCCCGCAAAACGTCCAGCGGCACGAGGCCGTGCAGACGCTGCCAGAATTGCCAGATCAGATCGGCGTCGGCCAGCGCGCGGTGGCGATCGGACGGAACGAGCGCGTGACGTTCGACCAACGCGTCCAGCCCGTGGCGCTTTTCCGCCGGGAACAGCGCACGCGACAGACGCACGGTGCACAGCACGTCCGGGTCGAACGCGAGCCCGGCCCGGCGAAACTCGCCGCGCAGAAAACCACGATCGAAACTGGCGTTATGCGCCACGAACAGTTTGCCGTTCAGGCGCTCGAACAGTGCCGGCGCGATGGCGTCGAAGGTCGGCGCGCCGCGCACCATGGCATTCGTGATGCCGGTGAGTTGCTGAATGAAGGACGGAATCGGCTGCTGGGGGTCGACCAGACTGCTCCAGCGCGACACGCCGGCAGGTCCCACTTCGACTACGCCGACTTCGGTGATGCGGTGCTCGCTAGTCGAACCACCGGTGGTTTCCAGGTCGACGAAGGCGATCGGTACATTCAGGGCCGGTTCCGGCAGAAACTGTTCAGACATGAAAGAAGATACTTTGGACGCGTGGCTTTGCGGCAAGTATGCACCAGTTGGCTGCCGCATACTCGAACAGCATGGCTAGTTTCGGCTAGGCTGCGGCGGAAAACGCAGGATTTCGAGGTGAGCCCGCAACCGCTGGTTAGCCTTGAAAATTACTTAGCGCGAGTAATGAACATTCAGAAAATCTAAGATAAACAATCCTGTTTTCTCACCAAAGCCATAATGTTTTTTAAGAATCGAATATTTATCCTCTCTACCGCATAACGATCAAACTAATTCGCAAAAAAAGCCCTCGCATTGAACGAGGGCATTCTTTCGATCAACTGCCCGGCGACGCCACGGAGCAGCGTTGCTGCGACTTACAGCGGCTGGATATTCGCCGCTTGCTTGCCCTTGGGGCCGGCCTTGACGTCAAAGGAGACGCGCTGGTTTTCCTTTAGCGACTTGAAGCCTTCCGCGCGAATCTCCGAAAAGTGCGCGAACAGGTCCTCGCCACCCGAATCCGATGTGATGAAGCCAAAGCCCTTAGCATCGTTGAACCATTTGACGATACCGGTTTCCATTTTCCTGTTTCCCTTGATGATTATCAAATATCGAGGTATTGCCCACGCGCCGAATTCCATTGCCATTTCATTCACGATTGAAGTCCCGACAGCACCGAGCAATCAGGTTGAGCGAATGAAATCCAGCATTGCCGTTATACGGGGAACGAAGAATTGGCGTCAAGCAAATTTTTCGTATGCGTTTAACACGCTGGACGATAAGGCAACGCGCAAGGGATTAAAGCAGTGTTATTCGGTAGCGACTGAATAATCAAGGTCAATATTACTTAGAGAACATCCGGCTATGCCGAATAGCGGGAAAAATTCCGGATTTCATCCTAAAATATGTAACAAATAATGTTTTTGGTAAGTGTTTGTCCGAGTTGTTCGCCCCGAGTCGGGGCAGCATGATGGAAATCACTAGGAGTAACGCGTATCGGGAGATCGCCATGCTGTTCAACGAATTGCGACGTTTTATCACCTGGCTCACTCAATCGCCGCTCAAGTCTCTCTCCGACCAGCCCGAACCGGTCGAAGCAACACCTTCCGCACTGGAGTTCGATCCCATGTGGCACGGGGATCACTGGCAAAACCTGCTGTCATCGCCCATGGACGCGCGCCGTTATGTCATGGAAGACTGGAGCGTCTCCCGGATGGTCGACTGGAGCGACGTGGACGGGCCACTGCCGGCGCACTGAGTGGGGCGCACCCATCCGCGACCGGCGGACGAAAAAAAAGCGCGACTGAGAAGTCGCGCCGACAAAGGTTTGGAGATCTTTTTCGTCAACGAAAAAGTCTGCTTCGAAAAGCAGCAACTTCAGTATAACGGCTCGACCCACTGCAATTATTCACATAAATAACAATCATCTATTGCAATACCGACAACAATCTTTTCGTTACGATTTCCTGCGTTGTTTTTTTGCATCAAATGCTGTCGCAAATGAGCAACGCTAGTCGGTTGACACGCTTTTCCCATCCCTTGAATAGCCGTGAAAGCCTTTATCTATAAGGCTTAAGCCACATTCCCTTATCGTTTCTTATCGCGTAATACTTTATTGCGAAAATCGGAACGCCCATTGCACAGGCCGTCTCTCTACACTCTGCCTAATCGGAAACCGGCGCGTTTGGAGTACGACGCGCTCTCATGCGGATCACGCCTCTCGCAGCGCCCGCGTGAAGGTCTCCTTAAAGCCTGGGTTTCATTACCCACTCTCGCTCTCGGAGTTACAAGATGAAAAAGACTCTCATGGTCGCGGCCCTAACGGGCGTTTTTGCAACGGCAGCACATGCTCAAAGCAGCGTCACGCTGTACGGCTTGATCGACGCCGGCATTACTTACACGAACAACCAGCATGGCCATAGCAACTGGCAAGAAACGAGCGGTTCGGTGAACGGCAGCCGCTGGGGCCTGCGCGGCGCTGAAGATCTGGGCGGCGGTCTGAAGGCCATCTTCACGTTGGAAAACGGCTTCGGCATCAATGACGGTTCGCTGAAGCAAGGCGGTCGCGAATTCGGCCGTCAGGCGTTCGTCGGCTTGTCGAGCAACCAGTTCGGCGCCGTCACCCTCGGCCGTCAATACGACAGCATGGTCGACTATGTCGGCCCGCTGGCATTGACCGGCACGCAATACGGCGGCACGCAGTTCGCGCATCCGTTCGATAACGACAACCTGAACAACTCGTTCCGCGTCAACAACTCGGTCAAGTATCAGAGCGTCAATTACGGCGGCTTCAAGTTCGGCGGCATGTACGGCTTCTCGAACCAGGCTGACGGCTTCGCGAACAACCGTGCTTACAGCGCGGGTGCGTCGTATAACTGGGGTGGCCTGAACGTCGCCGCCGCTTACCTGCAATTGAACAGCAACGGCGCAACGGGCGCAGCGGCAGCATTCAATAGCGGTGGTGCGGTGTCGAGCGACAACACGTTCTTCGCCGGCCGCCAGCAAACGTGGGGCGCAGGCGCGAACTACTCGTTCGGCCCGGCAACGGTCGGTCTTGTGTACTCGCAAACCAACCTGTCGAGTCTTGCAGGCATTGGCGCAGGCGCATCGGGTCAAACCGGCGGTATCGGTTTTAGCAACAACAGCGCTCACTTCCAGAACTTCGAAGCGAACGCTCGTTACGCTCTGACGCCGGCAGTCAGCATCGCCGGTTCGTACACGTACACCCGTGCGAGCCTGGCTGGCACGCGTCCGCACTGGAACCAGTTCAACCTGCAAACCGCGTACGCATTGTCCAAGCGTACCGACGTGTATCTGCAAGGCGAATATCAGCAAGTCAACGAAAACGCGGTTGTCGATGCCGACATCAACGGTTTGGCCGCTTCGGGCAACAACAAGCAAGTTGCTGTGACCGCAGGTCTGCGTCACCGCTTCTAAAGCGGCGAGCAGCACTCGCATTATGGAAGGCGCCGCTCGCGGCGCCTTTTTTCATGCCGCAATCGAAAGCGTGTTCGCTGAGGAGATGGGGATGGAGCGGCTGTCAGACGCCGAATGGGAACGAATCAAGCACCTGCTCCCTACGGCTGGCGCCAAAAAAATCACCGGCCGACCAACCGCCAACTCGCGTGCCGTGCTAGACGCGATTCTATGGATCGAGCGCACGGGCGAGCGCTGGCTGTATCTGCCCGCCCACTTCCCGCCACAACAAACCTGTTACGCGAAATATCTGAGCTGGAACCGCAACGGCACGCTCGATCAGGTTCGCACGCTGCCTGCGAAGCCCGGTGTTCGGGATTGTCTTGCGCGAGGCGCCATGAATCGCGTCGAAGCAGCGTGAGCCGCGCCGCCCTCGTCCACCTCATTCGAACACGACGACGAGCCGTGCCGGTCTAGCCACCGCTGTCAGGCGGCGGATACTTGACGTCGAGTATATCGATCGGCTGCGGGCCGGCCGGCGTGTACAGCGTCACCGTATCGCCGATCTTTGCCTTGAGCAGCGCGCGCGCAACCGGCGAGATCCAGCTCACGTGACCGACGTCGAGATCGACCTCGTCGATGCCGACAATCGTCACGCTATGCACCTCGCCGTCTTCCGTTGCGTATTCGACGGTCGCGCCGAAGAAAACCTGATCGACATTTTCCTGTTTGCTGCTGTCGACGACTTCGGCAAGGTCGAGGCGCTTGGTCAAAAAGCGGATTCGCCGATCGATTTCGCGCAGCCGGCGTTTACCGTAGATGTAATCGCCGTTCTCCGAGCGATCGCCGTTCGATGCAGCCCACGACACGAGCTTGACCACTTCTGGCCGCTCGACGTCGATCAGATGCAGCAGTTCATCGCGCATGCGCCGGTAACCGGCGGGCGTGATGTAGTTTTTCGTACCCGCGGGGATTTCCGGCTGGGCGACGTCGAGGTCGTCGTCATTCTCTTCACTCGACTCTTTGACAAAGGCCTTGTTCATGATGGTCCGTTAACTGCAGCAAGCGACTGTCTATCAAGGGTACACGATCGTGACCATGAGACAAATCGCAGTTACATGCTTCCCTTTTTCAAAAGCTTTGCTATAATCTCGTTTCTGCGTGCGGCTGTAGCTCAGTTGGATAGAGTACTTGGCTACGAACCAAGGGGTCGTGGGTTCGAATCCTGCCAGCCGCACCACTTATTTGAGGGCCTCCCTCCGGGGAGGCCCTTACGTTTTACCCGGTTTCATCGCAGTATTATTGCGCCAGGCGTCATCTGTTTTAGCGTGCGGCTGTAGCTCAGTTGGATAGAGTACTTGGCTACGAACCAAGGGGTCGTGGGTTCAAATCCTGCCAGCCGCACCACCCGCACACGCATAAGGGCCTTCCGATCGGAAGGCCCTTTGTTTTGTATGGACTTAATGTCCGGCATTCCCGGTCACGTTACCGCGGCGGCGACTGGATATCACCGATCCGGCCATCCGGAGTCGGCACATCTTCGACCGAATCTTCCGCCGTTTGCTCGCCGATCACGTGCGCCCGTTCGCCCATCAGCGTCTGCGCCTGACGCATCACAT
Organism: Paraburkholderia sp.; assembly: GCA_035636295.1. Lineage (GTDB taxonomy): Bacteria > Pseudomonadota > Gammaproteobacteria > Burkholderiales > Burkholderiaceae > Paraburkholderia. The sequence goes on from DASPZL010000132.1 coordinate 7,533, forward strand.
CGTCCACGTTGTCGCCGAAACGGCTTTCGACGAAAGCCCGCAGCAGCGCAACCCGCAATGAATCGCCCCGCCCTTCCACGGCTCCCCGTCCACCGTCAAATTCGGCCACACAGTGCGCCGCGCCGTGATCGGTCCGCTCGCGCACCTCGAGTCGTTGCACCCGCTCCAGCACCGCCGTGGCCGCCTCCCATGAGGAGGAAGGCGTGAAGCGGCCGTCCCACGGACGGCCGCGGTCATTGCCGATGATCGAAACGGTTTCGCCGCTGTCGGTAAACTGGATTTCGCGCACGAAGTCGTGCAGGCTGCGGGCGACCCAATAGTCGAGCGCAAAGCCGGTGAGGTCAGCTACTTTCATGAGCGTTCTCCCTGAATTTCAGATGAGACTCGCTGGTGGCCGGCGTGTTCAGATTCGAGCGAAGGAGGTCTGAAGCGCCTTGGGGCAAACCCGAAGGTGCCCTGAAGCAACCGTCAGATCAGTAATCCGCCCGCTCGCGGTCGATCCGCATGCCGCCGTCGTGCCGATGATGCCCTTCCTCGCTCGGCCGTTCGCGCGCAATACGCATCACGTCCGGGTTCGTCCGCACGCGGCGCATCACATTGGCCAGGTGAACACGATCGCTCACCTGGATCACGAAGCGCAGCACCGTGGATTCCTGCGACAAATCCTCGTCCATCGCGATGTGCACGATGTTCGCATCCGCCGACGTGATGTCGGCCGCCACGCGGGCAAACACGCCCTTGGTGTTCTTGACCAGCACCTTCACGGCGACGTCGAACAGACGTCCCGGCTGCGGCGCCCAGGCCACGTCGATCCAGCGGCCCGGATCGCGCCGGTGAATCCGCTGCGCGACGCGGCAATCCGTGGTGTGGATCGCCATGCCGAGGCCGATGCCGATATAGCCCATGATGTCGTCGCCCGGAATCGGACGGCAGCACGCGGACAACTGCACGGACATACCTTCGGTGCCGGTGATGACGACCGGCGGCGCATGAGGCAAACCGGATTCGGAGCGCGAGCCGTCGTCGTCGGCGTCACGGCCGCTCATCAGCACCTCGATGCGCTTCGCCATGACCGCCGCGACACGCCGGCCGAGACCGATGTCCGCGAAGATTTCCTGACGGTTCTTGTTGCCCGTCCACTGCACGAGCTTTTCCCACGCTTCCGGCGTCACGTCCGATAGCGCGAGGCCGTAACCCTTCAGCGCCTGATCGACCAGACGCTCGCCGAGCTGCACCGATTCGTTCAGGCGCATCGTCTTCAGATAATGGCGGATCGCCGAACGCGCCTTGCCGGTGCGCACGAAACCCAGCCACGCCGGATTCGGCTTCGAATACGGCGCCGTGATGACTTCGACGATATCGCCGCTCTTCAACTCGGTACGCAGCGGCAGCAGTTCATTGTTGATCTTCACCGCGACGCACTGGTTGCCCAGGTCGCTGTGGATCGAATACGCGAAGTCGAGCGCGGTGGCGCCGCGCGGCAGCGCCATGATCTTCGACTTCGGCGTAAACACGTAGACCGCATCAGGGAACAGATCGATCTTGACGTGCTCGAGGAATTCGCTCGAATCGCCCGCTTCGCTCTGAATGTCGAGCAGCGACTTGAGCCATTGATGCGCGCGCTTTTGCACGTCGTTCAGATCGGCGCCGCCGTTCTTGTACAACCAGTGCGCGGCCACACCCGCTTCCGCGATCTCGTGCATCTTGCGCGTGCGCACCTGGAACTCGATCGGCGCGCCGAACGGTCCGACCAGCGTGGTGTGCAGCGACTGATAGCCGTTCACCTTCGGGATCGCGATGTAATCCTTGAACTTGCCCGGCACCGGTTTGTAAAGCGCATGCAGCGCGCCGATGCACGTGTAGCATTCCAGCGCGCTATCCACCACCACGCGAAAGCCGTACACGTCGAGCACCTGCGAGAACGACAGCTGCTTGTCGCGCATCTTCTTATAGATGCTGAAGATGGTCTTTTCGCGGCCGGTGACCTCGGCGTCGAGTTTCGCGTCGGCAATCGCGCGCTGCACCGACTCCAGAATCTTGCCGACCACCTCGCGCCGGTTACCGCGCGCGGCCTTGACGGCTTTTTCGAGCGTGGCGTACCGATGTGGATTGAAGTTCGCAAAGCTCAGATCCTGCAGCTCGCGATAGGTATTGTTCAGGCCGAGCCGGTGCGCGATCGGCGCGTAGATATCGAGCGTTTCGCGCGCCACGCGGCGGCGCTTTTCATGCGGCACCGCACCCAGCGTGCGCATGTTGTGCAGCCGGTCGGCGAGCTTCACCAGAATCACGCGGACGTCGCGCGCCATCGCGAGCAGCATCTTGCGGAAGTTTTCCGCCTGCGCCTCCTCGCGATTGCGAAACTCCATCTTGTCCAGCTTCGACAACCCGTCGACCAGTTCCGCGACCTTGGCGCCGAATCGCTCGGCGAGTTCGGCCTTGGTCACACCCTGGTCTTCCATCACGTCATGCAGCAGCGCCGCCATGATCGCCTGGGCGTCCAGATTCCAGCCCGCGCAGATTTCCGCGACGGCGACAGGATGCGTGATGTAGGGTTCGCCGCTCTGGCGATATTGGCCGAGGTGGGCTTCGTCGCTGAAATGGAAGGCCGCCTTCACCTCTTTGATCTCTTCCGGCTGCAGATACCCGGACAAGGCGGACGTCAGCTTGGCGATCGAGACGACGTCATGCCGGCGCGGCTGCTCCGGCGTGGCGGTTGGCCCGAACAGATGGCGAAACGACTGTTCGAGGACCGCGTCGATGTACTTCCGTGCAGAAGAGGGCGAGTCGGCGTCGTGTTCCACATCCGTGGCGGTGGGCGGGGTAGCACTCATAGTCGCCTCCGTAGCGGTTAGGGTTGGACGCCGGTCTGCACGTTGATGCGATTAGGTGTGGCAAATACGGGCAATCGGAAACGGAACAGGGCGCCTTAAACAGGCACCTTCTTCAGCATTTCGACGCCAACCATCCCCGCCGCGATTTCACGCAATGCGACGACCGTGGGCTTGTCGCGGCTCTCGATCTTCGGCGTGTGCCCTTGAGCGAGCTGACGCGCGCGATAGGTTGCGGCAAGCGCCAGTTCGAAACGATTCGGGATCTGTTTGAGGCAGTCTTCGACGGTAATGCGGGCCATGTTGGGTTCCTTCTCAGTATGTTGCTTATTCTACCTTATGTGCTCGACACCCCACCGCGCTCACGCGTGCGGCAGGTGAATGCCGAGCTGCACGAAAAGCTGCGTATGACGCGCGTATTGCGAGGCGAAGCGCGAACGCGTGGCGGCCACGAGGCACCGCAGTTCGCCGAGCGCGCGATCGAAGTTGTCGTTGATCACGACGTACTCCGCTTCGGCCGCGTGCGCCATCTCGCTACCCGCTGCGAGCAAGCGGCGCGTGATCACGTTCGGCTCGTCCTGGCCGCGCTTTTTCAGACGCTCTTCGAGCGCTTCGAGCGACGGCGGCAGGATGAAGATTTCCACTGCGTTATGAAACTGCTTCTTCACCTGCTGCGCGCCCTGCCAGTCGATTTCGAGCAGCACGTCATGGCCGCTTTTCATCTGCTCTTCGATCCACACGCGCGAGGTCGCGTAGTAGTTGCCGTGCACTTCCGCGCTTTCCAGAAACTCGCCTTCCGCGTGACGCGTCAGGAAATCGTCGACGGTCGTGAAGTGATAGTGCTCGCCGTCCTGCTCCTTCGGTCGCGGCGGGCGCGTCGTGTACGAGATCGACAGACGGATCGCGTCGTCGCCGGCGAGCAGCGCGTTCACGAGCGTCGACTTGCCCGCGCCCGACGGCGCGACCACCATGAACAGGTTGCCCGGATAAGCGCCGGCGTACGGATTGCGCGGTGCGCCGGTTTCGCGTGTGTGATCGGTCATGTTCGTGTTGCTCCAGCCTTATTCCAGGTTTTGTACTTGCTCGCGCATCTGTTCGATGAGCAGCTTCAAGGTCATCGACGAATCCGCCAGTTCCTTCGCGGCCGCCTTCGAGCCGAGCGTGTTCGCTTCGCGGTTCAGCTCCTGCATCATGAAGTCGAGCCGCTTGCCGACCTTGCCGCCCTTCTCGATCACATGACGCGTTTCGTTCAGGTGAGCCGTGAGGCGCGACAGTTCTTCGGCGATGTCGATGCGGATGCCGTACATCGTCACTTCCTGGCGAATCCGCTCGTTGATTTCCTCGCGCGAGACGATGGTCGCGGCCGTATCCGGCGCGGCGATGCCGAGCGCTTCCTGCAAACGTTCGACGATCTTCTGCTGATGCCTGGCGATCAATTCCGGCACGAGCGGCGTGATCTTCGTGACGATCGCTTCCATCTCGGTGACGTTGGCGAGCAGCATCGTCGCCAGTTGCGCGCCTTCGCGGGCACGCACGTCGATCAGATCGGTAATCGCCTGCTTGCCGCATGCGAGCACCGCGTCGCGCAGCACTTCCGGCGCGACGCCGGTTTCCGCGAGCACGCCCGGCCAGCGCAGAATTTCGCCGGCGCGCAGACGCCCTGCTTCCGGGAACGTCGAGAGCACCGTGCGCTCGAGCAACGCGAGTTGCGACAGCGTGTCGTGACTGATCGAACCCGCGTTGGCGGACTGTTCGCTGCGTTGCAGGTTGATGCGGATATCCACCTTGCCGCGCGAGAGCTTGTTCATCAGCATCTCGCGCAGCGTCGGTTCGCACACGCGCACGTCTTCGGGCATACGGAAGTTCAGGTCGAGAAAGCGCGAATTAACCGTGCGCAGTTCGACCGATACGCTCACACCGCCGGTGCCCGAAGCCGCGACGAGTTCGCGCGTCGCGCTCGCATAGCCAGTCATGCTGTAGATCATCGTATTTCTCGCGATTGTGGCCATACGTTCGACGATGGCCGGAGAGTCGAGTCGCCCGGCGTGTACGAGACGCGGGGCGGAGAATTCGTATTATCCCATCTTTAACGATAAGACCCCTTGGAGAGCCCCGGCACATGCGGGCAGCCGCCCCGCCCGATCGGCTGTAAAATTGCGCTTTCCCTTCCGCTTTTCCTCAAGACCAAGCCCAACATGATCGACAACACCCAACGCCCCAGCGGCCGCCAGGCCAATCAGCTGCGCGACGTGCGCATCACGCGCCACTACACGAAGCATGCGGAGGGCTCGGTGCTGGTCGAATTCGGCGACACCAAGGTCATCTGCACGGCGAGCATCGCGGAAACCGTGCCGTCGTTTCTGCGCGACCGCGGCCAGGGGTGGCTCACCGCCGAATACGGCATGCTGCCGCGCGCCACCCACACCCGCAGCGACCGTGAAGCCGCGCGCGGCAAGCAAACCGGCCGCACGCAGGAAATCCAGCGTCTGATCGGCCGCGCGCTGCGCTCGGTGTTCGATCTCGAGAAGCTCGGCGCGCGCACGCTGCATATCGATTGCGACGTGATCCAGGCCGACGGCGGCACGCGCACGGCCGGCATCACCGGCGCGTTCGTCGCCGCGCATGATGCGGTGACGAAGCTGCTTGCGACCGGCCGCATCGAAACGTCGCCGATCAGCGATTACGTCGCCGCGATTTCGGTCGGCGTGTACGACGGGCTGCCGGTGCTGGACCTCGATTACGACGAAGACTCGCAATGCGACACCGACATGAACGTGGTGATGACGGGCGCGGGCGGCTTCGTCGAAGTTCAGGGCACGGCCGAAGGCGTGCCGTTCTCCCGCAATGAAATGAACGCGCTGCTCGATCTCGCAAGCGACGGCATCAACACGCTGATCGCGAAGCAGAAGGAAGCGTTGGAGCATAAGGGTGAGTGAAGTTCGTCAAGGCAACGGCGCGATGGCATCAGGCTCTCCGTTGAAGAAAGTCGTGCTGGCATCGAACAACGCGGGCAAGCTGCGCGAATTCGCGGCGTTGCTCGGCGCGGCCGGCGTCGAATTGATTCCGCAAGGCGAGTTGAACGTGCCGGAGGCGGAAGAGCCGCACCCGACTTTCGTCGAAAACGCGCTGACCAAGGCGCGTCATGCGGCGAAGCTCACCGGCTTGCCCGCCCTCGCCGACGATTCCGGCCTGTGCGTGCGCGCGCTGCGCGGCGCGCCGGGCGTGTATTCGGCGCGCTACGCGCAACTGGCCGGCGGCGAGAAGAGCGATGCCGCGAATAACGCGCGCCTCGTCTCGGTGTTGAAAGGCGAAGCCGACCGTCGCGCGTATTACTACTGCGTGCTGGCGCTCGTGCGCCACGCGGACGATCCCGAACCGTTGATCGCCGAAGGCCGCTGGCATGGCGAGATTCTGGATGCGCCGCGCGGCCAGCATGGTTTCGGCTACGACCCGTACTTCTTTTTGCCGTCGCTGAACGCGAGCGCCGCGGAACTGGAACCGGCGGTGAAGAACGCCAGCAGCCATCGCGCGATCGCGTTGCGGCAACTGCTCGCGCGTTTGACGGAGGAAGCGTGATTCCGATCAGACCGGCGCCTGCCGATATCGGCAACGGCGTCATCAAGGCATTCACATCGCCGGGCAGCATTCGCCTGACGTCGCTGCCGCCGTTGGCGTTGTACGTGCATTTTCCGTGGTGCGTGCGCAAGTGTCCGTATTGCGATTTCAATTCGCACGAGTGGCAAGGCGAGACGTTTCCGGAGAACGACTATCTCGACGCCTTGCGCGCCGATCTCGAGATGGCGCTGCCGCTCGTCTGGGGACGCCAGGTGCATACGGTGTTCATCGGCGGCGGCACGCCCAGCCTGCTGTCGGCGGCCGGGCTCGACCGCATGCTCTCGGACGTGCGCGCGCTGCTGCCGCTCGACGCCGACGCGGAAATCACGCTCGAAGCCAACCCCGGCACCTTCGAAGCCGACAAGTTCGCGCAGTTTCGCGCGAGCGGTGTGAACCGCTTGTCGGTGGGGATACAGAGTTTCAACGAAGCGCATCTGAAGGCGCTCGGCCGGATTCACGATTCGGCGCAAGCGCGCCATGCCGTCGAAGTCGCCGCGACCACGTTCGACAACTTCAACCTCGACCTGATGTTCGCGCTGCCGCGGCAGACGCTCGCCGAATGCCAGGCCGATGTCGAGACGGCGTTGTCGTTCGCGCCGCCGCATTTGTCGCTGTACCACCTGACGCTCGAACCGAACACGCTGTTTGCAAAATTTCCGCCCGCATTGCCCGACGACGATGCATCCGCCGACATGCAGGACTGGATTCACGAACGCACGGCGGCGGCCGGTTACGAGCGCTACGAGGTGTCGGCGTATGCAAAGCCGCATCGGCAGAGCAAGCACAATCTGAACTACTGGCGCTTCGGCGACTATCTCGGCATCGGCGCGGGCGCGCATACGAAGCTGTCGTTTCCGAATCGTGTGCTGCGTCAGGCACGCTACAAGCATCCCACTACCTTCATCGAGCAGGCCAAGGCCGGCGCGGCGGTGCAGGAAGAGCACGAAGTCGGACCGCGCGATCTGCCGTTCGAGTTCATGCTGAACGCGTTGCGACTGGTGGAAGGGTTTCCGGTGCATCGGTTCATCGAACGCACGGGGATGTCGATGACGTCCATCGAACCGGCTTTGCAGGAAGCGGAACGACGCAAGCTGATCACGCGCGACCACGAAAAGATTGCGCCGACGCCGCTCGGCCAGGCGTTCCTGAACGATTTGCAAGCGCTGTTTCTGAAAGATCCGCATTGATTGCAGATCGACCGGGCGCCGCAACGAGGTTTTTTCAGGTTACAATTTAAGGCTTGGAGGTGTGGCCGAGCGGTTTAAGGCACCGGTCTTGAAAACCGGCGAAGGAGCGATCTTTCCGTGAGTTCGAATCTCACCGCCTCCGCCAGATCATCAATGCAAAACGGGCCTCACGGCCTAATGCCGTTCAGTTAAGATCTCTTTTCAGGTATCGAACGGTGTAACGGAAAGGTCTGGATTTAACGGCCCGAGCGCAACAGCGCCCGGGCCGTTTTTCGTTGGGAAGTTGCTTGAGGCGTTCGCGCAGACGCATGAGCAAGGCGGGAAGCTTGCCGTACGAGCGTGTTGCTGCGGCCCATGTCATTTCGTACTGGAAGGTGTGGAACGCACGTATGAAGCTCAACGCTTCTGGCGCACACCGGGCTTCAAGTGCGGCTTTTGCTATTTCCAGTCGGATCAGGTTGTAGGCGATCAGGCTCCCCCACACTTCCTGGTAGACCCCTTCGACGGTCTGGCTGCGAAGGGTCAGCTCCATGCCCAGCATGGATTGCTTCAACTCGTGATAGCTGGTCTCGATCTGCCAGCGACGCTCGTAGCAGGCAACGATATCAGCCGGTTTGAAGCGTCGTCTGTCGGTCAGCGAGGTCAGCAGGGTACGCTGACGCCCACGTGCATCGACGCTCAGAACCGCGCGCGCCTGCCAGAACCCGGGTAACCCGGGACACTTCTTGCGGGCCTGAGGCGACACGCGCATCCGTACCATCTGGTCGCCGGGCTGGCCCGTCACCACGTCCCAGCACGTATTGGATTTGGCGGGAATGATGAAATGCCGGTTCTGGCCACCTGCAACCAGAGTGCACAGGATCTGCGCCGACAGGAAGCCTCTGTCGAACACCGTGATGGAGTCCTCCGGTATGCGAGGGATAAGCTTGCCAGCCGATAGCATCTCGTTGATGTCGTACGGGCCGAACTCGACGTCGCGCACCAGGTGCGTGGGAATGGCCGTGAGCGTCACGGCGCGCAACTGGGGATAACTTCCCACCCGCCCGTGTACGCACGCCGGCGCACCGAAATGATCCCGATTGGCCGCACTGTCGGCCGTGCGCAACGTCGTGCCGTCCATGGCGAACAGCGAGAACCCTTTGAACTGGTATTGCGCCTGATCCTGGGCGACCCAGTTATGGGCCGATTCGCGAAACAGCCAGGCCAGCGGCGCGGCGCCGGTGCGCTGCCGCGCCTGCGCCACCGCGCTTTTACTGACAAATGACGCATCGCGTGCAGGCAAGGCGAGATCAAGCTCGTCCACGACCTCGCTGATCGATTGGTGACGGTATAGCGCCAGAGCGATGACCAGCCACACGACCTGCTGCGCGGGCAAACGTCGCCGACGGATACTGGCTACGCCGGTGGCCTGAACCGCGTTCTCGATCCAGTCGTAGGGCAGATGTTCGCCCAGCCGGTTCAGATCGACAGGCTGCTGCGATTCAACGACACAGGTGAGGTCATCGGCCAGCATGGCGATGCAAGTTAACATCGCCAGCCGCTGTTTACAACCGGTTTGTGCCCGCCAAACAAAAATGCCGTTCAGTCGCTTAACTGAACGGCATTACGGCTTAGGCCGCGCTTTCATTTGGCTATCCGGTGCGCCTCGTGGAGAACATTAAATAAACCTTCATTTGTACGACAACGCCCTGTCAGTCCGGAGCGACCATGCTTCGACGAACGCGTCTCTCTCCGGAGTCAGAACATGAACCAGCTACAAGCCATGCGCGTGTTCGCGCGCGTCGTCGATCTGGGCAGCTTCCATCTGGCGGCGAAACAACTGGGAATCTCCGCAGCGACAGCCACGCGCAGCGTGCGCATTCTCGAAGAACATCTGAATATGCGGCTGCTGAACCGCTCGACGCGCAGCCTGTCGCTGACCGACGCCGGTCGTCTCTATCCCGACGGCTGCCGCGCGGTCATCGAGAAGCTGGACGAAGTCGAATCCGATCTCGTACGGACTACCCGAGATCCGGGCGGCACGCTGCGCATCGCGGCTCCCACCACTTTCGCCGCGGACGGCCTGGGCGCAGTAACCGCATCCTATCGTGCCGCGAATCCTCGCGTCTGTTTCGATAT
>DASPZL010000133.1:0-8336 GCA_035636295.1 Paraburkholderia sp.
GCCGCTCGGCCATCGCGGCGACTTGCGCGATCGCGGTGGCGAGGCTGTCCATCGCCAGTGCAATCGATGCGCCCACCGCATGCGCCTGCGAATAGACACGCGGTTCTTCGGGCGTGCCGGCAACGATCGGGTTGTCGGTAATCGACGCGAGTTCGCGATTGACCACGACGGCGGTCGCGGCGAGCACGTCGCGCGCGGCGCCGTGCACGTGCGGAATAGTCCGCATGCTCAGCGGGTCTTGCGTGCGATGGCCGACCACCGCGGCGAGAATGCCACTGTCGGCGAGCGCCGCGCGCATGCGTTCGCCGACCAGGTTCAGCCCCGGCGAAATGCGCAATGCGAGCGAATCTTCGGCGAAGGCCGCGAGCTGGCCGCGCAGATTCTCGAAGCTCATCGCGGCGACCATGTCGGTCCAGTCGAGCAAACGTGCGGCGCGCGCCAGGGCCAACGCAGCGAGACCCGTCACGCACGGCGTGCCGTTAATGAGGCTCAACCCTTCCTTCGCTTCGAGCACCAGCGGTTCGAGGCCGAGCCGTTGCAGCGCGTCGCGTCCCTTGAGCCGCTCGCCGCGATAACGCACGTAGCCTTCACCGATACACACCAGCGCGATATGCGCCATATGGCTCAGATAACCGACCGAGCCGAACGCCGGCACTTCCGGCAGGCAATCCGCGTTGAGCAAGGCCACCAGTTGATTCGCAACTTCGAGGCGGATGCCAGAATGCCCGTGCGCGAAGTTGTTGACGGCCGCGGCCATGATCGCGCGCGTCTCGGCGACACCGAGCGGCACGCCGACGCCGACCGCGTGACTCATCAGAATGTTGCGCGACAACGTACGCTGTTCGGTCGGCGACACGATCACGTCGCACAACGCGCCCACGCCGGTGTTCACGCCATATGCGCGAATCCCACGCTCGACGATCTGTTCGACGAGCACACGCGCCGCCGCGATGCGCGCGCGGGCATCGGCGGAAAATTCGAGCGGCTCACCGGCGGCGATGGCCGCCACCTGAGCCCAGTCGAGAGGACGATCGGAACGGATCACGGCCATGATAGTGCTCTGCCCGGTAAGTTAGCCAAGTGCGGCTGATTAGTTGGTGGTGCGGTCCTGATGACTCGACACGAATTGCCGGAAGCGATCCGACTTGCATTCCACGAAGACTTCGTCGGGCGTGCCGTCGGCTTCCACTTGATCTTGATGCAGGAACATCACGCGATTCGACACGTGCCGCGCGAAACCCATCTCGTGTGTGACGACCAGCATGGTGCGGCCTTCCTCGGCGAGCGAGCGCATCACGCGCAGCACTTCGCCCACCCGTTCGGGATCGAGCGCGGAGGTCGGCTCGTCGAACAGCATCACTTTCGGATGCATCGCCAACGCACGAGCAATCGCCACGCGCTGCTGCTGACCACCCGACAGATGCGCCGGATAGTGGCCGCGCTTTTCCGCGAGACCGACTTTCGCGAGCAGCGCCTCGGCTTCTTCAACCGACTCCGCGCGGTTGCGTTTTTGCACGCGCATCGGGCCTTCGATCAGATTTTCCAGCACCGTCATATGCGACCAGAGATTGAAGTTCTGGAACACCATGCCGAGCTGGGAGCGCACGCGGTCCACCTGGCGGCGGTCGCTCGGTTGCAACTTGCCGTCGCCGCGGCGCTTCATTTTCAGCTCTTCGCCGCCGAGGGCGACCGAACCGTCATCGGGCGTTTCGAGCAGGTTCAGGCAGCGCAGAAATGTGCTCTTGCCCGAGCCGCTCGCGCCGAGAATCGAGATCACGTCGCCTTGATGAGCGTCGAGCGAAATGCCTTTGAGCACGTGGTGGTCGCCGAACGACTTGTGAATGTTCTTGACCGAGAGTGCAACGGGTGCCGTAGCGTTCATGGGATTCTCCAGATTCATCCAGGATGGGCGGCCGTTCAGGGCGCGGCGCGGCGCGTTTCGGTGGTGGCCGAAACCGGCCGGCTCGGCGCGGCCTGCGCGGGCGCCGCGCGCAGATGGCGCGACAGACGCCTCTCGAGGAAGCCGAGCAGTCGCACGATGACGAAGTTCAGAAACAGATAGATCAGCGCGGCGCAGATGAACACTTCAGTCGTGCGGTACGTCTGCTGAATGATCTGCTGCGCGACGCCGGTCACTTCCCACACGGTGACGAGACTGGCGAGCGCGGTCGATTTGACGAGCAGCACCGCTTCCGTCGAATACGCGGGCAGGCACTGGCGCAGTGCAATCGGACCGATCACGCGGCGCAGCAGCGCGAAGCCCGACAGGCCGATTGAATAACCCGCCTCGATCTGACCGACCGGCACGGCCATCAAGCCGCCGCGAATGATTTCCGCGGTATAACCGGCCGTGCACAACGCGAGCGATAAAACCGCGCACATGTACGGCTCGCGCAGCACCGGCCACAGGAAGCTCTCGCGAATCACGCCGAACTGCCCCATGCCGTAGTACACGAGGAACATCTGGATCAAGAGCGGCGAGCCACGGAACACGAGAATATAAGCGCGTGCGAACCGGTTCGGCAGCCAATGCGGCGACACGCGCATCGTGACGATCACGAGCGAGAGCAAGCCGCCGAGAATCAGCGAGCAGAAGAACAGCCCGAGCGTGGCCGGCACGGCCGCGAGCAGTTGCCGCAGCGTGTCGAGAAGGAAGTCGAAGTCGAAATGCATGATGTCCGTCCTCGTCAGTTGCGCGCGAAGTTGCGCTTGAAGGACCGGCCCACGCGTGCCTCGGCGCGGTTGAAAATGCGGTTCGAGATGCCGGTCATCAGCAGATACAGCGCGCCGCCCACCACGAAGAACGTGAAGTATTGATGCGTGGAGCCCGCCGCGATCTGGCTCGTGCGCAGCAATTCGGCGAGCCCCGTGACGGAGATCAGCGCCGAATCCTTCAGGCTCAATTGCCAGACGTTGCCGATGCCGGGCAACGCGAAACGCAGCACTTGCGGAATCAGGATGCGGCGCGCCATGGTCAGCGTGGGCATGCCGATCGAGCGCGCGGCTTCGAGTTCGCCCCGCGAGACCGCGAGCACCGCCGAGCGGTACACCTCGGCCTGATACGCGCCGGAAATCATGCCGACCGCGAGCGCGCCGATCACGAACGGCGGCACGCCGACAAAACCCTCCGCGCCGAACCACTGGCCGACGGTGGTCACGAGTGTCGAGCCGCCGAAATAGAACAGATAGATGACGAGCAGTTCAGGCACGCCACGAAACACCGTGGTGTAGATATCGCCGATCACGCGCAGCGTGCGAAACCGCGACAGCTTGGCCGCCGCCACCAGCGCACCGAACACCGCGCCGACCGCGAGCGCCGCCAACGTGAGCGCAACCGTCATCAACGCCGCGAGCAGCAACACGCCGCCCCAGCCCTCCGGCCCGAAGCCGAGCATCTCTATCAGAGCCATTCCCTACCCCTCTCTGCCATTACGGCGGATCGAACCAGCCAGGCGCGACGTGTTCATGCCGCGCCCGTCTCTACCTCTGAACACTCAGCGAATCAAGGCGTGACGTCGGTCTTGAACCACTTGGCGGAAAGCTTCTTGACGGTGCCGTCGGCGAGCGCGGCACTGATCGCCGTGTCGAACTTCGCTTTCAGATCGGCGTCCTGCTTGCGGAATGCCAGGCCTTCGCCCGGCCCCCAGATCGGGCCGCCGATCTTCGGGCCGGCCATTGAGATCGACGCGGTTTCCTTCTTGTCGATATTCGCGGCGTAGTAGGTCACGTCGTCGAACGAGGCGTCGATGCGGCCGTTGGCCAGATCCAGATCGCGCTCCGGCGACGTCTTGTAGACGCGGATCGTGGCGATGTCCTTGAAGCCGTCGTTGATGAACTTGGTGTAAACCGTGCCCGACTGAATGCCGATGGTCTTGCCCTTCAACTGCTTGCGCAACGCGTCGACAGTGGGTTGATCGGTCTTCGGGTCGCCCGACAGCTTGACGACGGCCGCGGTGGGCGTGGCCTTGGGCAGCACTTTCACGTCCGTCACGGCGAAGGTGGCGGGCGTGGCGGCGTACGGCTTCGAGAAGGCAATGATTTTTTCACGCTCCGGCGTGATCGAGATCGCGTCCATCAGCACGTCGAACTTGCCGGCTTGCAGACCCGGGATCATGCCGTCCCAGTCTTGCGCCACGAGGTTGCACTGCAGCTTGATGCGCTCGCACAGATTCGCGACCAGTTCGGGTTCGAAACCGCCCAGCTTGCCGCCCGGCAACGTGAGGTTCCACGGTGCGTAGCCGCCTTCCAGCGCGATCGTCACCGTCTTCCAGTCCTTGGCCTGCGCCGGTGCCGCGAAAATCGTCGCGGCGCCGAGAACGGCGCCCATCAATGCCTTTGCTAACGTCGTGCGCTTCACTTTCACGTCGAAACTCCTTTGATTGAGGAAACCGTCGAACTGAGTGTTTAATTGCCGCTTAATTTGTATAGACAAGTCTGCATGAGTCAAAAAACCGTCGCAAGGGAATTTGCGCGGAATTGCGGAAATCATCGGGTAAGCACCTAGAGAATGCCGCGTCAAAGGGCATTCCGGGGATTGACGGGCAACTGAAGAGGGAGATGACGCACGTGGCTGCGTGCGTCAACGTGGTGCGCTTTGTCTAGACAGGTTGGTGAGTGACGGCAGACGCGCGCAACAATGGCGCACGGCCGCGCCCTACCAGATGAAGGGCACGAAGCGGTAGCGCACGCGTGCGGTGTAGTCGGCATAGCCGTCTAGCTGCTCGGCCAGCATGCGCTCCTCGCGCACCGCGCGCCAGCCGAGGCCGATCACCATGACCGGCACCACAGCGAGGCCCCACCATGAGCCGAGCAGCAACGGCGTGCCGATGAAAAACAGCAGCGCGGCCGAATACATCGGATGACGGACATGAGCGTACGGGCCGCTGTCGATGACCTTATGGCCGCGGCTCGCCTGGATCTTCACGACCGGCGCGGCATAGCTGTTCGCGCGGAACACGAAGCGGCACATGAAGATGCAGAGGAACACGCACAACGAGCCGAGGCTGACCAATGCTACCGGCAGCGGCGCCGACCAGTGAAAGCGCATTGCGTCGAGCCCCATCAGGATCAGCCAGCCGAACCACGCCACGCCGGCGCCCAGCACGAAGAGGCGATCCCAGCGGCTTTGCGGCGGCTGCACGAACAGCGATAGACGCTCGGCGAGCAAGCCGGGATCGTGACGCGCGAGCCACAGTCCGATCCACAGGCTCAGCACGCCCATCTCGATCAGATACCACCAGGCGGCCGGCCACGCAAAGGTGCCCGCCGCGCCGAACAACAGCACGCCCATGAAGACCAGCCAGGCCGCTGTTTGGAGAATGAGGCGCGTGATCATGGCGGTTCTCCGCTATGCGCTGTTCGCCGGTGTACGCACGCGCCCGAATATTTCGGCGATGTCGATGCCGCCGGTGTTCAGGCCGAATCGATCGCGCAGGCAAGCGGCGAGTTCGTCCGCGCTCGTGAGTTGCCGCTCGCTGATGATCTGGCCGTCCGCCGAGCGTTCGTTCAGTTGGTCGTTGAGCAGTGTGAGCCGCGCTTCGGGCAACACGCGGCACACGATCAGGTTGTTCGCGAAGATCGAATCCGGCGCCGTGGACGTGTACCAGTTCGAGGTCTCATAGTCGATCCATTCGACCGGGTGCAGGTCGAAACGGTAGATGCGCGACCAGCTTTCGTCGCGCGCCAGCACTTCGAGGTATAGCGAACCATGCGATGCGTCGGCGAGCCGAAACGTGCCCAGCGGCGTGTGCTGCGCGAGGCCCGCGTTCAGACGCAGCGGCGCGGTGAGTGTGACGCTGCCGAAGCCGACGTCGGCGATCCATGCTTCGTTGTCGATGTCGATACGCAGGACCATGTGCGTGCGAGGGGGAATGGCGCCGGACTCGCGCCCCCAGAGCACTCTACCCAGCAGTGGCGTGACCTTGAAGCCCAACTGCATCAGCACATTTGCCAGCAGCGCGTTCTGTTCGAAGCAGTAGCCGCCGCGGCGTTCGGTGACGAGTTTGTTCTCGATCGACTCGAGGTCCAGTTTCACCGCGCGGCGCGTGAGCGGGTTCAGGTTCTCGAAGGGAATCGCTCTCGGGTGCAGTGTGTGGATTTCCCGCAGCACCTCCAGCGTTGCCGCGCGCGGGCCTTGGTAGCCGATGCGGGTGAAGTAGTTTTCCAGATTCACTGTGTCTGACATCGGCGTGGTCCCGGTATGGTTTGGAGCGCTGGGCATTGGTGGGCCGTGCATGGACCGTGCTTGGCCTCGCGGCTTCGGGTGATGATCATAGCCGTTTTTTCCGGCTGCCCAACGCGCCGTGTTTTCCTTGTTTTCGTAGGGATTTTCGTACTGGCCTGCGCCGCGCCGCCGCAGTGCGGGCGGCGCTGACAGCCAAAGCCTCTCGCTACTGTCCGCCCTGTAACGCCGAAGTCGCGATCGACGGCACGCTGATACCGTGGCTCGACGCAAACTGCACCGCCGCGCTCAGCGTCGACATCAACGATTGCAGTTGGCCCGGCGCGGACTGCGCGATATACGAAGCGCTCTGCGCGGTCTGCGGATTCATTCCGGCCTGCAGCAGCGACGACGGATTCATTTGACCGATGCTGCCGAGCCCCGACTGCAAGCTCGAATACTGGCTCACGCCTTTACCCAGCGACGCGAGGCCGTCCGTGAACGCCTGCTTGTTCACCGGCGCCGCCGACGCGCCGCCGCTCGCGCGGCTTGCCAGCGCCTGTGTCAGCGTTTGCGACAACGACTGCTGCGTGCTGCCCGCCTGCGTCAATTGACTGACGGAAGGCGTTCCTCCACTCAGCAATCCCGCCGCCTGTTGTGCCTGCCCTGCCGCACTGCTCAAACCCATCGCGGATGCAAGACTCGATTGGCCGCTCAGCACCTGCTGATTTGCGCCGACGTAGGTCTGCAACAACTGCGACACGCCACCCGGCGACGCGGCCGCGCCCGCATCCGCCGAACTCTCGCCGCCGCCTATGCCGAACTGCTTCAGATTCAGCTGCGCGTTCGATACGCCGCTCACCATCACCAGCAAACCGCCGCTCGCGAGCAACGAAATCAAAAGGCTGCGCTTATTCATATGTATCTCCTGACTTGACTTTGAAGGGTACTCGTGCGAGTTCGACACCACGGGCGCGCGCCGGTTCATATGAAGAATTCACTACAGAAACCGCACCAAAACGCATTGGATTTCAGTCACGCCGAAATGGCGCCGAGTCGCCATATGTCAAGGTAAAAAATTACGCTTTAGCGAGAGTGATGCGAATCGTTCTCGTCTGTTGACTCACCGATTGCGCATGAGTACGATCTCGCCTTCTGCTGTAGCCCGGCGTGGCAAATGGATGCGGCAAATCGCGGGCCCACGGAGATGCCGCCCCGCGATGGCCAGATCAGTCCATACGATACCAATAAGGATTCCGATGAAATTCTCCTCATCCAACGGACTCACGGCTCGAACAGGTTCGCTCCGCGATCGCGCCGCCCGCCGCTCACGTGTACTCTCGATGCGGCGCGCCGCCCTTTACACGGTTTTCGCCTGCGCCTCGCTGACAGCCGGCGCCGCGATGGCGCAGGCCAACTCCGACGCCGCACCGGAAGCGGCCGAAGCCGAACGCAACGCCAAAGCGACGGACACGAAACCGCCGGCCGGCTTCTGGGATCGTGAGCAAATGCTCGGCGATATGGGCGGCCTGCGCCCCTGGCTCGGCAAGTACGGCGTGACGCTTACCGTTACCGAAACCAGCGAAATTCTCGGCAACCTTCGCGGCGGCCTCGCGCGCGGCGCAGCCTACGACGGTGTGACGACAGCGGCCGTCCAGCTCGATACGCAAGAAGCGTTCGGCTTGCCTGGCGGCCAGTTCAACGTCAGCGCGTTACAGATTCACGGCCGCAATCTGAGCGCCGACAAACTCGGCACGCTGAATACGGCAAGCGGAATCGAAGCCGAAGACACGACGCGCCTGTGGGAGTTGTGGTACCAGCAGTCGTTCCTCGACAAGCGCGTCGACGTGAAGATCGGTCAGCAAAGCATCGACCAGGAATTCATCGCGAGCACGTACTCGGCGCTCTTCATCAACACGATGTTCGGCTGGCCCGCGCTGCCCTCGTACGACATGCCGTCGGGCGGTCCCGCTTATCCGCTGTCCGCGCTCGGCGTGCGCGTGCGCGGACAGATCACGCCTTCGTTGACGGCGCTGGCCGGCGTGTTCGACGGCGACCCGCTCGGCAACAATCCGAACAACAGGAGCGGCACCAACTTCAATCTGCATAACGGCACGCTGTTCATCGGCGAGTTGCAGTATGCGATCAACCAGCCCGCGGAAGGCGAAAAGCTCGC
>DASPZL010000134.1:0-10263 GCA_035636295.1 Paraburkholderia sp.
GTCTGCAATTCGGTACGTCCGGTAGCCGGGATGCGCGTGACCGCGCGGCCTCGCTGCTTCGCGGCGCCCGCGTGCTGCTGCTCGCGATTTCCGTCGCGCCCGTCCGGCCATCGCCCGCTTGCGTCCTGTGGCGCGTTCGGCATACCGCGTCCGGCGTGCGCGATCTGCCACCGCAACGTGCGTGCCGGATGATGCGGCCCGCGCTGCGCGTGGTGCGGCGCCGACGACGGCCTGGGCTTCCGCTGCCGGTGTTGGTGGGCGTGCTGATCCTGCTGCTGTTGCTTCTGCTTTTGTTGCTGGTGTTGATGCGGGTGGCCACGCTCATCGTGTTTGGCGGGCATATGCGAAGGCGTCTTCGAACCGTGCAGGATGTGCAGCAACTGCGCCGCGTTGGCCGCGCGATGATGCGGCGCGAGGCCCGCCGCGTGCCGGAACAGGCTGGTGCGGTACTGACGCGGTATCCTGCTGACGTGCCGGCGGCCCTGAGCGGCGCCGCCGCGCTCCGTTGTCGAGGTTTCCTGAACTGTCGCGCCCGTCGGCGCATAGCCGCCGACGGTGCTCATGTCGGCACCGCGGCGCTAATCAGACGCATCGCGAAACGCAGAATGGTCGAGCCGCTCCACGCAGCGGTGAGCACGATCGTTCCGGTGACCGCGCATAGCTTCACGCAATGCGAAATCGTCTGGTCCTGTAGCGACGTGACCGCCTGGACGAACGCGACGATCAGTCCCGACACGGCGGACACCACGATCACGGGCAGCGAGATGTACAGGCACAGCAGCAGGCCTTGCGTGGTCAGGCCGATCAGATCTTCCGTTTTCATGGGCGCGCCTATTTGTAGGTGAGGATGAGGCCGTGGATCAGGGTCGACCAGCCGTCCATCGCGACGAACAGCAGCAGCTTGAACGGTATCGCGACGTTGGTGGGCTGGATCTGGTTCAGCCCCATCGCCAGCAATACGTTGGCGATGATCAGATCGACCACGATGAACGCGATATAAAGCAGGAAGCCGATCTTGAATGCGTCGGCGAGTTCGGTCAGCGTGAAGGCGGGTGCGAGCACGATCAGGTCGTCTTCGCGCAGTTCGTTCGCGAGGTTCTGCGGCCAGATCACATGCGCGGAGCGCAGGAAGAAAAGCCGCTCGCGTTCGCGCGAGTGCTTCTTCAGAAATTGCCGGAACGGTTCCTGGGAAGCGCCGAACGCCTGGATCATGACCTGCGCGGGCGATGACGCCAGCGTCTCGTGGCGCATCGTTTCACCCGCGCTCATACCGATCGGCGCCATCACGTACAACGTGACGAGAATCGCGATGCCGTTGAGCACCATGTTCGGCGGCACCTGCTGCACGCCGAGCGCATTGCGCAACAGCCCGAGCACGACGACGATCTTTGCGTACGAGGTTACGACCATCGCGACGAACGGAATCAGGCCGATCGCGATGACCGCGACGAGTAGCGCGGTGAGGTCGTTAATCTGCGTCATGGCTGCCGAACATTTCGATGACGCGTACGCCGAGCTGCTCGCCCACGCTGACGAGTTCACCGACGCCGATCAGCTGGCCGTACGACACGAGCCGCACGCGCGCATCGCGCAGCGTGCCAGGCAATTCGAGCACGTAGCCGGCGCGCAACGCGGACAGCTGAACCAGCGGCAGCGTGACGGTTTCGATTTCGAATCTCACCGGCAGATCGAGTTCGTCGATGGAAGTGCCCGCGTCCGGGTCCATGGCGGGGAGGTCGGTGCGATCGTTACGGTAGGTCATGTTGGGGTCCCTATTGATGACAAGCTGTTTGCCGTCGAGCGTGACGCGGGCGACGAACTGGTGCATCCCCGACGGACCCCAGCGAAGCTCGAGATCCGCGATGGGACCGCTCGCGCCGTCCAGTTCGCGCAGGACGGGCGCGAGCGCGCGCAGCACTACGTCGCCGGGGCGCAGTCCGTTCAGCGTCTTAATGCTGAGCTTCTTGTCGCCGATGATCAGATAGCCGGGTACGCGAATCCCGCTCACGCGCTGGGTGAAAGGCAGGCGGTGCGCGCGCAGTTGCCGCCCGAGCAGATCGAGCCAGGCGGCGTCGACGTTGCCGAGCCGGCATTCGAAGCGGTGAGCGTGGCGCGTGAACCGCACGGCGAGCGTCGGCCCGGGAGGCGCGCGACGGCCGAGCGCGGCGACGCCGACACCGGGCGCGCCGAGCGTGTCGAGCGAGTCGATGAGCGGCGCGAGCAGCAGCCCGGCGACCGCGCAGCGCAGCGGCGCCGTCGCCGAGGCGTCGTCGTCGGCCATGCTGGTCGCCGCGGCGGTCAACGCGGGGTATTGCGCCGGGTCGAGGCCGATCGATGCAAGGCCTCCGTCGTATTGCAGATCGATCCAGCAGGCGCCGTGCGGGCCGCCGTCCTCGAGGCCGTGGCCGACATGCCAGTCGGCGATGTCGAGCGCCTGGCGAAGGCGCTCTTCGAGGCGCCCGTCGCAGAAAAGCCGCGTCAGGCGTGCGATGGCTGGATCGATCGAGGGAAGCCCGATCGCGGAGTCGTGCAACGCGCTGACGAGATGACGTGCGGAAGTCGCTGTGCGGTCCATGTAGAGACGAGCCAGATACTCGTTAATCGGTTGAAGGGAAGGCCGTTGTGCACCGGGCCATCAAAATCCGCTTACGCGGTTTCTATCGACACGTCCCGAGGTGTATCCAACTGAACGAGCAGATTGGTCAATTGCTCCTTCAGTACGTGCGCATGTCGGGATACTAGTTGGCGAGTGCTGTTCGAAGCCGCATCGAAGCGAAGCGTCAGGCAGAAACGCGAAAGACTCAATTGCAGCGTGCAGCCGGGCAGCAATGCGTCGTCGAGCTTGAGCGTCACCGTCCAGTTGCCGTTCTCCACCACGGCTTCGTCGCTGCAGAAATCCGCGACGTGCGTGGCGACGAAACGCATCAGTTGGGTGACGCGCAACTGCTCGACGCCGAGCGCCGCGACGAACGGCGCGACGTGTGCTTCGATGCGGCGTTTGCGCGCGAGACGTTGCGCCTGCGTGCGCGCATTAGCAGCGCCTGAGCTCGCGTCGGCCTCTTGGTCGTCGTCATCGTCGAACGTGTCGGCGGCTTCGTCGTCGAAACCGGCGGTGACGGATGGCGCTGTGTCGTCCGGCCGTGCATGGTGACCGGTGGCGTCGCGCTCGCGCGGGCCGCCGGCCGGCGCGGGCCGTTCACCGTGCGCGCGCAGCGCTTCGCGCAACGCGGCTCTTTCGCTGCGCAGCCGCGCCTCGCGAATCAGCTCGAGGTAGTCGATGCCGCGCCGCGCGCGCACCCGTGTCGGCGCTCGGCGGTTGCCGTCGTCGGCGTCGTCGTCGGGCGCGAGAATGCGCGGCGTGATCGGGGAGCCCTCCATTGCCCGCTCCCCTTACAGCGCAACCCGGCCAAGCGGGCGCAGTTCGACGTGCTCGCCGAGTTCCTGATACGAGTAGACGCGCAGCCACGGAATTTGCGCCTCGATCATGCGTCTCACGTAGCGGCGGATATCCATCGACGTAACGAGCGCGACGTCGTTGCGCGGCGCGTCTCCGGCGTAGGTGGCAATGCGCTCGGCGAGCGCGCGGACCTGGTCGGGCGGCAACGCCAGGAAGTTGCCGGTGGGGGTCTGCTTGATCGACTGGCGAATGTGCTGTTCGAGTTCGTTGGTGAAGAGCACTGCCTCCAGGGTCGGCGCGCCGCCGCTCGCACGGTACGCGATGAAGCGCGAAAGGTCGCCGCGCACGTACTCCGTGAGCATCAGCATGTCCTTTTCCTTCGGCCCCCAGTTGACGAGGCTTTCCATGATGCTGCGCGCGTTGCGGATCGGCACGTTCTCTTCGAGCAGGCGGCGCAACACGTCGGCGATCCGCTGCAACGGCAACGCCTTCTGCACTTCGGCGATCAGGCCCGGGTATTCGGCGCCCAACTGATCGAGCACCCACTGGGTTTCCTGAATGCCGACGAAGAGTTTCGCGCGCGCACGCAGCAGGCCGATGGTGTCGTTCGCGATCACCTGTTCCGCGCGCCAGAGCACGGTGCCGCCCGGCGCCTGGCGTTCGGGAGCCCAGTAGCTTTCGGGCATGCCGCCGGCCGGACCGGCTTTCTCGCACAGCGCGGCCAGCGCCGGGTCGGACGCCGCGCCGGGCACCATCACCTTGCCCTGCGGCATCCTCAGACGCGCGCTCGGCACGTCCTGCACGAGAATCTCGAATTCACCGGGTTCCAGATCGGTGGCGGTCCACATCGTGATGCCGGGGAACGGCAGGCCGATTTCTTCCTGCAAGGCGGTGCGCTGCGCCTCGAAGGCCGCGTCGAGCGCGGCGGGCGACAGACGCTCCGCGAAGTCCGGCGCGAGCCGTACGCCGAGAGCGCTGGTGAACTGCGGCGCGTGCTTCAGGATGGTCGGCGCATCGCCCTTCGAGCCCGCGCGCTGCAGCGCCATCACCGCCTTGCCGGACTGCTGCGCGGCGCTGCCGTCGGGGCGGCGTGCGAGCTTGTAGCCGGCAAAGGCCAGGGCGGACGACAGCAGGACGAACAGCTCCCACGGAAAGCCCGGCACTGCCGCGAAGCCCAGCAGCAGCAAAGCGGCGAAATACATCGCGCGCGAGTTGCCGCCGACCTGGCGCAGAATTTCGTCGCCGAGCGAGCGGCCGCTCTTTTCCGATGTTTCGTCGGAGACGCGCGTGATCATCACGCCGGCCGCCACCGAGATCAGCAGCGACGGAATCTGCGAGACCATCGCGTCGCCGATCGACAGGATCGAGAAGCGGTTCGCCGCGTCGCTCGCGCTCATGTTGTGATAGGCCATGCCGACCGCGATGCCGGCCACCATGTTGACGAGCGTGATGATGAGCCCAGCGATCGCGTCGCCCTTGACGAACTTCATCGCGCCGTCCATGCCGCCGTACAGCTGACTTTCGACCGCGAGCCGCGCGCGTTTGCGGCGGGCTTCGTCGGGTGTCAGGATGTTCGCGCGCAGATCGGCGTCGATGCTCATCTGTTTGCCCGGCAGCGCGTCGAGCGTGAAGCGGGCACCGACCTCGGCGACCCGTTCGGAGCCCTTGGCGATCACGATGAACTGCACGGTCGTGATGATCAGGAACACTACGAGACCGACCACCAGATTGCCGCCGACGACGAGTTCGCCGAAGCTCTCGATGATATGGCCGGCGTCGGCATGCAGCAGGATCGACTTGGTCGACGCGATGTTCAGCGACAGGCGATAGAGCGTCGTGAACAGCAGCACGGAGGGAAACGACGAGATCTGCGTGATCGACGGCACGTACATCGTGACCATCAGCAGCACGACGCTGATGCAGATGTTGATCGACAGCAGGCCGTCGATTATTTCAGGCGGCAGCGGCAGGATCATCAGCGAAATGATCGCGACGACCACGAGCGCGATGCCGATTTCGCCGCCGGCGGGGAACTTCAGGGTCTTGAGCATGACGGGCTCCAGGGGGCTTTCAACGGGACTTGGGGTTCGCAGAGGATTGCGGATCGGGGCCGCCGCCCGGCATGCCGGGCACTTCGGCGGATGTGGCGGCGGGTGTGGCGGATTCACGCGCGGGCGGCGGGCGCATCGACTGCACCCAGCGCAGGATCGCCGCGACGACCTGGAACAGCTCGGGCGGAATCGACGCGTGCTCGTCGACTTTGTGCAGCGCGCGCGCAACGGGTGGATTCGCGACGATGGGCACATCGAATCGCGCGGCGAGCCGGCGGATTTCGAGCGCGTCGGCATCGACGCCCTTCGCGAGCACCACCGGCAGCGGCGATTCGTCGGGCGCATAGCGCAGCGCGACGGCATAGTGAGTCGGGTTGACCACTACGACGTTCGAACGCGCGACCGCAGCCTGGCGGTCGCCGCCGCCGTTGATCATTTCCTTCGCGCGCTTGCGCCGTTCGCGCTTGAGCTTCGGCTCGCCTTCGCGCTCCTTCATCTCGCGCTTGACCTCGTCCTTGGACATGCGTTGCGAGCGCAGCATCAGCCAGTGCTGAATCTTCCAGTCGCCGGCGCCGATCGCCAGAAACAGCACGGCGGTCACGAACAGCAGTTTGAGCAGCGCGCTCCAGAGAATCGCCGAAAGGAGCGTGAGCGGCTCGTACATCGCGGTGGTGATCAGCGGAAACATCGACACCATCGTCTTCCACAGTGCGACGCCGATCACCAGCGCCTTGATTGTCATCTTGAGCAGATCGATCATCGAGCGCTTCGAGAAGATTTTCTTGAAACCCGTGGCGGGCGACAGCCGATCGAACTTCGGGATCACCGGATCGAATGCGATCTGAACGCCCACTTGCGCGGCGATCGTGAGCGCCGCCGCGAGCATCGCCGCGATGCTCACCGCGCAACATGCGATCGCGCCGGTGGCGAGCATATGCATCAGCGCCGACGTGAGCGCCTGCGTCGAACGGTCGGTCGTGCAGAAATCGAGCGCGAGATTCACCGTCTGATGCAGCCCGTCGAGCAGCGGCCTTGCCGCGAACTTGCAGATCGCGATCACCACCAGCACGAGCACGGCCGCGACCAGGTCGCCGCTTTTCGTGACGGTGCCTTTCTTGCGCGCGTCCTTTAGCTTGCGTCGTGTGGGCTGTTCGGTTTTTTCGTCGCTCATGAGCTTTCCGTTAGGCCCGGTCCGGGCGCGCGCTACGTTTTTTCACGCGTGGCTCGACGATAGGTCGCAAGCGCGGGGCGAGCCGCGAGCCGCGCGAAGGCCGGCTGATGAGCCCGAAGCGACGCGGCGACGCTGCACGTCGCTGCCGCCATATACGGCCACCGGCACGGGGAAAAATGGAGCCGGTGAAACGATCGGCGAGAGGCGGGCCACGCCCGAAACACATAGTGCGACGCGTGGGGCTTCGCAATCCTGAGGGTCGCTTCGCCCTGATGCGTGAGGAAGCCGCTGCCGCTTTGCTACCTTGAGGGTGTCGACGGTAGTCGTGTCTTCACTTCTTCAAAGGGCGAAATAAACATGGACGGCAAACCTGAATACGCGAAGTGCAGCAACAAGCTGGTGAGCGCGTTGCGCGAAGTCGTGCGGCTCGCGCTACTCGACCAGTTCCCCAATCCGCGCATGGGCAGCGACGAGGCCGAGCATCTGCTCGACGCGCTGCATGTGCTGCGGCCCGGCCGCCCCGAACTGACGCTGTACGACGGCTTCGTGCATATCGTGCATCGCAACTGGCTCGACGCGATCGCGGTGTTCGAGAGTCTTGCAGCGCAGGGCAAGTGCATGCCGGGCAGCAAGGCGATGCTCGCCTATTGCCTGAATGCGAGCGGCAATTCGGACTGGCGCATCGTCGCCGGCCAGATGCGCGACGACGACACCAGTCTTACCGACGATGCACGCCTGCTGCTCGACTCGATCGAGTTGCGCGCCGACTTGCAGCAGGCGCAACTCGACGCGCAGCTTTCCGGCACGTTCCAGGTGCCCGAATCGATGGGCCGTCTGCGCGGGCGGCTCGGCATCCGCCATCCGAACGAGGTGGCCGAAGACGAGTCGGCGCGCGCGTCGTTCGCGAACGCGGAAGAAGGCCAATACTTGCGTCTCTGAGCGTGATCCGATCCGGAGTCCAATATGAATCTCAGCGTACCCATGCTCGAACTTCAGCAAACGCTCGCGCAGAGCGCGGCCGGCGCGGCCGGCATGGCGGGGTTGCCGCCGCTGCAAGCCGCGCCGCACGAAGTCGCGAGCTTCGAACAGATGATGCAGCGCGGCGTGCTGGCGCCGCCCGAGCCGCACGGCAGCCGTGCCGGCTCGCTCGCGTCGCAGCTCGTGCTAAGCGAGGACGAGGCCCTTCAGACGGTGTCGAACGACGCGCTCTACATGCTCAACAACGCGAACCAGATGACGTTCAACGAGATCGCGGCGTCGTCGATGCAGATGCAGATCGAGACGACGAGCCTTCAGGTCGACATGTCGATGAAGATCAGTGTCGTCGAGTCGTCGAAGGGCGCGCTCGAAACCCTTATGAAGAACCAGTGACCATGAACCTCGCTACCCGTATCGGCCGTCGCGGCACGTCGCTTTGCGTCGTGGCGGCGCTCTGCCTCACGCTCGCCGGCTGCAAGAAGGAGCTGTACGGCAACCTGAGCGAACACGCGTGCAACCAGATCGTCGCCGCGCTGATGCAGGCCGGCATCGACGCGAAGAAGGTCACCGACGACGGCGGCAAGACCTGGAGCGCGCTGGTCGACGACGGGCAGATCGTGCAGGCCATGAACGTGCTGCGCGAGCATGGCCTGCCCGAGCAGAAGTACGACGATCTCGGCGATCTGTTCAAGAAGGACGGTCTCGTGTCGACGCCGACGGAGGAGCGCGTGCGTTTCATCTACGGTGTGTCGCAGGAGCTGTCCGACACGCTCTCCCAGATCGACGGCGTGGTGGTGGCGCGCGTGCATATCGTGCTGCCGGACAACGATCCGCTCGCGGCCAAAGTGAAACCGTCGTCGGCGTCGGTGTTCATCAAGTACCTGCCGACCGCGAACCTGACGACGCTCGAGCCGCAGATCAAGAACCTGGTGGTGCATAGCGTGGAAGGTTTGTCGTACGACCAGGTGAGCCTCACCGCGGTCGCGGGCAATCCACTCGACGTCGTCGCGAAGAGCGACGCGGGCAGTCCGGTCGTGCGCGCCATCGCGATCGTCGTATTTGTGCTCGCGGCGCTGTTGCTGCTGTTCAACTGGCTGCGCGGGAAGGCCGGCGGTACCGAGGGTGCCGCCGGGCCCGCGAAGCCGGGCGAGGAGCCGAAACTGAATACGGCGGCGCGGTTCGGAACGGGGTTGCCGCAAGGGCTCTTCAAGCAGTCGAAGCCGGCCGACCGCGCGCATGGCTGATCGACGACGGCACGGGCAACGCGGAATGAGCACATGACGACGGACATCGACAGGCACGGCAGTCTCGCGCTCGAACTCGCGCGCCGGCTCGCGCAATACCAGGCGAACCGCGGCACGCTGTTCGACTGGATGGACCCTGGTTGGCTCGACGGCGCGCAGCAGGCGGGCGCGGGTACGACGGCCGCGCGCTCGCGTTTGCGCGCGCGTGCGGTCGACGCGTGGCTCGCCGACGCGGGCTCGCCGGTGCCGCCGTTCAACGCGTTTCGCACCGATGCGGCGTTGCTCGGCGCGTTGCCGCTCGAAGACGCGCTGGCCGGGTTGTGTCTGCGCGCGCTGCACTTCCGGCGCGCGGAGTTGCGCTACTGGGTCGATCGCGAGAGCCGCGAGAAGGTTGCGCAATGGCTCGGACGCGGTGGCGGGGCGGCGCTGCGCTGGCTGATCGAGATACCGCATGCGCCGGCGGCGGACCGGCTGATTCGCGAGCATGGCATGGAGCCGCTCGACAGCCTCGACGACTACGCGCTCAGTTGGGAGGGTTTTTGCCTTTTCAGCGCGAGCGGCCTGTGCGCGCCGTCGACGCCAGC
Organism: Paraburkholderia sp.; assembly: GCA_035636295.1. Taxonomy (GTDB): domain Bacteria; phylum Pseudomonadota; class Gammaproteobacteria; order Burkholderiales; family Burkholderiaceae; genus Paraburkholderia. Next base: position 9,426 of record DASPZL010000134.1, read on the forward strand.
CGGTCTGCTGCGCTACGCGTGGCCGCGCGAGGCGGCGGCGCCGCGCTGGCTCGCGGCCTGCGGCGCGGCCGAGCGGCGCGAGGACAGCCTGAGCGTCGTGCGGCGCCTGGGCGACTTTTATGCAAACGTGAATGCGCAATGGAGCACGACATGATCATCTGGCTCAGGAAACCGAATACCGAAAGCAGGGCCGACGGCGCGAGCATCGGCGTGGGCGTCGACAGCGACGTGGTGCCGCGCGAAGCGCTCGCGTCGCTCGTGGAACTCGACGTGGGTTATCTCGCGCTGCAACAGCAGCACGCCGACGTGCTCGCGCAGGCCGCCGCCGAGGGCGAGGCGATGCGCGAGGCCGCGCGGGCCGATGCCGACGCGCTGCGCGCCGAAGCCCGCCGCGAATTCGACACCGCGCACGAACGCGGTTACGACGTGGGGCGACGCGAGGCGCTTTCGCAGTGGTATGCGCGCACCGCGCAACTGCTCGCGCACCGCTACGAACTGCAGATGTCGTTGCGGCAACGGGTCGCCGAACTGGTTGTGTCGGCGGTCGAGAAGATCGTCGTGAACGAACAGCCGGCGGCGTTGTTCGCGCGCGCATCGGACGTGGTCGAACGGATCATCGAGGGAAGCCGTTGCCTGCAGGTGCGCGTGCACCCCGATGAGCGCGACGCGGCCGTCGAGGGGTTTTCGCATGCCCTCGCGCAATGGCGCGAACGCGGCCAGCCCGTGCAATTGACGGTGCTGGCGGACCGCACGCTGGAACCGGGCGCATGCGTGTGCGAGTCCGACATCGGCTCGGTCGATGCGAGCCTGAAGGTGCAGGTCGACGCGGTTCGGACCG
>DASPZL010000135.1:0-4069 GCA_035636295.1 Paraburkholderia sp.
CCCAACGTGAAGGAACCTCACCCGTCACGCCAGGCATACGGACCACGTGGTCGCCATTGGCGTTCGCATGCGACACATATTCAACACCGGTGTCGATGATCCCGTAAAGCGTTACAGACGACTGCGCGAATACCGCCGGGCTCGCCAACGCGAGCACGCCCATCAAAAAGCGCTTCGTTATCATGTTGTTCTCACCGGGACCGTAAAGGGAATCTTCGAGGCTAGCTGGATGCTTACGCCGTACCACGCGCTTTGGGGCGCAGCATGTCGTCGAAATCTTCCAGGCTGGGGAAGACCATCGGTTGTTCCGAATCAAGTGTGCGCAGACGCTTGCGATATGAGTCGAGCAGCGCGGTGCGCTCGTCCTGGCTGATGTACGGCACATGCCAGCCAATGAACGGCGGCAGCACGTCAAAGCCGAGATAGCCGAGTGTCCCGCGCAGCAGATGCTTGAGCATGTCGGTGAGCGGGCCGTGCACGCCATCGGTGTCGAACATGTGCGGCTGCCCGCCCAGTGTCAGCGAAACCAGTACTTTCTTGCCCTTGAGTCCACCGCGGTCATAGAAACGCATCCCGCCGTAGCAACGGCCCGACACGAAGACGCGATCAAGCCACCCCTTCATGATCGCTGGCATCGAAAACCAGAAAATCGGAAAGTTGAAAATGATCAGATCAGCCCAGACAACCTTATCGAGTTCGGCCTTGATGTCAGGCGCTAGCAGATCGTTAGCGTCTGCATGCCGCTGCTCGAGCGCGTAGACGAGGTAGTCGTCGTTTGCGCGACGCAGAAAATCGTTCGGGCTCGCCACTGGATTGAACCTCATTTCATACAGGTCCGAAACCACTACGCTGTGCCCGGCTTCCGTTAAAGTCTCGGCCGCCGCATCGCGCATTGCAGTCGTAAAGGAAGCGGTTTCAGGGTGCGCATGCACAATCAGAACATTCATCGTCGTTCACCAGATAGACTTGATTTGCCGCGATTCGCATCGCTCGCATTCGGCGCTTTGCGCGCCACGTTGAACCGGCCGGATACCTTGAGGTCGGGCTCCTGGCCTTCGCCGTGTAGCCGTGGATCGCTCAGAACTTTTCGCTATAAGGGCGCAGATCGGCTTCGAGCGTCCATGCGCTGCGATGCTGGCGATGGATCTGGTAGTACGTCTCGGCCACCTCGTCAGTCGACAGCATCCCGTCCGGCGGCAGGCTCTTCGCCAGATCCGGCATCAACCGGTGGATCGCCGGCATGTCCACCGCCCCGTCGATAATCACCGTCGCCGCGTGGATGCCCTTCGGCCCGAACTCGCGCGCAATGCTCTGCATCACCGCGCGCGTGGCGAACTTCGCCGCCGCGAATGCTCCGAAGTTCGCCCCGCCACGCAGCGACGAGGTCGCCCCCGTGAACAGGATCGTGCCCTTGCCACGCGGCTCCATGTGCCGCACCGCCTCGCGTCCGAACACGAACGCGCCAAACGCCGCCAGCCGCCACACCTTCTCGAACGCATCGCCGCTGATCTCCAGCAGCGGCTTGCGGTGCTGCGCGCCCGCGTTGTACACCGCCACCTCAATTGGCCCGAGCTCCTGCTCGATCTGTGCCAGCGCCTCCACGATCTCCTTCTCCACGCGCAGGTCCACCTTCATCCCGGTGGCCTCGCCGCCCGCCTCGCGCAACTGCTGCGCGTACCCCTGCAGCTTCTCCAGATCACGCGCAAACATCACCACGTGATAGTCCGCCGCGAAGCGCCGGGCAATCGCCTGACCCAGCCCCTCGCCCACGCCCGCCACCACCGCCACCTTCTTCGATGTCCTGTTCATTGCCGCTCCGTCAACCGTTGATCGTTAATCGTTAATCGTTGCCTTTCGAATTCGGGTCCGCTGCTGCTGCCCGCCGGGGTGAGTGCTTTTACCGATTTGCAAATCTGCCGCGGTGAAACTAAGATACGTGTGTCCACACCTAAATGCAAGGAGACGACCCCCCGTGAATACCCTCACCACCGCCAACCCCACGCCCCGCACCGCCCTTATCATGGGCGCGGGCGACAGCCTGGGCGCCGCCCTCGCCCGCCGCTTCGCCCGCGAAGGCATGACCGTGTGCATCGCCCGGCGTAACGCCGAACAGCTCGCGCCGCTCGTCGAGGAAATCCGCGCCGCCAGCGGCAACGTCCACGCCTTCGGCTGCGATGCGCGCAAGGAGGACCAGGTCGTCGCCCTGTTCGAGCGCATCGAGAACGAGATCGGCGCGCTCGCCCTCGTCGTGTTCAACATCGGCGCGAACATCCAGTTCAACGTGCGCGAGACCACCGCCCAGAAGTACTACAAGGTCTGGGAGATGGCCTGCTTCGCAGGCTTCCTGACCGGGCGCGAGGCCGCCCGCCACATGGCCCCGCGCGGCCAGGGCACGATCTTCTTCACCGGCGCCACCGCCAGCATTCGCGGCGCCGAAGGCTACAGCGCCTTCGCCGGCGCCAAGCACGGCCTGCGCTCGCTCGCGCAGTCCATGGCCCGTGAATTCGGCCGCCAGGGCCTGCACATCGTCCACCCCGTCATCGACGGCCCCATCGACACTCCCTTCGTGCGCGAACGCTTCCCCGAACTCGTCGCCCAGCGCCCCGCCGACGGCCTGCTCGCGCCCGACGATATCGCCGACACCTACTGGTTCCTCCACACCCAGAAACGCAGCGCCTGGACCTTTGAACTCGATATCCGGCCCTTTCTCGAAGTCGTTACCAACTTTTGAAACGCATCATCAACGGAGGCAACATGTCCAAGAGCATCGACTTTTATTTCGATTACGGAAGCCCAACCAGCTATCTCGCGTACAAGCAGCTGCCCGGTCTGATTCATCGAACAGGAACGACCGTCAACTATCACCCTATCCTGCTGGGCGGCGTGTTCCAGCAGACGTCGAATCAGTCGCCGATGGACATGCCCGCGAAGCGCGACTGGATGATCAGCGACATGAAGTTCTTCGCCGAGCGCTACAACGTGCCGTTCGAGGTCAATCCGTACTTTCCAATCAACACACTCGTGCTGATGCGCGGCGCGATCTTCGCGCAACGGGAAGGCTTTCTCGATCGGTACTCCACGGCGATCTTCGACGCGATGTGGGGCAAGCCGCAAAACATGGCCGAACCTGCGGTGATCGGCGGCGTGTTGCAGGCAGCCGATCTGGACGTGAAGCGCATCGTCGCCGCGACCCAGGACGCGCAGATCAAGGAGAAGCTGAAAGCGGATACGCAGGAGGCGATCGAAAGGGGCATATTCGGCGCACCGACCATCTTCGTCGGCACGCAGATGTTCTTCGGCCAGGATCGCGTTCCCTACGTCGAGGAACTGCTTGCCAAAGCGTGAGCGCGCGTGCCGTCCGGCACGAACCCTACCCAACCATGAATCCAGGTGACTTTCGATGACAGCCTTAAAGGAAGTTTTTGTTGTAAGCGCAGTGCGTACTGCCATCGGTACATTCGGCGGCAGCCTGAAGGACACGCCACTCAGCGAACTCGCGACGCTCGTCGTCAAGGAAGCGTTGACGCGGGCCTCAGTGCCCACGGCGGGCGTCGGTCACGTCGTAATGGGCAACGTGATTCCGACCGAGCCGAGGGACGCGTATCTCAGCCGCGTAGCCGCGCTTGGAGCAGGCCTCCCCGTGACAACGCCCGCCTTCAACGTGAACCGGCTGTGCGGCTCCGGCGTGCAGGCGATCGTCTCGGCTGCGCAGGCCGTCGCACTCGGCACATGCGAGATCGCCGTGGCGGCCGGCGCGGAATCGATGTCGCGCGGACCGTATCTGATGCAATCGGCGCGCTGGGGCGCGCGCATGGGCGACACTCAATTGCTCGACTACATGGTGGGGGTTCTGCATGATCCGATGCATAGGATCCACATGGGCGTGACGGCTGAAAACGTCGCGGAGCAGTTCGACGTGTCGCGTCTCGATATGGACACGCTCGCAGCCGACAGTCATCGCCGCGCCGCAGCTGCCACGGAAAACGGCTTTTTCCGCAGTCAGATCGTCCCGGTGCCGATCGTCAGGTCGCGGCAATCCGCGACGTTCGATATCGACGAGCACGTGAAA
>DASPZL010000136.1:0-2543 GCA_035636295.1 Paraburkholderia sp.
GAGCTGCCACTTCAGCGCCGCGACGCTCACGACCGACGCGCCGAGCGCCAGCACCGAGCCCACCGACAGGTCGATGCCCGCGATGATCAGCACGAAGGTCATCCCCACCGACATCACCACCAGATCGGGAATCTGGTTGGCGATCGTGCTGAACGTGTCGTAGGTCAGAAAGTGCGAACTCAGCAGCGAGAACAGCACGATCATCGCCAGCAACGCGCCGGCCAGACCCAGGTAATTCGAAAAGCCGAGGCGCGTGCCGGCCGGCTTGCCGCTCGCGAGCGGCGCGGACGGGTCGGCCGGCGGCGTGACGTTGGCCGCGCCCTGCTTGCCATTCGATGCTTCACGCAACGATTGATCGGTCATGACAGACTCCCTGCTTCGTTGGTGTCGGGGACGGCGTGGAGCAACGCTTCGCGGCTGCGGTAGCCGGCGAAAGCCGCGGCCAGCAACGCATCCTGCGACCAGTCGTCGCGTTCGAACACACCCGTCATGCGTCCCGCGGACATCACGCCGATCCGGTCGCAGATCAGCATCAGCTCACGCAGGTCGCTCGACACCACGACGAGCGCGCGCCCTTCCCGAGCCAGCGCGCCCATCAAGCCATAAATATCGAACTTCGCGCCGACGTCGATGCCGCGCGTGGGTTCGTCGAATAACAGCACGCGGCAATCGCGCGCGAGCCAGCGGCCGATCACGACCTTTTGCTGGTTGCCGCCCGACAGCTCGCCGACAATCTGCCCCGGCCCCGAGCTGCGAATACGCATCGCGTCGATCTGCTTTTGCGCCAGCGCGTTCTCGCGCTTCGCATCGACAATGCCGTGCCGCGCCACGCCGCCGATATTGCCGAGCGACACATTGGCCGCGATCGGCTGCGGCAGCAGCAGGCCTTCGCCTTTGCGGTCCTCGGTGATGAGCGCGATGCCGGCGCGCACCGCGTCCGTAGGCGAGGCGATCTGCACGGGCGTGGGCGGCGCGCCCGGCGTTTCAGCCAGCGCCACCGTGCCGCCGTCCTTCTGATCGGCGCCGTAAATCAGCCGCATCAGCTCCGTGCGGCCCGCGCCGATCAGCCCGCTGATGCCGAAAATCTCGCCCGCGCGCACGTCGAACGACACGTCGCGCACCACTTTGCCGCGCGTGAGCCGGTCCACCTTCAGGAGCGGCGCGCCGATGTTGCGCGCGCCCAGATCGATCCGCTCGCCGAGTTCACGGCCCACCATCCACGTGACGATCTCGTCGCTCGTCAGGTTGCTCATGGCGTCGGCATGCACCAGCCGGCCGTCGCGCAGCACCGCGATCCGCTCGGCCACGCGCGCGAGTTCCTCGAGCCGGTGCGAGATGTAGACCAGCGCGACGCCGCGCGCCTTCAGGCGCTCGATCTGTTCGAACAGCAGATCGACTTCGCGCGCGGTCAGCATCGCGGTCGGCTCGTCGAGAATCAGCACGCGGCAGTCGTCGATCAGATTGCGGGCGATTTCCACCATCTGCTGATGGCCGATGCCGAGTTCGCCGACGAGCGTATCCGGATCGATCGCGTCGAGGCCGACTTGCGCCATTGCGTGGCGCGCGTCCTCGCGCAGCTTGCGGCGGTCGATCCAGCCGAAGCGGAACGCGCCCGCCTGCGGCAAGCGGTTGAGGAACAGGTTTTCGGCCACCGAGAGTGTCGGCAGAAGATTGAGTTCCTGCATCACCATGCGCACGCCGAGCGCTTCGGCTTCGGTGCGGCTCGCCGGCGCATAGGGCTCGCCGCCGAGGCGCATGGTACCCGCGGTCGGATCGACGAGCCCGCCGATAATCTTGGACAGCGTGCTCTTGCCCGCGCCGTTCTCGCCGGTCAGCGCCAATACTTCACCGGCGCGCAGCGACAGCGAAACGCCGGTGAGCACCGGTTCGGCATAGGTCTTGCCGATGCCGCTAACGGACAGTACGGCAGGCAAGGCGTCGTGGTCGGTTGAATCCATCGCGATCCTGGTTCCGGGGCGGCCGGCGCGGCCTCATGCGATTCGCTCGAATGAGGCGGCGGTCAGCCGCCACGTGTCATGCCGGCTCAATGCGCGGAATGCGCGGGCGCTTTCGGCCACGCACCCTCCCCGCCGCGCGGCCACCGTCATGACGCTTACCTCTGGAATTAACGGCGGCGCGGCAGGTTTCTTGAGCGTTTATTGAATTGCCGCGGATTCGCGCGGCGCCGGCACGCATCGAGCATGCAGCGGCGTGAGCGCGAACCCGCGAGCCTGGGTTTACTCCGGTGCTTGCCGGACGACGTTTACTTCGTCACCAGATCGCACGGCGTTTCCACCACGCCGGACAATTGCGACTGCTTCTTGTGCTCGGCAATCGCCTTCAGTGCGGTATCGATGCCGAACACGGCCTGCTTGGCGGCGTATTGATCGGCGGTGGCGAGTACGCGGCCGTCCTTGAGCATCGGCTTGATCGCGCCGATGTTGTCGTAGCCGACCACCATCACCTTGCCCTGCTTGCCCGCCGCGCGCACCGCCGAGACCGCGCCGATTGCCATGTTGTCGTTGCCGGCGAGCAGCGCCTTC
>DASPZL010000137.1:0-17449 GCA_035636295.1 Paraburkholderia sp.
GTTTATCGCGGCGCTGTTCGGCGCGGCGGCATTGTTGCCGTCGCTCGTGCGGGCCACCACCACACTTCCTGACCCGTCCGACGCCTCGGCATCGGTGCCGGCGCTCAGCGCGCCGTCCGCCTTCGCGGACTATCAGCCCTACCGGGACGAACAAGCGCCCAGCTGGCAGGAACTCAATCGCGCGGTGACGAATTCATCGGCGGTGAAAGGGATGAGCCACGGCGCCAAACCCAACGAACACAACGAACACAGTTCCACCCACGAGGGACCGGCCAAATGACCTCGCAACTCTTTTCGGGCGGCCGCATCGCGGCGCTCGCCGTTGCGCTGGCGTTGCTCGCCAGCTGCACGACATTTTCGAAAGACGGCGGCTTCAATACCGTAGCGGCGACAGCCTCCGAACGTCTGGGCAAAGAGGCGGTGCTGGTGAGGACCGGCGAGGATCGGGACGCGGTCGCGAAGCGAACCCAGGAACTGCTGGCCAAGCCCTTGAGCATGGACGACGCCGTCCAGATCGCGTTGCTGAACAACCGCGGCTTGCAGGCTTGGTACGCGGCGCTCGGCATTTCCGAGGCGGATCTCGTGCAGGCCGGACGTCTTCCGAATCCCGGCTTCAGCTTTAGCCGCACGCACGGCGGCAACGACCTGAGCATCAGCCGCACGTTCACGCTCGGCTTGCTGAACGTCCTGACGCTGCCGCTCGCGACGCGCATCGAGAGCCGCCGCTTCGAACAGACGAAGCTGCTCGCCGCGGACGCGATGCTCAAGGTAGCCGCCGACGCGCGACGGGCCTATATCGGCGCGGTCGCCGCGCAGCAGTCCGCCGCTTACGCGGCGCAGGTGAAGGACTCGGCCGCGGCCGGCGCCGAACTCGCGCTGCGGATGCGGCAGGCGGGCAACTTCAGCAAGCTCGACTACGCGCGCGAGCAGGCCTTCTATGCGGACGCGGTGGCGCAGCTTGCGAAGACGCGGCAGCAGTCGGTATCCGCGCGCGAAAAGCTCACGCGCACGATGGGGCTGTGGGGTCCGGGAACGCAGTACACGTTGCCTGAGCGCCTGCCGGATCTGCCGAAAGCGCGCTCCGAGCTGAACGACCTCGAGAGCTTTGCGATGCAGAACCGGCTGGACATCCAGGCGGCGAAACTGCAAACGCAGAGCGTTGCGTCCTCGCTGGGTTTAGCCAGGGCGACGCGTTTCATCAATGCGCTCGACGTCGGGTATCAGAACAATTTCACGACCTCCGACGGCCACGAGCAAGGCTACGAGATCAGCGTCGAGATTCCGATTTTCGACTGGGGCAGCTCCAAGGTGGCGCGGGCCGAGGCGATCTACATGCAGTCGGCGAATCGTGTCGCCGAAACCGCGATCAACGCGCGCTCGGAGGTTCGCGAATCGTATTCGGCCTACGTGACCGGCTACGACGTGGCTAAACATTATCGCGACGAAGTCGTGCCGATTCGCAAAACCATTTCCGACGAACTGCTGCTGCGCTACAACGGCATGCTCGCGAGCGTGTTCGAACTGCTTGCCGATTCGCGTGACCAGGTCGGCGCGGTGAATAGCTACATCGACGCGTTAAAGGACTATTGGCTCGCCGAGACCGACTTGCAGCAGGCAGTCGGCGGCCGCCTGCCGCCTGCCGCCGCTCGCGGCGGCATCAGCGCAATCAGAACAACCCGCGCCCTCCGCGCCCGCGACGCAACCGGCGTCGCCTACACATTCCGAAGGTAAATGACATGCTGTCACGTCGAAATTTTCTTGGCGGCTCGGGGGCCGCGCTGATGGGAGCAGCGCTCGTCAGCAAGGCCGGTGCGGCTTCACTGCCCGAAGCGCCCACGATGAGCCAGGCCACCATGCAACCGCCGCTCGCGCCTCCGAATGGCCGTCCGTACACGCCGGTTGCGACGCTGAACGGCTGGTCGCTGCCGTGGCGCATGAAGAACGGCTGGAAGGAGTTCCATCTGATCGCGGAGCCGGTGGTGCGTGAAATGGCGCCGGGCATGAAGGCGAATCTCTGGGGCTACAACGGACAGGCGCCGGGTCCGACCATCGAGGCCGTGGAGGGCGACAAAGTCCGCATCTTCGTGACCAACAAGCTGCCGGAGCACACCACGGTTCACTGGCACGGGATGCTGTTGCCATCGGGCATGGATGGTGTCGGCGGCCTCACGCAGCCGCACATTGCGCCGGGCAGGACGTTCGTCTATGAGTTCCAGCTGGAGAAGCACGGCACCTTCATGTACCACCCGCATTCCGACGAAATGGTGCAGATGGCGATGGGCATGATGGGCACGTTCATCGTCCATCCGAAAGACCCGGGCGTCATGCAGGTGGACCGCGACTTCGTGTTCATCATGTCCGCGTACGACATCGATCCGGGCAGCTTCACGCCGCGCGTCAACGAGATGACCGACTTCAACATGTGGACCTGGAATTCACGGGTCTTTCCGGGCATCGACCCGTTGCCGGTGCGCGCGGGAGACCGCGTGCGCATCCGCTTCGGCAATCTGACGATGACCAATCACCCGATCCACCTGCACGGCTATCACTTCGAGGTCGCGGGCACGGACGGTGGATGGATTCCGCCTTCCGCGCGCTGGCCCGAGGTCACGGCCGACGTCGCGGTCGGCCAGATGCGCGCCATCGAGTTCACGGCGAACCGTCCCGGCGACTGGGCGTTTCACTGCCACAAGTCGCATCACACGATGAATGCGATGGGCCACCAGGTGCCGAACCTGATCGGCGTGCCGCAAAAAGATCTCGCGAAGCGCATCAACAAGCTTGTGCCGGACTACATGGCAATGGGCAGCACGGGCGGCGCGATGGGCGAGATGGAGATGCCGCTGCCCGACAACACGCTGCCGATGATGACTGGCACCGGCCCGTTCGGTCCGCTGGAAATGGGCGGCATGTTCACCGTCGTGAAGGTTCGCGAGGGATTGGGGCGCAAGGATTATCGCGACCCGGGCTGGTATCGGCACCCCAAGGGAACGGTCGCCTACGAATACACCGGCGAGTTGCCCGACACCTGAATTTTTGTCTCGCCGGACTGCGCGGTCCGGCTCAACTTTTCATTTCAACGCAGGAGAAAGAATGATGAAGAACGTATTGGCATCGGTTGCGGTTAGCTGCGCATTGGCCGTTTCAGCATCGGCTTATGCGGCCAGCGAGATGGGCAACATGGACATGGGCGCCAGCGGCGCAAAGCAGGGCGGCGAAGCGAAGGCGGGCATGTCGCATGGAGAAGTCAAAAAGGTGGACGCGTCGGCCGGCAAGCTGACCATCAAACATGGCCCGCTCGAAAATCTGGGCATGGATGCGATGACGATGGTGTTCAAGGTGAAGGACCCGGCCATGATTTCGCAGGTCACGGTCGGCGACAAGATCGACTTCGTGGCCGAGGAAGTCGACGGCGCGCTGACGGTGACGAAGCTGCAAAAGAAGTAAGGATTCGCGGAGTGCCCCGTCATACGCGGGCTACACCTATTTCGACCGTCAGGATGCGCAAGAACATGAACACACGCACTCGCAAACAACTACTGGCGCCGGCCACGGCAGCCGCCGTCGCGCTCGTGCCGGCGGCCGCGTTCGCGCACGGCAAGCTCGAGAGCGCGGTGCCCGCGTCCGGCAGCACTGTCGATGCGGCGCCCGACGCGCCGCGGCTCACCTTCAACGAAAACCTCGAGTCCACGTTCAGCACCGTGAAGGTGTCGGATACGAACGGCGCGGCCGTGAGCAAGGAGAAGGCAAAGGTCGACGCGGCGAATCCGCGCGTGCTGACGGTCGTTCTTTCGTTTATCCAGAACGGCAAGTCGATCCGCTTTTCGCCGGCAATCTGGCCGGCGCTGGCGGACGTCGCGCTGGCTTGCAGCAACGGCGGGCATCCGGTCCGCCGGCGCCTTCAGCCTGCCGGTATGGGCGGACTGGAGCCACCCGCTTGCCATCAGTACGGGATTTTATAAACGAGCTGCCAGACACGCCTGCGATATTGTGATCGATGCTGCTCGCGTGCCGTAACGGTCGGCGAGGGCGGCACGAATCAGAAAATCAGAACCGGTCGGCGTGCACGAGCGCGGCGAGCCTCGCCCGTTCCTGCGCCACGTCTGCTGTCTGCTCTTGCGGCCAGTCGAGTACCACGCCGTCGTCGAGCGATTCGCGCACCAGCGACGAATAATCCCATTTGTGCAGTTTTCCGGATTTCATTGCATTGGCGACGTCATGCCTGAGTTCCACGGGGAAGCTCGTGTACGCCGCCGAGAGCGCCGCGTACTGACGCGCGTCGATTTCGCCGGATGAATGAAACGAAGCCCAGATCACGACGGCGACGATCGCCATCAGCGGCACTACGGTGTAACGCAGGATGAATTTGACAGGTGTCATGCGAGGATGTTTTGCGAAGCTGCGGGGAAACGAAGTTGCCTGGCGCGCGCTTCGATCACGGCGGAAGAGTCGCGCGTTTCACACGAAGCGCGGTCAGAATACCCCTCAGAATGTCGATGGGCGGTGGCGGACATCCGGGGATCGTGACGTCGACGGGCAGAAGTTTCGAGAGCGGCCCGCACACGGCATAGCTATCCCTGAACATGCCGCCCGTACACGCGCATTCGCCGGCGGCGACAACCAGTTTTGGATGGGGCGTCGCCTCGTAAGCCCGCCATACCGCTTCCTTCATGTTGAGCGTGAGCGGACCGGTGACGAGCAGCATGTCCGCATGACGCGGGCTCGCGACGAAGCGGATGCCCAGGCCCTCGATGTTGTAATAAGGATTGTTGAGCGCGTGGATTTCGAGTTCGCATCCGTTGCAGGAGCCCGCATCGATCTCGCGGATGCACAGCGCCCGGCCGAGCACGTCGAGGATGTCCTGCTGGATCCGCCGGCTTTCGGTGTGCCATGCGTCGTCGCCTTCAGGAACGCGCAGCGTCGGCGTGCCGGTTCTCGCAATCTGTTTGATGAGTTGCCACATTACAGGTCGTGCCCCGCGTAGTTCAGATTGAACGACTTGTTGATCAACGGGAAATCGGGAACGATATTGCCGATGATCGCGTGTTCCAGCGCGGGCCAGTTCTGCCACGACGGGTCATGGCAGTGGCAGCGCGAAATGGACCCGTCGCCGCCGGTTTCGAGTGCGACGAACACGTCGCCGCGCCAACCTTCTATCCAGCCCACTCCACGCGCTGGCGCGCCCTCAGGTTCGATTGCCGCGGCGATCTCTCCGTCCGGCAGATCGGTGAGCAGCGCCTGGATCAGCCGGATGGACTCGTAGATCTCGCCGAAACGGACCATGACACGGGCGGCCACGTCGCCCCGCTCGTCGCTGACCATGCGCACCTGAACTTCATGATAGGGCGCGTAGGGATGGTCGGCACGCACGTCGATTTTCCGTCCGCTGGCACGCGCGGCGAGTCCGCAGACGCTGAAGTGCTCCGCCACTTTCGCGGAAAGTATTCCCGAGCCTGCGAAGCGATCCTGCAGTCCCGACTGATCGTCGTAGATACGCTGCATCACGCGGACCTGCGCGTCGATCTGATCGCACTGCGTTTGCAGTGCGGCGACGGCACGCGCATCGATCTCCGCCGCCATGCCGCCAGGGACGATCTGGTCCATCAGATAGCGGTGCCCGAAGACGCGGTGGTTCAGCCGCAGCCAGTCTTCCTTCAGACGGGAAAACTGCGCGAGGCCGTACGCGAATCCGGCGTCGTTGCCGAGCGCACCCAGATCGCCCAGATGACTGGCGATGCGCTCACGCTCGAGCAGCAGTGCACGCAGCCATTGCGCGCGCGGCGGAATCAACACGTCGAGTGCCCGTTCGAGCGCCATGCAATACGCCCATGAGAACGCGACAGTCGAGTCGCCGGCGATCCGTCCCGCGAGACGATGCCCGAGCAACAGAGGCGTTTGCTGGAACAAACGTTCGATGCCTCTGTGCGCGTAACCCAGGCGCTCCTCGAGCCGCAGCACTTTCTCGCCGGCCACCGAAAAGCGGAAGTGTCCCGGCTCGATCACGCCCGCGTGGATCGGACCCACGGCGATCTCATGGACGCCGTCACCCGCGACCGCCACGAACGGATAGTCCGCTTCCCGCGACTCGAACCGTTCGGACCCGGAAGACAGCTTCTGCAGCGGATGGTAGTCGGCGGGCCAGTTGCCGTGATTGAGCCACGGCCTCGTATCTTCGGCGCCCATCGCACGCAGTCCCAGCAGATCGTAGACGGCGCGTTGCATGCGCGCCGCGCATGGAAAGATGGGCGAAATGTCCGGGTAACCGTCCTCGTTGCCGACCGGCAACTGAAGCGGCAGTTGAAGCCACAGGATGCCGTCTTCCATTGCATAGGCCGCGGAGATCGCGAACGAGCCCGCCGCCTCTTCCGCGCCCCACAACGAGATCAGACGGCCGCCCGTTTCGCGCGCCGTCGCAGCGGCGCGGGTCCACGTGTCGGCGTCGACTCGCGCGAGAAACGCCGACGACCTGCCCGCGAACACGGACAGGCGAACCAGGTTGGGAAACCCGAATGCCTCGATGCGCATGTGTCACCCCGCGATCATGGCCGCCGCCTGCCGATACCACGTGGCAAGATAGGGCGGAATGTAGAGTCCCAGCATCAAGCTCATGCCGAGATGGACGAACACCGGCAGCAATGCCGGCGGATGTTCAAGCACCTTGGCCGTGGTGTCGCCGAACACCATGCCTTGCACGCGCACGAAGATAGCCGCGAACGCCACGGCCAGCCCGAGCAACAGGAACGGCGTGGCCCACGGCAGCGTGCGCATCGCCGTGGTGAGAATCAGGAACTCGCTCGCGAAGACGCCGAACGGCGGCATGCCGAGGATCGCGAGCGCGCCGAGCATCATGCCCCAGCCGACGGTCGGGCTCACGCGCAACAAGCCGCGGATGTCGTCGATCGCCTGGGTGCCGGCCTTTTGCACCGCATGTCCGACGGTAAAGAAGATCGCGGACTTCACGAGCGAATGCACCGTCATGTGCAGCAGTCCCGCGAAAGTTGCGACAGGACCGCCGAGCCCGAACGCGAACGTCATCAACCCCATGTGTTCGATCGACGAATACGAAAAGAGCCGCTTGACGTCTTTCTGCCGGAACAGCGAAAAAGCGGCGATCAGCACCGAGACCAGCCCGAAGCCGATCAGCAGGTGTCCCGGCAGGCCGTTCTGCAGCGCGCCATCGGCCAGCACCTTGCAACGCAGCACCGCATACAGCGCGACGTTGAGCAGCAGCCCCGACAGCACGGCCGAAATCGGCGTGGGGCCTTCGGCATGCGCGTCGGGCAGCCAGTTGTGCATGGGTACGAGGCCGACCTTGGTGCCGTAGCCAATCAGCAGGAACACGAACGCGAGCGAAATGATGGTGGGGTCGAGACTGCTCTTGACCGCGTTCAGACTGGTCCAGAGCAGCGCGTCGCCGCCGCCGAGCTGCCGGCTCGCGGCGAGATAGAGCAGGATCGTGCCGAACAGCGCCTGCGCGATGCCGACGCCGCACAGAATGAAGTACTTCCACGCGGCTTCGAGGCTCGCCGCGGTGCGATAGACGCTCACCAGCAGTACCGTCGCGAGCGTGGCCGCTTCCATGGCGACCCACAGAATGCCCATGTTGTTGGTGAGCAGCGCGAGCAGCATCGCGAAGATGAACAGCTGGTACATGCTGTGGTAAAGACGCATGCGCGGGCCCGTCATCTTGCCGCGGTCGCGCTCGATGCGCATGTACGGCCGCGAAAAGATCGACGTAGTCCAGCCGACGAAGGCCGTCAGCGCGACGAGGAACACGTTGAGCGGATCGACGAAGAACAGCTTGCCCAGCGCGAACGCCGGCCCGTGCGCCACGGTTTTCACGGCAAGCAGCGCGGCGGCCGCGAATGTGAGGAAACTGAAGCCGACGTTGAGTTCCGCCGCGACATGATGCTGCCCCACGAGCGCGAGACAGACGCCTGCGAAAAGCGGGATCCCGAAAACCAGCAGCAGTACCCAGGCCTCAGTCATCTTTTAGTTTTTCAAGGTGGTGAATGTCCAGACTGTCGAACTGCTCGCGAATCTGGAACATGAACACGCCGAGGATCAGGATGCCCACCAGCACATCGAGCCCGATGCCGAGTTCGACGATCATCGGCATGCCGTTCGTCGCCGCGGCGGCGGCGAAGAACAGACCGTTCTCCATCGACAGAAAGCCGATCACCTGAGGAATCGCCTTCGCGCGCGTAATCATCATCATGAACGACAGCAGCACGCAGGCGAGCGCGATGCCGAGCGTGCCGCGCGCCACCGACGAGGCGAGCAGGCTGATCGGCGACGCGACATTGAACGCGACGATCACGAGCCCGATGCCGATCAGCAGCGTGGCGGGAATGTTGAGGAGCGACTCCACGTCCGTCCTGACATTCAGGCGCTGCACGAGCCTGTAAAGTATCCAGGGGATCAGGCCGACCTTGAGCACGAGCGTGAGCGCGGCGGAGATGTAGAGGTGCACGTCTGCGGTGACGTATCCGAGAATCACGTTCGCTGACACGAGTGTCACGCCCTGCAGCGTGTAGAGGTGAATCAGCGACAGGATCCGGCGCTGGCTGAGCATCGCGAACGACAGCAGCAACAGGATCGCGGCCAGGAAGTTGATGAGCTGCGTGGCGAATCCGTGCATCACGCCCCCAGCAGAAAGTGAACCAGCATGCCGATGACGGCGAGCAGGAACGCTGTCGCGAGAAACTCCGGCACGCGGAAAATGCGCATTTTGGCGTTGGTCGTCTCGACTATCGCGAGTGCCGCGCCGCCTATCAATAGCTTGACGAAGAGCGCCGGTATCGCGAGCAGCAGCGCCATCGGATTGCCGGCCTCCGCGATGCCCCACGGAATGAACAGTGCGAGGCCGATGCAGGAGTACGCGAACAGCTTGAGGCTCGCGGCCCATTCCATCAGCGCGAGATGCCGGCCGGAATACTCGAGGATCAGCGCCTCGTGGATCATTGTGAGTTCGAGGTGGGTGGTCGGATTGTCGACCGGCAAGCGCGCGTTTTCCGCGAGCGACACCATCGTAAAAGCGATGCCCGCGAACGCGAGGCTCGGATAGATCGCCAGTTCGCGATGGCTCAGCGTGGCGACGATGCGGGTCAGCAAGGTCGACTGCGTGATCAGCGACGCCGAAAACAGCACCATCAGCAACGCCGGCTCCGCGAGGAAGCCGACCAGCATTTCGCGGCGCGCGCCGAGCGTGCCGAACGCGGTGCCGATGTCCATCGCGGCGAGCGAGATTGCGACGCGAGCCAGCGCGAAAAGGCCCACCAGGGCGATCGCATCCGCGGCCGGCGACAGCGGCAGATCGGTGGAAAGCGTGGGCACGATCGCGCAAGCGAGCGTCATGCATGCCCAGACGACATACGGCGCGCCGCGGAAGATCGGGCTCGCATGTTCGGCGACGACCGACTCCTTGTTGAACAGCTTGTGAAGCATCCGGTAAGGCTGCCAGATGCTGGGCGCGCGGCGGTTCTGCAAGCGGGCGCGGCACATGTTGACCCAACCGCCCAGCAAGGGCGCCGCTGCGAGCGCGAGCACGATTTCCAGCCCCTGGGAGAGCGATCCGGAGAGCGTGATCATCGTCTCACCAGCATCAGCAGGACGATCAGCACGAGAAAGCTGTGCATCAGATAGACGCCGATGCGGCCCGTCTGGAGCAGGCCGGCCAGCGCCGCGATGCGCTTGACCAGCCGCTCGAGCGGCTCGTAAATCAGCGCCCACGCGCGATCGGTCACGGTGACGCTATACACGGGCTGGCTGTCGAACGGCGAAGGCAGCCGCCGTTCGATCCTGAACAGCGGCGCGAAGATTTCGCGGATCGGCTGCCCGAACCCCTCCGCCGTATCCTGCATGCGCGCGTTCACGAACGGATAGCCGCAGGCCCAGGGGGCCGCCCGCCGCAGACGCCCATGATAAAGGCGGCGTACCAGCAGCCACGCGAGCCCGCAACAGGCAAAGAAGAACAGCAGGAAAACCGCCGGCATGTAGCTGGCCCGGTCTACGCTTGTGGGGGCGAGCAGCAGCCAGCCATTGCTTGCGACGGCCGGCCCGATGCCGGCGCCCACCAGCATCTGCGTGACGCGGTCCAGAACGGCGACGAATTGCACCGGCAACAGCCCGAGCAGCACGCATATCGCTGCCAGCCATGCGAAGCCGGCCCGCTCCCACGGACTTGCGTCCCGTGCCTCGCTCAGCTTCGCCTCGCGCGGCTGGCCGAGAAAGATGATGCCGAAGAACTTGACCATCGTGTAGCCGGCGAGCGCGGCCACCAGGGCGATCAGTGCGGCGACGAGCGGCACCACCATGTTCAGGAACGGGTCGGGCAGGCCCGGCGTGAACAGGAAGCTTTGCAGCAACAGCCATTCGGAGACGAAGCCGCTCAACGGCGGCAGGCCCGCACTGGAAAGCGCGCCGATGAGGGCGGCCCATGCGGTCCAGGGCATGAAACGGATCAGGCCGCCGAGGCGCCCGAGGTTGCGCTCGCCCGTGGCATGAAGCACGGAACCCGTGCCGAGAAACAGCAGGCTCTTGAAGGTGGCGTGGCTCGCGATCTGATAGAGCAGAGCCGTCAACGACAAGGCGGCGAGCGCAGTCATTCCGTACGCGCGAAACAGGATCGCCAGTCCCATGCTGACGAACATCAGGCCGATGTTGTCGATCGACGAGTACGCAAGCAGCCGCTTCATGTCCGTCTGGATGGCGCTGAACACCACGCCGAACAGCGCGGAGAAGAGGCCGAGTATCAGCATGAGCACGCCCCACCACGCAATCTGCACGTGCAGCAGATCAAACACCGTGCGCAGCACGCCGTAGAGACCTGCCTTGAGGACGAACCCGCTGAGAAGGGCCGATACCGGCGACGGCGCGGCCGGATGCGCCTCGGGCAGCCAGACGTGCAGTGGGAAAAGGCCCGCTTTCGTGCCGAAGCCGAACAGCGCCAGCAGAAACGCGACCGACGCCCAGAACACATCCAGATGCTGCGCGCGCATGTTGGCGAACGTGTAGTCGCCGGTATTGGCCTGCAGCAGCCCGAAGCACAGCAGCAGCGCGAGCGCGCCGACGTGCGAGATCAGGAAGTAGAGCCAGGCCGCCCGGCGGATTTCGGCGAAGCGGTGATTGGTCATGACGAGGAAGGTGGCCGATACCGTCATCGTTTCCCACGCCACCATGAAGCAATAGGCATCGTCCGCGAGCAGCAGGAGCGCCATGCTCGCGAGGCACACGTGATATTCGAAGCACAGCAAGCCCGGCGGGGTGCCCTCGCCCTTGCGGAAGTAGCCGGAGGAGAACGCGCTCACGCCCGTGCTCACCACGCCGAGCACGCACAGAAAATACGCCGACAGGCCGTCGAGCCGGAGATGAAAGGGCAGGTCCGGCAGCCCGAGCGGCAGGACGACCTGCTGGGGACCGGCAAAGACGCCCGTCAGGCCGAGCCCGCACAGCAGCAGCCCGAACACCGCGCCGGCAGGAAACAGCCCGTGCGCCACCACGCGTGTGCGGCGCAGGTTCGCGAGTCCCGCGACTCCAACGACGAGCCAGCCCGTGATCACGAGCAGCACGTAATGGACGACCAGCAGATGTTCCATCGGCGTTGTCTCCGGTGGCGTCAGATGTTCTGTTCGACGGTCAGTGTGTTAGACGAAGGGTATCCCGGAACGGATTCTTCCCGGTGGTGACGTTCCATTTTTTTGACATACCGGTACAGGTCGAGCCCCATCGATTTCGTGATGGCTTCAGCGCGCGCATAGAGGTCGAGCCATCCTGGTACGGTCTCCTGCTTGATGCCGATGGCAATGGTGTTGCCTTCGCGCCGCACCATGGTGCGGAACAGTTTTCCGTCGCAGGCGCGGCGTATCCGGTCGAGGTGGGTGGCGAGTCGCGGGTCGCTGTTCAGCAGGTTGGCCACCAGCACACCTTCGTCACGCAGTGCGGCATGGCAGCAGTCGTAAAAGTACTGGCTCGACAGGCTGGCGGGCAGCCCGGACGCGTCGAATCCATCGAGCAGGATTACATCCGTGAAGCCAACCTTGTCCAGGAGATATTCCGCTGCGTCGGCATGCACGATCTGGAAGCGTTCTGATTCAGGCGGAATAAAAAACTGTTCGCGTAACGCGATCACTCTCCCGTCGATTTCGACCGTGGTCACCCGTGCCGACGGAAACTTGTGAAAGCAGTATTTGGACAGCGATCCTCCGCCCAGACCCACGATCAGGATGTCCCTGGGATCAGGGCGAAAGAGCTGGAACGACATCATGGCCCGTGTGTACGACAGATCGAGTTCGAGCGGATCACTCCTGCGCATCGAGCTTTGTATGCCGAGAGCGTCGAAAGACAGCGACCGCGTGCGCAGGCCCTCGCGTATCACGGGCTCCCCGAAAGTCTTGCCCAATCGCTCCGCCAGGGCACGTCTGAGCTGATTGCGATCGGCCGACAATTCATTGTTCTCCTGAAACTGCGCAGATCAGGTGCCGCGAACCGGCGTCATGCAGCGACCGGGTCTTCACGGCGACCTTAATGTATCAGCCCGTGCGGTGCGGGCGTGGATGCCGAACCCGCACCCACGCCCGGGCGGTTTTCGAAACGCGACACCGCGTGTGCGAGCATGCGTGTCGCGCTTTCGAACAGGGCATCAGGCTCGAGCATGACGGCGGCCTCAGCGAGACGCCCTTGCGTGATGGAAATCGCGATCACCAGTGCGATGGTATGAAAACTTGCATGCGCCATCCTTAACTGCTGGAGTTCCGGAACCTCATCGCAGCGCGCGCCCTCTTCATGAATCCAGCGACCGAGTGCGCAGCTGCGCTCATTGGCGAAAGCGCATGTAACGAGCCGCACGCGCTGGTGCATCCCGCACCGCAACGAGACGCCGGCCATCCGGTGTTCTTCAAGCGTATCGTCAAACAGCATGGCATTTCTCCCGATACGTCACACGCGACACCAGGTAGTCTGTCGGTCGCCTGTTTTTGTCGCCTCGCAATCAACCGCGCCTTGAGCCTGAATGAATCGTTGCCGCTACGGACCCATGCGCAACATCTTATGGCATTACTCGCCCCCACGGGGGGCCTTCGCCAGGGGCATCAAGTTACCAGTTGATGATAATTACGTTATCATCCTAGCAGCTTTATCGATCCGATTCCACAGGGGATGATCCGGCGGGGCGCTCAACCACCCTGTCGGCTTTGTTCAGGGCGCCGGGAGCATGTGTATCAACCGATGCCGGATCTGAAAGACCATCTGCTGCGCCAGTACGTTGTTTCGTCGGCGCATGGTCAGAACACGCGAACCTGGAGTCATCACCCGATGCCAGCACACTATTTCCGGAGCCTGACCGGGAAAAACCGGAGTACCGAGGCTGACAGGCAGCTTGGTTTTTCGCTTTCGTTCGTGGCAGGCGCAACCAACGCCGGTGGCTTTCTGGCGGTGAAGCAGTACACGTCCCATATGAGCGGCGTGGTATCAGCGATTGCCGACCAGACTGCGCTGGGCGACCTCTCGCTGGTTCTGGCCGGCGCCGGATCGCTGCTCTCGTTCCTGCTGGGCGCCGCCTGTTCCGCCGTGCTCGTCAACTGGGGGCGGCGCCGGCGGCTGCACAGCCAGTACGCGTTGCCATTGCTGATCGAGGCCGTCCTGTTGCTGTGTTTCGGGCTTCTGGGCAGTCATCTGGCGCTGTGGGATACGCTGTTCGTACCAGCGACCGTTGTGCTCCTGTGCTTCATCATGGGTCTGCAGAACGCCATGATCACCAAACTGTCCGGTGCTGAAATCCGTACCACCCACATGACCGGAATCGTGACGGACATCGGCATCGAACTGGGCAAGCTCTTTTACTGGAATTCCACGAGGGCCAACCCAACCACACCCTTCGTGCTGGCGAACCGGGCAAGGCTGAAAGTGCACGGGACGATGCTGGCCACGTTCTTCGTCGGAGGCGTTACCGGTGCGATGGGATTCAAGCACATCGGCTATGCCTCGACGGTACCGCTTGCGGGCGTGCTGATTGTGCTGGCCATCGTGCCCCTCATTGACGACCTGCGCGCGCAGGTCTACCGACTCGACCGTTAGGCACCGGGGACAGGCCGCGAGGCTGGTTCCGGGTCAGGGCCGGTTGCGTCAACGGCACCTTTGCGGTGGCCGTCGTTTCCCGATCTCAGCAGTGCGGGGCGCAGCCGTTCGCTCAGGAGTCGCATCGGCCCTCGATGCAGGGGCGCTCCCGTGCGCGCAGAAGAACCGGCGAACAGGCTGGCCCGTCCTTTGGAACAGGCTCCGTTAAATCATGATAATAGAATTATCATTGACTTATCCTGAAATGGTAATAATATAGTAGGCTTGGGCGGAAATCTTGTTGGTCACTTGCAGGCCTGGCTTGCGCGAAACGAGGTGTATGCCTGCGCGCGGCAGGGAGGTCGACGTGATTGATGCAAGTGTTCCGCTGCTGTCCCACGACTACACCCACCTGTATCTGCGGGACGTGATGGGTCGTCGCGGACTGATCGTCATCGGCGTGGGCAGGGCGGGCGAACGCGGATTCCAGATGCTCTACCGTTTTTCTGATATCTGCGACCGCCTGGAAGAATGTGGGATCAACGTCATTTTTGTCTATCAGAAGGAATCGGCCCGCCATGTCCTGGATGCGACCTCCCTGTCCGGAGCCCGATACAGGCAGAAGCCATTTCTGCTTCTGGACGACGATGGCCAGTTCTTTGTCGGGCCGCCGCACCCAAGGTCGCTTCGCGCCGTTTACCTCGATCGGGAAATGAGGCGGCTCGACACGGCTGAAATCGCTTTGGGCAGTGAAACGTGGGACCCTCAGTTGCGGGCTTTCTTTGCCCAGGTCATCGCGGGTTCGATGCGCTGAGCGCGCCCGGCGGGCCCGGGTTTAGGGTTTATGCATAGGAGAGCGGGTTGGTCGAAGCATTGGTTCAGGTGGGTGGCCCGTCGGGTTTGAACGGACACGGGTCAGCGAGGCTTGCCGTTAGCGCCGCGCGGTTTGCGAGCGACATCGTCTGTATGGCGAACGGCCGGTCCGTCAATGCCAAGGATGTCATGTCGGTCATGTCACTTCGGGCGAAGCCGGGCACGCAGATGCGCATTCTGGCGGCCGGTTCGGATGAGACCGCGGCGCTTGAAGTGCTCTCGGCCATGCTGTGTACGCAGGAATCTTTTTGACGGACCGCTGCAAGGGAAGCGTGGCTCACACCCGCCGATTGCCCCTGCACCGGAACCTTTCGATCACTCACATGAAAAGAAAGAGGAAGGCGAGCAGGCCGGTGGTCATAGAGAATGACCAAGTCGTTTCACTGTACTTCGATGCGCGCGGGGTCCAGAGCACCATGCTGCGGCGCGATCCCTACGCTCTTGCGCTGGGTTATACGCGCACCATGATGGGCTTCCTGCTATTCCAGCCGTTCCCGCGGCGCATTTCGATGATCGGTCTGGGTGGCGGCTCGCTGGCGAAATACTGCTATCGTCACTTGCCCGGCACCGTGATTGCCGTCGTTGAAATCGATCCCCACGTGATCGCGCTGCGAGACCGGTTCCATGTGCCGTGTGACAGTGAGCGCTTCAGGGTGGTTTGCGCCGACGGGGCGCAGTACGTCACGGTTCCGGATCACCGGCCCGACGTGCTGCTGGTCGACGGTTTCAATGCCGATGGCTTGCCCGCAGAACTGGGTAGCCGGACGTTCTATGAAGCCTGTCGCCGCAGGTTGAGCGATGACGGCGTTCTGGTGGCCAATCTGGTGACCGACGAACCGGACTTTCATCGCTGCCTGCGCTCGCTCAGGGAAGTCTTCGCGAACGCGGTGACCCTGGCACCATCGGAAGGCAGTGAACACAACGTCACTGTTTTTGCGTGGAAAGGAGCGGATGAGCTTCCGTCTTTCGCAACGATGCTCGACCGGGCGCGCGCACTCGGACCCACACATGCGGTGAATCTCCATGCGACGGCCACGCGCATCGAGTACGGCAAGAAATTTAACTGGCATCGATATGAACAAACGTGCTGAGCGGATGCATCTGTCGCTGGTGGATAGCAACCCTGCGCGTTCACAGCCTGTTTCAGTAGGCGCATACTCGAGGATAGAAGATGAAAGCGGAAAATGGCAACGACGGCAGCACCTTGACCCATGCAGCCATCTGGGCGCTTGAGCGTCTGGCCCAGCAGCGATACGGCCGCGATGCGCCCACGTTAAACTGGTCGGTCGCGCAGGAACTGCGTAACGCCGGGTTGGTATCCGTTCCCGCGAATGGGCGGGGCGGTGTGTCGATTACCCGGGCTGGACAGGATTTTCTGCGTGCCAGGGCGGAGATCTAGCGTACCGTCTGCACGCGTTGCACGCTGTTGGCTTCCTGGCCGCGAACGGCTCGGCATCGGCGATGCATGCGGGAATCGAGCCACCGTGTGATTCTGGTGCCACGAAGATGACTCGGGCCACACGATGGATTATAATTTAATTAACATATTTGGATTTCGCCCACGTCATGGAAACGAAAAGCGCCCGGCTCACGATTCTGATCGATCCTGTGAAGAAGGAAGCGTTCGAAAAACTGTGCGCGGCGCAGGACCTGACGCCCTCACAGGTGGTCCGGCAACTGATCCGCGACTACCTCGACCAGCACGGTGTCACCTACAGGACCAGGAGCGCAATTGGCGCGCGTCCGCGCCGGAAAACCGCCTGAGGTACGCCTGCGCCAGATCAGCGATGTGATCCCGCGCAGGCATCGCCTGGGGACCTGGTCCACGGCGCCGCAGGTCTCTTCGGCAGCCTGCTTCAGCGTGCATCGGAAAGATGGCGCGATGAGGGTAACGCGACGATGCACGGCCGC
Source organism: Paraburkholderia sp. (assembly GCA_035636295.1). Classification (GTDB taxonomy): domain Bacteria; phylum Pseudomonadota; class Gammaproteobacteria; order Burkholderiales; family Burkholderiaceae; genus Paraburkholderia. The sequence goes on from DASPZL010000137.1 coordinate 16,837, forward strand.
TGCGGCCGCAACGATATGACAGGTCGCAGAATGCACCGACTTGAGACGAACGCAGAGCTGTTGTGCTTTCTCACGTTATCCGAGATATTTGCCTTTCGCACTACCGGAGCGTGGCTGAGTCCCGATCATCTTGTTGAGAGTACGAGGACTGGCTGCGTCGCCACGATCATCATGCCGACTGGCGCCTGCGGGTTGAATTGAGTCGAATGGCCACGGATCTCGCGCAGCAACTCGTGAAGACCGGCGACATTGTGCGCAGCCAACCGGACGCTTCCCGGTTCTTCACCCGCGACATGCAGATCAACTTCGCATCGCCGCGGGTGATTGTCGTCTACGCCACGATGCGTGGCTACCCTGAGCAGGGATCTTGGCGGCGGTGCGACATAGTCCTGGCATTTAAAACGCACCACCGATGCTGCCGGGCCCATCCCGGTTCCCGGCACCTTGACCGTCATGTCTTCCTGGGGCCCTTGCATGAGGTGCCTGTATCGACCGTCGCGGGTGCCAGCATGTTAGTGGACGCGCCACGCGGCGCTTTCGTTCCGGCCGCGCAGATCGGGCGTCCATCAGCCGTTTCGTCAGCCGGTCAGCGTCTGCCCGAATATCCAGTCCG